>JAGWUF010000015.1 GCA_028868545.1 Lysobacteraceae bacterium | reverse complement strand
CCACCAGCCCCATGTGCATGCCGTCGTTGGGGTGGTAGATGCGCTCGACGCCGTAGGCTTCCAGCTCGCGGATTTCCTCGGGCGTAATCGTGCCGCCGCCGCCGGCGAACACGCGGATGTGTGCGGCGTCGCGCTCCTTCAGCATGTCCACCATGTACTTCAGGTACTCGACGTGGCCGCCCTGGTAGGACGACAGCGCGATGGCGTCGGCGTCTTCCTGCAGCGCCGCGCGCACCACGTCTTCCACGCTGCGGTTGTGGCCGAGGTGGATGACTTCCGCGCCCTGCGCCTGGATCAGCCGGCGCATGATGTTGATGGCGGCGTCGTGGCCGTCGAACAGGCTGGCGGCGGTGACGAAGCGCAGGGGGGGGCGGTTTTCGTCCAGCGCGGTGGGCTGCTGCTGTTCGGGAAGGTTGGCGGCGGGGGTGCTCATCGCTCGAATCCACGGGTGTTCGGGTAATCCGCGATTGTAACGCGCCCCCCCTGCCCCGCCCCCTGCCTTGCGGCCTGGGTCGGGGCGCCGGCCGCAGCCGACGCCCGTTCCCTCACTTGGCTTCGTCGAACATGTATTCGTGCTGGCCGTCACGCACGATCAGCCGGCGCACGCCGTCCTTGTCGGCGCGCACGAACGGGAAACCGGCGGCCACCGGGTCGATGGTGACCAGCGCCAGGCTGCCGTCCGGCTGCGGCATGGTGGCCACCGCCGAGCGGAACGCGCCGACGTCGAACACCGCCTTGCCGGCCTCGCGGCTGACCACCAGCTCACCCAGCGCCGGGTTGCGGTAGCGCGGCGCCAGCGCATCCAGCACCGCATTGTCCGCCGGCCACTGCAGCAGTTTGCGCTGGGCAGCGAACGCGGCGCGGTTGGCCTTGGCGGTGGCAGTCGCCTCGGCCACGGCCTGCGGCTCGCCGTCGAACATCAGCTCCATCAGCCGGCGCTTGAACGGGCCACGCAGGTACATGCCCTCGTCGGCATTGGTCAGGATCACCGCACCGACCTTCTGCGTCGGCCACCACATCATGTTGGAGTGGAAGCCACCCATGTCGCCGCCGTGGTCGATCACGGTCACACCGTCGCTGCGATCCACCACCAACGCCATCGCATAGTCCCTGTCGGCGCCCAGCGAGATCTGCGGCTGGCGCCGCTGCAGCAGCGCGGCCTCGCCGATGTAGCGGCTGCCGTCGGGCAGTTGGCCGCGGTCGATTTCCATCCGTACGTACTTCAGCAGGTCGTTCACCGTGCTCCAGGCCGCACCGGCCGGGCGCGAAGCCACGATGGTGTCGTTCAGGCCCATGCCCATGACCTCGACCTTGTGGTCGATGTCGTAGCCATGCGGCGCGGCGTAGTTGCCGGTCTGGGCCCTGGCATAGTCGAAGGTGGTGTTGTGCATGGCCAGCGGGTCGAACACCAGCGCCTGCATCGCCTGGTCGTAGCCGGCGCCCAGCTCGGTGCCGGGATGCGCGACTTGCCCGCCGATGTAGCCGGCCGCCGCCGCCATCGGGTTGGAATACTGGAACAACTCGCCGAAGCCGCTGGTGGGCTGCATCGTGCCCAGCGTGGCCATCACCGACGCGGGCGTCTGCTTCTCGCCTTCGAACAGCCATTCGAAATCCTGCCGCGGCACGCCGGTGCAGGCGCAGATCAGATGCTTGACCAGCACCTTGCCGGTGGTGGCGGCATCGCCCAGCTTGAACGCGGGGTACACGTCCACCGCGTGCGCGTTCCAATCCAGCTTGCCGGCGTCCACCAGTTTGGCCAGCATCAGCGTGGTCAGTGCCTTGGTGTTGGAGGCGATCATGAAACGGGTGTCGCCATCCACCGCGGCCGGCTTGCCCAGTTCGCGCACGCCGAAGCCGCGTGACAGCACCACTTTGCCATCTTCGATGATGCCGATGGCCACGCCGGGCACGTCGAAATCGCGGCGCATCTTTTCGACGAAGTTGGAAATGACCTGCAGGCGCGCGGCATTGAACTTGTGCGCGCTGCGACCGCTGAAACTCTCGCGCGTGTAACCGGCCGGCTGCAGGCGCTGGTAAATCTTGCCGAACTGCGAGCCACGTTTCTCGGCGACGCCATGGTCGGCGTCGGCCAGCACCACCGTCCAGGCCTTGCCATGACGGTACGCGTCGGCATTGATCATCCGCCTGGCGTTCTGCGGCACGTCGTAGTCGTAGAAGCGGCGCTGCTCCCAGCCGTCGCGCGGCGCGGCGTCGGTGGCAAGCAGGAACTTCGGTGTCATCCCCAGCGCGGCCCAGGCCTGCGCCACCGCTTCGTCCGGATTCGCGGCGGTGGCGTCGACGATGACGATGCGCGAGCCGTCGGCCTCCGGCGGAGTCAGCACGGTGGCGTTGCCCTTCACGGTGCGCACCCAGCCCTCGGGCAGCAGGAAGGTGGTGCCGCGCGGGGTGGCCTGCGGCTGCTCCGCAGCCGTTGCGGCCGGTGCCTGCGGTGAAGTGGCCGCAGTCGCGAATGCGGTGGACAGTGACAACAGCACGGCCAGCGCGACCGGCCTGAATGAACGACGCATGGGAACCTCCGGTTGGGCAAGAACCGCGCACGATGCGGTCTATCCGGCCAACGTAGTCGTGGCAAAACGCCGGCCAGTCCTGTGGCAAGCTGGCCCGAACTTCCGGAGACAGCCCATGCGTCGCACCGCCCTGCTTTCTGCACTGCTGGTTACCCTTGTGGGCTGCACCCACACTGCACCGGCCAGCACGCCGCGGCTGCTGCTGCTGGGCGAAGTGCACGACAGCGCCGAAGGCCACGCCGCGCGGCTGGCCATGCTCAAGGGCAGGCTGGAGGCGGGCTGGCGACCGGCGATCGCGATGGAGCAATTCGACACCGCCCAGCAGCCGGCGCTGGACGCAGCCATGACCGCCTGTGCCGACGCCGACTGCGTGGTCGCCCGGGTCGCGCCGGCCAAGGCAAGCTGGAATTGGGTTTTCTACAAACCGGTGATCCAGTTGGCGCTGGACTACAAGCTGCCGTTGCTGGCCGCCAATCTGTCGCGCGGTGACGCTTCGAAGGTGGTGAAGGACGGCTTCGCCGCCGCGCTGCCGGCGGAACTGATTGCCCACTACACATTGGACGCGCTGCCGGCGGAGGTACTGGCCACGCAGGAAACCGAAGTGCGCGACAGCCACTGCGGCGCGTTGCCGGAAGCGCTGGTGACACCGATGGCGAAAGCGCAGATCGCCCGCGACGTGGTGATGGCCGACATCCTGCGCACCCATGCCGCCCGTGGCGTGGTGCTGATTGCCGGCAACGGCCACGTACGCGGCGACATCGCGGTGCCGTTCTGGCTGCGTCGCGACGGCTTGGCACCGCGCACGGTGGGCTTCCTGGAGCCGTCATCGGATCCAGCCGCGTTCGACGAGATCCAGCGCATCCCCGCGACCGCGCGCCCGGATCCCTGCGCCGGCTTCAAGGCACCGAAGGCGGCCGGCTGAGGGCATTGCCGATGCGGTGCCGTCGCCGCATCGACCGCCCATGCGTTCACGCATGCCGACTCCGATCCGGCAGATGGCTTAAAATGCCCGGCTGTGACGGGGGGTTCACCCGGCCACAGCCAACATGCCCGCTTCCATTTCCATAGCCGCCGGTTCCGTTGCACGCATCGGGATCGGCCGGAGTCATTGCAATGATCTTCGAAACGCTCGACACCTTCGGCCACGAGCAAGTGGTGTTCTGCCACAACAAGGACGCCGGCCTGAAGGCGATCATCGCCATCCACAACACCGTGCTGGGCCCGGCCCTGGGCGGCACCCGCATGTGGCCCTACCCGAGCGAAGCGGAGGCACTGAACGACGTGCTGCGCCTCTCGCGCGGCATGACCTACAAGAACGCGGTGGCCGGCCTGAACATCGGCGGCGGCAAGGCGGTGATCATCGGCGACCCGGCCAGGGACAAATCCGAGGCACTGTTCCGCGCGTTCGGCCAGTTCGTGGAGTCGCTGGGTGGCCGTTACATCACCGCCGAGGATGTGGGCATCGACGTCAACGACATGGAATACGTCTACCGGGAAACCGAGTACGTGACCGGCGTCCACCAGGTGCATGGCGGTTCCGGCGACCCCTCGCCGTTCACCGCCTATGGCAGCTTGCAGGGGCTGCTGGCCACCCTCAACAAGAAATTCGGCGATGAGGACGTGGGCAAGTACAGCTACGCCGTGCAGGGCCTGGGCCACGTCGGCATGGAATACGTCAAGCTGCTGAAGGAACGCGGCGCCAAGATCTTCGTCACCGACATCAACTCGCAGTTGGTGGACAAGGCGGTCAGCGACTACGGTGCCGAGGCGGTGGCTCTGGACGAGATCTACGACGTGGCGGCCGACGTGTATTCGCCCTGCGCGCTGGGCGGCACCGTCAACGAACAGACCCTGCCGCGCTTCAAGTTCAAGGTCATCTGCGGCTCGGCCAACAACCAGCTGGCCAACAACGAAATCGGTGATGAAGTGATGCGTCGCGGCATCCTGTACGCACCGGATTACGCGGTCAACGCCGGCGGCGTGATGAACGTGGCGCTGGAGCTCGACGGCTACAACCGCGAGCGTGCCATGCGCATGATGCGCACCATCTACCACAACCTCACCCGCATCTACGAAATCGCCGATCGCGACGGCATCCCGACCTACAAGGCCGCCGACCGGCTGGCCGAAGAGCGCATCGAAAAGATCGGCAAACTCAAGTTGCCACTGGGTCGCGGCCGCACCCGTTTCCAGGGCCGCGTGCGCGGCAGTTGATGCGTTTGCCTCCTTCCCCTTCAAGGGGAAGGCCGGGATGGGGATGGGCTTGCTGACCGCAGACTCGCACTTCGACCCCATCCCCTCCCAACCCTCCCCTTGAAGGGGAGGGCTTGAAGTACCGCCCCCTCCACCTTCACGAGCCTCCCATGCGCCCATTCCCCCTCGGCGAAGACCTCGACGCCCTGCGTGATGCCGTCCGCCGCTTTGCCGACACCGAAATCGCGCCGCGCGCCGCCAAGACCGACGAAGACAATTGGTTCCCGCAGGAGCTGTGGCCGATGCTCGGGGAGATGGGCCTGCTGGGCATGACCGTTCCCGGCGAGTACGGCGGCAGCGGGCTGGGCTATCTGGCCCATCTGGTGGCGATGGAAGAGATCAGCCGCGCCTCGGGCGCGATCGGCCTGTCCTACGGCGCGCATTCCAACCTCTGCGTCAACAACCTCTACGCCAACGGCAACGAAGCGCAGCGGGCGAAGTATTTGCCCAGGCTGTGCAGCGGCGAATGGAAGGGTGCGCTGGCGATGAGCGAACCGGGTGCCGGCTCCGACGTGGTCGGCTCGATGAGCTGCCGCGCCGAGCTCAAGGGCGACGTGTGGGTGGCCAACGGCAACAAGATGTGGATCACCAACGGCCCCGAGGCCGACGTGCTGATCGTCTACATGCGCACCGCCAGCCGCGAGCTGGGCAGCAAGTGCATGACCGCCTTCCTCGTCGAAAAGGGCATGCAGGGGTTTTCCACCGCGCAGAAGCTCGACAAGCTGGGCATGCGCGGCAGCAACACCTGCGAACTGGTGTTCGAGAACTGCGCGATCCCGCAGGAAAACGTGCTGGGCGAGGTCAACAACGGCGTCAAGGTGCTGATGAGCGGCCTGAACACCGAGCGGCTGGTGCTGTCCGGCGGCCCGATCGGCCTGATGCAGGCGGCGCTGGACATCGCCCTGCCCTACGTGCGCGAGCGCCGCCAGTTCGGCCAGGCCATCGGCACCTTCGAGCTGATGCAGGCCAAGATCGCCGACATGTACACGGCGCTGCAGTCCAGTCGCGCCTTCGCCTATCAGGTCGCGCGCGACTACGACGCCGGCCACAAGAGCCGCATCGACGCCGCGTCCTGCCTGCTGCATGCCTCCGAGGCGGCAGTGCAGGTGGCGCTGGAAGCCATCCAGTCGCTGGGCGGCAACGGCTACATCAACGAATTCGCGACCGGCCGCATCCTGCGCGACGCCAAGCTGTACGCGATCGGCGCCGGCACCAACGAAATCCGCCGCATGCTGATCGGTCGCGAGCTGTTCGCCGGCAATTTCTGACCCCCCTTTCGCACGGCAGGTTTGCCGCATAGACTGGCCAGAGGGGGTCAGTCGTGGAAGCCAAGCTGCTTGAACCACTCATTGCGTCCAGCGAATCGCCATGGAAGGTGCTGATCGCCGATGACGAGCCGGAAGTGCACGAGGTCACGCGCCTCGTGCTGGGCGGGTTTCGGTTCGAAGATCGTGCGCTCGCCTTCCTGTCCGCCTACAGCGCGGCCGAAGCCTTCGAAATGATCCGGCAGCAACCGGATATCGCGGTGTTGTTGCTCGACGTGGTGATGGAAACCGAGCATGCGGGGCTGGAGATCGTGCGCCGCATCCGCCACGAACTGGGCAACCACCAGGTGCGCATCGTGCTGCGTACCGGCCAACCGGGCCAAGCACCGGAACAAGAAGTCATCAGCGCCTACGACATCAACGACTACAAGGAAAAGACCGAGCTCACCGCCGCACGCTTTCAGACCACCTTGTTCGTGGCACTGCGCGGCTATCGCGACCTGATGACCATCGAAGCCAGCAAGCAGGGGCTGGAGCAGGTGATCGAAGCCAGCGCCGAGATTTTCTCGCAACGCGAGGACAGCAGTTTTGCCGCGAATGTCCTCAAGCATCTTTCGCGCCTGTCCCCCGGTGACGGCATCACCTTGTTGTGCCGGGTGGACAACACCGACGAGCCCGGCCAGCGTTACCCGATCGCACTGACCACCTCGCCGCATGTGGATCTGGTGGGTCGCGACGCCAGCAAGGTTCTGCCGGCCTCGCACATGGACTCGCTGCGCACGGCCTTGCTGGCGCGCAATCATGTCTTCGGCAGTGACCACTACGTCCTGCATTTCATCGACGGCAATGCGCACGAAAGCCTGCTTTATGTCGGCGAAGGCGGCCTGATCGGCGAGGTCGAGCGCAAGTTGATGGAAGTGTTCTCCACCAATGTCTCGATTGCCTACAAGAACCTGCACCTGAACCAGGATCTGGTGGACAGCCAGCTGGAGATGATCTGGTTGCTGGCGGGTGCCGCCGAGACCCGTTCGCGCGAAACCGCCAACCATGTCCTGCGGGTCGGCCTGCTGGCCGAGATGCTGGCAAAGGCCGCCGGCCAGGATGCCAAGTCCTCGGAAAACCTGCGGCTGGCCGCGCCTCTGCACGACATCGGCAAGATCGGCATTCCCGACGCCATCCTCAACAAGCCGGGGGCGCATACCCCGGAAGAAACCGCGATCATGCGCACCCATGCGCAGCTGGGGGCGCAGATGCTGGCCCCATCCAAGCGCCCGTTGCTGCAACTGGCTTCGCGCATCTGTCTGGAACACCACGAAAACTGGGATGGCAGCGGCTACCCCAACGGCCTGCAGGGGGAGGCCATCAGCCTGGAAGGCCGGATCGTGGCGCTGGTGGATGTGTTCGACGCACTGGGCAGCACGCGCGTGTACAAGGTGCCCTGGCCACAGTCGAAGATCCGTGAATTCCTGGTGGAACAAACCGGCCGCAAGTTCGATCCGCGTCTGGTGGATTTGCTGTTCGCCCACTGGGACGCCGCCGAGGCCCTGCGCCTGCAGTACCCGGATACCTGACGGTCACCCGCCACCGGCGGCGGCCTGACGATGCGGGAAGCGCAGCACGAAACGCGTGCCCGCCCCAGGGGCCGAATCGCACGCGATGCTGCCCTCCAGGGTTTGCACCACCAGCTGGTACACGATGTGCAGGCCCAGCCCCGAGCCACCCTGGCCACGGCGCGTGGTGAAGAACGGGTCGTAAATGCGCCGTCGAACCGGCTCTTCCATGCCGATGCCGTTGTCCTCGTACTGCAGTTTCCAGCCGTCGCCATCGGCCTCGGCATGCAGGTGCATCTTCCCGTTGGCCATCCCGGTGAACGCATGCGTCAGGGAGTTGGTGACCAGATTGACCACGATCTGGTAGATCGCACCGGGCTGGGTGAACACCGACAGGCTTGCGGGCACGTCGATGCTAAGCACGTGCGGGCTGCGCTTGAGCAATGGCTGCAGCGAGACCAGGATTTCCTCCATGTAGGTGGCCACATGCACCATCCGCGGCACCTCGCTGGCCTGGTCCACCGCCACCTGCTTGAAACTGCGGATCATCTTGTCCGCACGTTGCAGGTTGCGCAGCACCATGGCGCTGGCATCACTGACGGTCTGGCTGAAACTGCGGAGTTGCGGGTTGTCCACCGTGCCCGCATCGATCGCCTGCCTGAACTGCTGTGCCTGCTGTTCCAGATGCGACGCCGCGGTCACGCCGACCCCCAGCGGGGTGTTCACCTCGTGTGCAATGCCGGCGACTAGGCCACCCAGCGCCGCCATCTTCTCCGATTCCACCAGCTGCCGCTGGGTGATCCGCAACTGATCGATCGTGTTGCTCAACTCCTGGTTGAGCAAGGTCAGGTCGGAGGTGCGCTGCTTGACCCGCAGCTCCAGCTCCTGGTTCACCCGTTCCATCGCATGCTCGTGTTCGCGCAGCTCGGTGACATCCACGGTCACGCCGGCCATGCGCAGCGGCCGCCCGTCGGTGCCGTATTGCACCAGCCGACCGCGTGAGCGCATCCAGCGCCACTGGCCCTGCTGATCCTGGAGGCGATAGGTGTGGTCGAAATCGGGGCCTTCGCCCTTGACGTGGCGCTTGAGCGCCGTTGCCATGCCGTCCCTGTCCTCGGGGTGGATCGCCGCGAGCAGGTCCTCGAACAGCAACACGCCGGTCTTGCCGAAGGCCTTCAAGTGCGGCATCGGGCTCATGCGGACGAATTGGCCGCTCGCCAGATCGGCGTCCCAGAACTCATCCCCGGTTCCCCACAACGCCAGCGTCAGGCGCTCCTCGCTTTGCTCCAGCACGGCCTGGGCGCGCGCACGCTCCAGGCCCAGTTTCCGCCGGTTCCAGGCCCACAACAGGAACGGCAGCAGCAGCAGCACGCCCAACCCCAGCCGGGCCCACCAGGTCTGCCACCACAACGACTCCAGATGCACGTCCACGACCCGCTCGGGCCCGTAACTTTCCCCCGGAAAGCGGGCACGCAGCCGCAGGCGGTAATTGCCGGGGGCCAGATGCGGGTAGCCGGCATTGCGTTGGTTGGCGTCGGATTCGATCCAGTCGCTGTCGAGTGGATCCAGCCGGTAGCTGTACTGCACCAGCTCGGGGTCGGAATAGGCCAGCGCCGAATAGCTGAAGCCGAAGCCACCGGAGCCGGCACGCAGCCACAGACTGTCGGCTTGCTGGCCATTCCCCTTGCGATAGCGCCACTCGGTCAGCGCCGGATTGGTGCTCTGGAACGCCCGCACATCGGTCACGACCGGGCGGTGAATGGCATCGTTGGAAAACACCGCCGCGGGGCTGAAGATGGTCAGCCCGCGCAGGCCGCCATAGGCGATGCGACCATCGCCGAGCACGGCACCGGATTCGACGAAATAGCCCTCGCCCTGCGCACCGGATCGGGCACTGAAGTTCTGGATGAAGCCGGTATCGGGATCCAGCCGGCTGATGCCCAGCGTGGTGGAAGCCCAGATGCCGCCGCGCACATCCTCGACGATGCGGCCAATCGCTTCGGCAGCCAACCCCTGCTTGCGGGTGTAGGTCTGCAACCGGTAGCGGCCGTTGCCAATCGGGCTCAGGCGCGCCAGCCCGGCGCCTTGCGTGCCCACCCACAATTCGCCGCGGCGTGACTGGGTGATGGTGGTGATGGCACGCGGCAAATCTGCTGCCGGCGCCGTTACCAGATCCGACAATGGGGTGAAACGGCCGCTGGCTCGATCCAGTATCGACAACCCGCCGGGACGCGCACCCACCCACAACTGCCCGGCACGGTCCTCGAACACCACGCCGATGGTCTGCCCAGGCAAGCCATCCCGCCTGGAATCATCGTAGGTGTAATGGCGGAAACTTGCGCAGCCGCGACACAGGGCCTCCAGCCCCCTGTCTTCGTACCCCACCCACAATGTGTCGCTGCGATCCACCAGCAACGTGAGCACGTTCCTGCTGGAAGAAATGTCGTTCCCGTTCGGTGGCGGTGACAACAGCGCAAAGCGGCTGGCACCCGGGCGTCGATACGCCAACCCGACATCCATGAACCCGACCCACATTCCGCCCGACGCATCGATGGCCAAGGCCTGCACGCGGTCGCTGGGCAGCTTGAAGTCGCCCTGGCCGTTGATGTGATAGCGCTGCAGCACGCCATGCTCGGGCGAGAAATGCACCAACCCGCCGCCGCCGAGGATTCCGAGCCACAGGTTGCCGTCCGGATCGGCCAGGACCGAGCGCACACCACTGCCTGGCAATCCCTTCGGATCAACCTGCTCACCACGGAATTCACGGAAAGCATCCGAGCTCGGGAGATACACATGCGCGCCGCCCAGCCAGGTGCCGATCCAGATCAAGCCATCCCGGTCCTGCAGCAAGGCATGCACACGGCCCGAGACCAACCCGTCGCTGCGGTTTTCATTGCCCACCCAGCGGCGCGGTGCAGCGCCTTCGGCATCCACCCGCGACAGCCCGTTGTAGCTGCCGATCCACACCCGGCCGCGGGTATCGGCCAGCAGGGCACGAATGTCATCGGCGGCCAGGCCCTCGCCGAACTGCAGCTGGCGCAAGAGCCCGCCGTGGGCGTCCAATTCAAAAGCGCCCTGGCTTGCACTGCCCACCCAGAGATGGCCATTGCCGCTTTGGCGTGCCAGTGCCTGCACATCGAGCTTGACATCCGAGAACGCGCGCGCAGGCCAGACGATGGCGCGGTGTTGGCGATGATTCCACCGCAGCAGGCCTTGCGCAGTGCCGATCAACAGGTCGCCGTCCGGCAACGCCAGCAATGAGCGCACCTGCGCCGACACAGGCAGGGCGATCGAGGTGAAGCGCTCGCCGGCAGCATCCAGCCGCTGCAGATTGCCATTGCCACTGGCGACCCACAGGCTGCCATCCTGCGCTGCGGCAAGTGCCGTCACCGGATTGGCTGCCACCCCATCGGTGCGGCCCGGAGCCACCGGATAATTGCGAAAGCGTTTGCGATCCGGGTCGTAACGACCCAGCCCACCCGACTGCGTCCCCACCCACAGCCGCCCGCGGTGATCGGTGACCAGGGTGGTGATGTGGTTGTCCGGCAGGCTGGTGGGGTCATCGGCGTCATGCCGGAAAACCCGGAACGCGTAACCGTCATACCGGTTCAGACCGTCCTGGGTGCCGATCCACACCATGCCCTCGCCATCCTGCGCCAGCGCCCGTGCCGTGGATTGCGACAGACCCTGCTCCACGCCCAGATGCTGCAGGCGCAGATCGATTTCCCCGGGCAGATGCGCTGCCGCGACCTCGGCCAACACGCCCGGCACGCCCAGCAGCAGGCACAGCATCACCAGCAATCGCTTCATCGCATCAGGCCCCCTGCCCTGCGCAATGCATCATGGCAAGGTTTCGAAGATGTGTCCCATCCGCGCAATTTTCCCAGTCAGAAGCGCCAGCGCGCCAGCAACGAAACCCGGTTGCCCGCACCAAGGCCATCGCTCTGGCGGCTCAGATCGAGGCGCAGGGAAGACGCATTTGGCCAGACCGCACCCAGGCCCATGCCCACCGACCTTGCCGGCCCACCCAAGTCCATTCCCTGCAACGACGCCCATTGCGACAGACCGCTGTAACTGGCGTCGAACGCAAACCCCCGGGCTGCCCAAGTGTGCTGCCATTCGGCATGCGCGTCGGCGCGCAGCAGCGCCCCCCCCAGCCGCCAATCCTGTTCGGCGCGCAGCCCCGCCACCCCTTGCCAGCGGCTGGCGTCCCACGCATTTGCGCGCAGCCCGAAGCCGGTTTCGCCACCCTCGTCGAAACCCGCATTCGAAACCCGCACGAACTGGCTGCCGGCGTAGGGGGTCAAGCTGAGCCCGCGCAGCCGGAACTGGCGCCCCAGCTCGACGTAGGCCGCCTGATACCGCCCCGAGAGCTGGGTTGCCACCGTGTCCTGCACGTCCCCCAGCAGCAGCGTGCGCTGGAGCTGGCGCTGGAAGCTGCCATTGGCCCATTGCGCCTGTGCCTGCCAGGGGCCCTGCCAATGCGCGGCATAGACCTGCACTTCGCGCTGGTGACCGCGGCTGCGATCCCCCAGCGCACCCAGCCAACTGGTCTGCTCGGATTTGTTCATCCCCAGGCCCAGCACGGTGCTGGTACCGATCCGCCAATCATTGCCGATCATCTCGCCATTGCTGGCCTGGCCAATGACATCGAACCCGCTTTGCGCCCATTGCCCGCTGTTGGCCAGGTCGCGATACCAACCTCCGGCTCGCGCCGGCACTGCCATCAGAGCATCCACGCGCTGCGCCACCGTCCGCCTCCCGGCATCGATGGCCTGCAATGTCAGCGCAGCGGAGGCACCGTGCAGCTCACCGGACAGGCTGCGCAGCGAAACATCCGCCTGCGCCGCCGTGGCGGTTTGCTGGAAAGCCCCGGCCGCCTGGATGAAACTGGCGCCAATTCCGCCCGGCGCCACCCCGCCCAATTGCCCATCGATGGCCTGCATCGCCGATTCCACGCGCGCGGCGGAGGCCAGGCTGATGCCCTCCAGCCCCATCCCCGCGACCGCCTTGCTGACATCGATGCGATTGATGTTGAGGAAGACATTGTTCGGGTCATAGCCAAGTGCCGCATCCAGGAACACGTTCGATGCCGCCTTCAGGGAGGAGAACGTCCCGCTGACCCCGCCGGCGGCATTCAGCAGGGTTTCCCTGGCCGTGGTGGTGTAGCCGCTGCGCACGCCGAGAATCGACATCGTGCCATTCAGCGAGGCGGTGCCGGTGACGCGCAGACTGCTGCCCAGCCACACGCCCAGGTTGCCGGTGGACGCCTGCACGAAGTTTCCGCTGATGCTGGCCGGCACGCTGGCCCCACCCAGGAATCTGCCGGCGTTGTTCACGTTGCCGGCAAACACGCCGCTGCCCCAGACCGTGGCGCCATCGGCAATGGCCAGGTTTGCAACCAGGCCCTTGCGCACATCCAGCGCGCCGGCATTGATCGTGGTGGCACCGGTGAACCGGCCGGCCTCGGTCAGGGTCAAGGTGCCGCTGCCATTCTTGATCAGCCCGCCGCTGCCGATGATTTCATTGCGCCACACCGAGTTGCCGCTGAAGCTCACGCTGAAATCGCCCCAGGCGAAATTGCTTGGGCCCATTGCTGCCTTGGTGACATCCAGCAAGCCCCAGCCGAACACCGCATCCACCCCCGGCGCGCCGAGATCCTTGGCGCCGCCCAGCAAAGCCTGCCGCACCTGATCATTGCTGAAATAGGGAAACGCCGACCACACCACGGCTGCAGCACCCGACACCAGGGGTGCCGCATACGACGTGCCGCCGCCCTGATAAAGCTTGTAGCTGGCATCCCCGACCTTGGCCTGCGGGTCGATGAATACCACGTTGCCCGGTGCGACCAGGCAATAATTCATCGCGGTGCCGCATTGCTGCGAGTACGACGTCAGCTGGGTGGGATTGGCGGGATCCAGCGCACCCACCGTCAGCCAGCCCTTTTCCAGCTGCGGATCGGCGGCCAGGGTCGGCAGCCGCGCATTGTCGGACGGGTTGCCGAGATAGCGCGGATCGCTGCCGCTGTTGCCATTGGCAAACACCACGATGCCGCCGCGATTGACCACGAAATCCTTCCACGCCGTCGCCAATTCAACGGTCAGCGCCGGGTCGTTCCAGTACAGGCCGCCCCAGGAATTGTTGATGATCCGGGCACCGGCATCGGCCAGCTCGCCGTTGATGGACTTGAAGAAATCGCCATAGCCCTGGCCGGCATGGATCTCGTTGCCCGCGCCGGTGCCATCGTCCTTCGGCGGCGCATCACTGATGATGCGCGAGGACACGATGTTGGCGCTCTGCGCCACGCCACCACCCCAGTTGCCCAATTCCCCGCCCGCATAGGTGCCGGTGGCCGGCCGCCCTGCCGCCAGCGAGGCCACCGTGGTGCCATGGCCCACCACATCATCGACACTGGTGTTGTTGGCATTGGGATCCACGTGCACGAAGCTGGCAGTCACCTTGCCGGTCATGGTCGGGTGGTTGCGGTTCACACCCGAATCCACCAGCCCGATCGTCACGCCCTGCCCCCGCAGGCCCGCACCCAGAGCCCCGGCCGCATTGGTCAGGCTCAGGTGCTTGTTGATGGCAGGGTCGGTGAAGGTCAATGGCGCGCCCAGTGTCGGCACGCTCGGCGGGCTCACCACCAGGCTTGCATCATTGGCCACCGTGGGCGTGAACCCCGGGCCGGTGGGTATGGGCGGTGGCGGATCCGAACGTACCGTCCCGCCGCCACCGCCACCGCCGCACGCAGAAACCGCCAATGCGAAGGCCAAGGGAAGGGACATCTGCACCAGTGTCCGCAGCATCGGGGAATGGGGGAAACCTGACATGAGCTGGCCTCGTGCGCGACCTTCCTGTGCATGGAAGGATGAAGGTGACTTGCAAGTTGCAAGTTGTAAGCCTGCCCGCTGCGACACGCAAATGATTTCGAGGGACATGATTGCCGCAATGCAGCAACCGAACCGGAATCGCGCCATAATCCATCTCCCCCGGCGCCGCCGGGCCCCACACATCCGGAGCTTCCCATGAGCGACGTCGTCATCGTCGGTGCCAAGCGCACCGCCATCGGTTCCTTCCTCGGCCAGTTCACCGGCACGCCCACGCCGGCGCTCGGCAGCGCGGCGATCCAGGGCGCGCTGGCGCAGTCCGGCCTCGCCGCCGACCAGGTCGACGAGGTCATCATGGGCTGCGTGCTGCCGGCCGGCCTCGGCCAGGCGCCGGCGCGTCAGGCCATGCGTGCGGCCGGCATTCCCGACGCCGCCGGCGCCACCACCGTCAACAAGGTCTGCGGTTCGGGCATGAAGGCGGTGATGCTGGCCCACGACATCATCAAGGCCGGTTCCGCCAAGGCGGTCGTCGCCGGCGGCATGGAGTCGATGACCAACGCCCCGCACCTGCTCAATGGCTCGCGCACCGGCGTGCGCTACGGCAGCGCCGAATTCCTCGACCACATGGCCTTCGACGGCCTCACCAACCCCTACGACGGCAAGGCGATGGGCATCTTCGGCGATGCCGCCTGCGCCAAGTACGGCTATGACCGCGCCACCGTCGACGCGTTCTCCGCCGAAAGTGCCCGCCGCGCCCAGGCCGCGCAGGCTGCCGGCGCGTTCGCCGCCGAAATCGTCCCGGTGACGGTCAAGACCCGCAAGGGCGAAGTGCTGGTCGACAAGGACGAGGAGCCCGGCAAGATCGACCTGGGCAAGATCCCCGAGCTGCGCCCGGCGTTCGGCAAGGAAGGCGTGCTGACCGCCGCCTCGTCGTCGAAGATTTCCGACGGCGCCGCCGCGCTGGTGGTGATGTCGGCGGCGGCCGCGGCCGCCGCCGGGGCCAGGCCGCTGGCGCGGATCGTCGCCCATGCCACCCATTCGCAGGCGCCGGAATGGTTCACCACCGCCCCGGTGGCGGCGCTGCAATCGGTGCTGGCCAAGGCCGGCTGGAGCGTGACCGACGTCGACCTGTTCGAGGTCAACGAGGCCTTCGCCTGCGTGGCGATGGCGCCGATGACCGACCTCGGCATCGCCCACGACAAGCTCAACGTCAACGGCGGCGCGCTGGCGCTGGGCCATCCGATCGGCTGCAGCGGCGCCCGCCTGCTGGTGACCCTGATCCACGCCCTGCAGGCCCGCGGCGGCAAGCGCGGCGTGGCTTCGCTGTGCATCGGCGGCGGCGAAGCGACCGCGGTGGCGATCGAATTGGCATGACGTCGAGCAACGCTGGACGGAAAAAAATCCGGCCAACCGCTTGACACGCGTCACAAGCGCGGCATCATGTCAGGGCACGCAGCGTTTGTGTGCCCAGTATTAACGACGAGGAAACCGTAATCATGTCGATCAACAAGATCCTGCTGGCGATGGCGTTGGGCTTGGCCCTGACTGCCTGCAGCAAGTCCGAGCCTGCGGCCGATGCCGCCGCCGCTGCTCCGGCTGCCGCCGACCAGGCCGCTGCCGACACTGCTGCGACTCAGGCTGCCGACGCTACTGCTGAAGCCCCGGCTTCCGCACCGGTCGACGCCGCTGCCCCGGCTGCAGATACCGCCCCGCCGGCGGATGCTGCTGCCACCCCGGCAGATGCCCAGAAGCAGGCGGACGCTGCCGAACACGCAGCCACCTCGGCCGAAGCGAAGAAGTAATCGAGCGGAGACTCAAACCCGTATCGAGTACACTCGCAAGAATCGAAATGACCGTCGGTGTGCCGGCGGTTTTTTCGTGCCCCGGGCAACCGGGAACGTCGAAAGTCAGTGAAACGACCCCCGGCCCTGGCCGAATTGCCAAGTGCACCGGCGTTGCCTGATTTACCAACCTTAGCTTTTCAGTCAACCCTCTCTGGAGATTCTCATGAACAAGAAGCTTTTCGTGCTGCTCGCCGCTGGCGTCCTGGCTCTGTCGGCCTGCAAGAAGGAAGAGGCTGCTCCGGCTGCCGACGCCGCCCCGGCTGCTGACGCTGCCGCTGCCCCGGCTGCCGACGCCGCCGCCGCTGCCCCGGCTGCCGACGCTGCTGCTCCGGCCGCCGACGCCGCTGCTGCTCCGGCTGCCGACGCTGCTGCTGCTCCGGCCGCCGACGCTGCCGCTGCTCCGGCTGCCGACGCTGCCGCTGCTCCGGCTGCTCCGGCTGCGGAACCGGCCAAGAAGTAATTCTGGCTGGCGCAAGCCAATCACAAGGCCCGCTTCGGCGGGCCTTGTTTTTTTCAGGGGGCCGAGAAACGCTTAACGCCCGGCTTGCACCAGCAGCGCATGCAACAAGCGCGGCACGCCGGCCATCGCCGCCGAAACATTGTCCAGCACGTCCTGCAGGGTGATGACTTCGTCCACATCCGGGCCCGCGCCCGCCGCCCAGTTGGCGACGATGGCCAGGCAGGCGTAGTCCAGCTCCAGTTCGCGCGCCAGCCCGGCCTCGGGCATCCCGGTCATGCCGACCAGGTCGCAGCCGTCGCGGCGCATGCGCGCGATCTCGGCGCGGGTTTCCAGTCGCGGGCCTTGCGTTGCGCCGTAGCAGCCGCCATCGACCAGCGCCACGCCGGCCTGCGCGGCGGCGACGACGACCTGCCGGCGCAACGCCGGCGTATAGGGATCGCCGAAGTCGACGTGCAGCACCGCGCTGCCCGGTTCCTCGCACAGGGTGGAAATGCGGCCCCAGGTGTAGTCGATCAGCTGGTCCGGGCAGGCCAGCACGCGCGGGCCGAAGCGCTCGGTGATGCCGCCGACGGTGTTCAGCGCCAGCACGCGGGTGGCGCCCAGCGCCTGCAGCGCGGCCAGGTTGGCGCGGTAATTGATCTTGTGCGGCGGCAGCGAATGGCCTTCGCCATGGCGGGCCAGGAACGCCACCCGCCGACCTGCATAGGTGCCGATGCGCACCGGGCCGGACGGCACGCCGTAGGGCGTGATCGGCTGGTGGCTTTCCACGTCGGCCAGTTCGCCCAGCGCATAGACGCCGGTGCCGCCGATGACGGCGAGTTCGATGGTCATTGCTTACTCCGCATTCGTCGCAGGCACACGCACGCACCGGCCGCGCTTCGCCGGACACGCCGTGAATACGTCCATGTAGGCTTCTCGGCGGCATCCATGCCGCCGAGAGTCCGTCGAAGCGCGGCCGGCACGCACGTGTGCCATCGCAGCTTCGCTAATCGCCCAACGCATAGATCGCCGGCAGGTTGCGGCCCTGCTCGTAGTAGTCCATGCCATAGCCGAACACATAGGCATCCGGCACCTGCACGCCGACGTGGTCGGCGCCAATGCCTTCGACGCAACGCTCGTGCACCTTCTCCGCCAGCACCGCGATCCGCACCTCCGCCGCGCCCTGGTCTTCGCACCACTGTTTCACCGCCAGCAGGGTGTGGCCCTCGTCGAGGATGTCGTCGGCCAGCAGCACCTTGCGCCCGTGCATCGGGGTGGCCGGGCGATGCAGCCAGGCCAGGCCCGAGCCGCTGGTCTGACCGCGGTAGCGGGTGGCGTGCAGGTAGTCGAACTGCAAGTCCAGCCCGCATTCGCCCAGCGCGAACGCCAGCTGCGCGGCGAACGGCAGGCCGCCATTCATGACCGTGATGTACAGCGGCACGTCGCCCTCGTCGTAGGCGTCGCGAATCTCGTCGGCCATCCGCACAATCGCCGCTTCCAGCACCGGGCGGTCGAACAGCACCTGCGAAGAAGCCAATGCTTCCTTCAGTTTTGGAGTACTCATGCCACGTCTCCCACATGGATTGCACCCGACAGCACATCGCTCTGCAGTGCCGGTGCGCTGAGGCCTGCCAGTTGCCGCTGCACTGCCGCGCGGCGTGTATCCGCCAGCAGCCCGTCCCAGCCCAACCCGCCGCGCCCGATCAATTGGATCAGCGACAGTGTATTGAGCACGCGGCCTTCCACCGCCGTCAGCGCCTCCTCCACTTGCTGCGGGTGGCAGACCAGCACCACATCGCAGCCGGCATCCAGATGCGCATCGATGCGCGCCTTGATGCCGCCCATCGCGGTGACCGCTGCCATCCCGATGTCATCGGAAAACACCACGCCGCGGAAGCCCATGCCGCCATTGGACACGTCGCCACGCAAGATGTCGCCGATCCAGCGCGCAGAGCAGCCGGCCGGCTCGGGGGCGATCTGCGGATAGGTGACGTGCGCCATCATCACCGCGTCGGCGCCAGCGTCGATCCCGGCCGCGAACGGCAGCAGATCGCGGGTGCGCATCACGTCCAGTGATCGCGAGTCGATCGCGGCATCGTGGTGGGTGTCTTCCAGCACCGAGCCGTGGCCGGGGAAATGCTTGAGCGTGGCCGCCATGCCGGCCTCGTGCATGCCTTCGACGTAGGCGCGGGTGAAAGCCGCCACCACCTGCGGATCGGCGGCGAAGGCGCGATCGCCGATGGCGCGGTTGCCCAGCGCCAGATCCACCACCGGCGCGAAGCTCAGATCCACGCCGCTGGCACGCACCTCGCTGGCCATCAGCCAGGCGTGTTCGCGTGCCAAGCCCAACGCAGCCTGCGGATCGCGGGCGTGAAGCGTCTCGAACCCGTGCAACGCCGGCAGTTTGCTGTAGCCCTCGCGGAAACGCTGCACGCGGCCGCCTTCCTGATCCACGCAGATCAACTGCGGCCGCGGGGCGGCTTCGCGAATGGCCAGACACAGCTCGCGAACCTGCGCATGGGAGGCAAAATTGCGGGCAAACAGCACCACGCCTGCACAGGCATCGTGCTGCAACCAGTCGCGCTCGCGCGCACTGAGCGTGTGCCCCGTCAAACCGATCTGCAGCATCTAGTGTCCTTGGATGAGATCGCGTGCCTGGCGCTCGTCGTCGCGCCATTGCGAAAACGGCCGCGAGGCCAAAGCCAGATTGTAATAGCGAGGCGCACGGGTTGCTTCCACACCGATCCAGCTCGGCCGGGAGAAGGCTTCATCCTCGCTGCCCAGCTCGATTTCGGCCACCACCAGCCCGGCGTTGTCGCCGAAGAATTCGTCGACTTCCCACAGGTGGCCGGCGTGTTCGACGTAATGGCGATTTTTTTCGACCCGCCCGCCCACGCACAGCGTCAGCAGCGCACGCGCCTCCGGCACCGGCACGGGATATTCGAACTCCTGCCGGGTCGTGCCCAGCTCGCGCGACTTGATGTTGAGGAAGGCAACGTCGCCTTCGATGCGCACCCGCACCGAGGCCCGCATCGCACCGCTGTCCACCAGCGCCAGGTCGTTGAGATAACCCTGCGCCATCGGCACCACCTTGTGCGCGGCGGCACGCCAGCCATCGTTGCGCGGCAGGAACTTGCGTTCGATTTCGATGCCCATGCTCAGTTCTTCTTCGGCGGATCGAACACCGCGATGGATTCCACGTGCGCGGTATGCGGGAACATGTCCATCACCCCCGCCTCGCGCAGCGTCCAGCCGGCCTCGTTGACCAGCCAGCCGGCGTCGCGCGCCAGCGAGCCCGGGTGACAGCTGACATAGACGATCTTCTTCAGGCCCTTCAACGGCAATTGCTTGAGCACCTCGATCGCGCCGGCGCGGGCCGGATCCAGCAGCAGCTTGTCGAAACCCTGCTTCAGCCACGGCTGCCCGGCCAGGTCCTGAGCCAGGTCGGCGGCGAAGAACTGCACGTTGCCCATGCCGTTGTGCTCGGCATTCAGCCGCGCCCGCGCCACCAGCCCGGCGTCGCCTTCCACGCCCACCACCGCGCCCTCGCCGGCCGCCCGCGCCAGCGGCAGGGTGAAGTTGCCCAGCCCGCAGAACAGGTCGAGCACGCGCTCGCCCGGCTGCACGTCCAGCAGCTCCAGCGCGCGGGCGATCATCGCCGCGTTCAACTTGGCATTGACCTGGATGAAGTCGAGCGGGCGGAACAGCAGCTCCACGTCCCACTGCGGCAGCCGGAACGACAGCTGCGGCGCCTCGCCGGCGAGCGGATGCACGGAGTCGTTGCCGCCGGGCTGCAGGAAGATCACGAAACCGTGCGCTTCGGCAAACCCTGCGAGCTTTGCCTTGTCGCTGTCCGACAGCGGCTGCAGGTGGCGGAACACCAGCGCAGTGACCGCATCGCCGGCGATGAACTCGATCTGCGGAATGTCGCGGCGCGCGTCCATGCCGTCGACCAGCGTGCCCAGCGCATCCAGCTTGAAGCCCAGCTGCGGGATGACGGTATGGCATTCACGCAGGTCGGCGACGAAACGCGGATCGGTTTCGCGGAACCCCACCAGCGTCTTGTCCTTTTTTTCCACCCGCCGCACCGACAAGCGGCCCTTGCGCCGGTAGCCCCAGGCTTCGCCACGCAGCGGCGGCAGCACCGACGCGGGCACCACGTGGCCGATGCGCTGCAGGTTGTCCAGCAGCACCCGCTGCTTGGCTTCGATCTGCCGATCCTCGGACAGGTGCTGCAGCACGCAGCCGGCGCAGACGCCGAAATGCGGGCAGCGCGGCGTGACGCGATCGGGAGAGGCATGCAGCACCTCCAGCGTCTTGGCCTCGTCGAAATGCTTGGAGCGCGCTGTCTGCTGCACGCTCACGGTTTCGCCCGGCAGCGCGCCGGCCACGAACACGGCCTTGCCGGCGTGCGCGTGGCCTTCGGGCCAATGGGCAACGCCACGACCGTCATGGCTGAGGTCGCGGATGGAAACGGTTTTCGGGGTCTGGTCGAGGCGGGCCACGGGGCGAAAGGTTGCGGGGTGGCCGGTCATTGTCGCAGACCTGAGCACAAAGCCCGAGGGTGCAAACGGGTACAGGCGGTATCCTTGGCGTTTTGCCGAACCACGGATCCGCCGCATGCCCGCGCTGACCAGCCAGCTTGACCTCCGTTCGCAGGACTTCCAGGACAACACCGCCTTCCACCGCGAACTGGTGGCCGAACTCGACCGCCGGCTGGCGCGCGCCGCCGATGGCGGCGGCGAGAAGGCCCGCGCCAAGCACACGGCGCGCGGCAAGCTGCTGCCGCGCGAGCGCATCGATGCCCTGCTCGACCCGGGCGCGCCGTTCCTCGAGATCGCGCCGCTGGCCGCCGAGGGCATGTACGACGATGCCGCACCCGCCGCCGGCATGATCTGCGGCATTGGCCGGGTGATGGGGATCGAGGTGGTCATCGTCGCCAACGACGCCACCGTCAAGGGCGGCACCTACTTCCCGATGACGGTGAAGAAGCACCTGCGCGCGCAGGAAGTGGCCCGCGAGAACCGCCTGCCCTGCGTCTACCTGGTCGATTCCGGTGGCGCCTTCCTGCCGCTGCAGGACGAGGTGTTCCCGGACAAGGAACACTTCGGCCGGATCTTCTACAACCAGGCCCGGCTCTCCGCGGAAAACATCCCGCAGATCGCGGTGGTGATGGGCAGCTGCACCGCCGGCGGTGCCTACGTGCCGGCGATGTGCGACGAATCGGTGATCGTGAAGGAACAGGGCACGATCTTCCTCGGCGGCCCGCCGCTGGTGAAGGCCGCCACCGGCGAGGTGGTGGATGCCGAGACGCTGGGCGGCGCCGACGTGCACACCAGCATCTCGGGCGTGGCCGACCATTTCGCCGAGGATGACCGCCACGCGCTGGAGATCGCGCGCAGCATCGTCGGTTCGCTCAACCGCAAGAAAGTCGTGCCGGTGGCGACACAGCCCGCGCGCGAGCCGCTGTACCCGGCCGAGGAGCTGTACGGCATCGTGCCGAAGGACGCGCGCCGCCCGTTCGACATCCGCGAGGTGATCGCGCGCATCGTCGACGGCAGCGAGTTGCAGGAGTTCAAGGCGCGCTACGGCAAGACCCTCGTCACCGGCTTCGCCCACCTGCACGGCTACCCGGTCGGGATCGTCGCCAACAACGGCATCCTGTTCGCCGAGAGCGCGCTGAAGGGCGCGCACTTCATCGAGCTGTGCAACCAGCGCGGCATCCCGCTGGTGTTCCTGCAGAACATCACCGGCTTCATGGTCGGCAAGAAGTACGAGCAGGCCGGTATCGCCAAGGACGGCGCCAAGATGGTGACGGCGGTGGCGTGCAGCCATGTGCCCAAGTTCACCGTGGTGATCGGCGGCAGCTTCGGCGCGGGCAACTACGCGATGTGCGGCCGCGCCTACGGCGCGCGCTTCCTGTGGATGTGGCCGAACGCGCGCATTTCCGTGATGGGCGGCGAGCAGGCGGCGTCGGTGCTGGCGACGGTCAAGCGCGACGGCATCGAGGCCAAGGGCGGGGTCTGGACGCCGGACGAGGAAGACGCGTTCAAGGCGCCGATCCGCCAGCAGTACGAAGACCAGGGCAACCCGTACTACGCCAGCGCGCGGCTGTGGGACGACGGCATCATCGACCCCGCCGACACCCGCCGCGTGCTGGGGCTCGGGCTGTCGGCTTCGCTCAATGCGCCGATCGCCGAGCACACCCGGTTTGGCGTATTCAGGATGTAGTCCGTCACGAAATCAGCAGCTTGTGGCTACAAGCTGCCGTATTCATGCATAAATCCTGCGCAAAGTGGTGTTAGCCTCGGCAGTCTGCCCCCGAGGAGAGCGTTGCATGGCTATCTGGAAAGACCCCGTCCCGGCCCCGAAGGCCGCCGAACCCGTGCGTTTCGACCCCCCGGCGCCGGCCGCGGCGATTGAACCTGCAACGCCTGCCCCCGCGCCGGTGCGTGCAGCGGAACCTGCAGCACGCGAATCGGTGATCGCCTCGGATCTGGCCATCGAAGGCAAGATCGAAGGCAGCGGCCATATCCGCATCGCCGGCAAGTTCAAGGGCGACATCAAGGTGCAAGGCAACCTCAGCATCGACCAAGGGGCCAAGGTATCCGGTGGCGTGTCCGCCAACAAGGTCATGCTGGCCGGTGAGCTGGAAGGCAATATCGCGTCGGCCAAGCAAGTCGAACTGCTGCCCGGCGGTGCCATCAACGGCGACCTCAAGGCCGGCAGTCTCACGGTGGCGGCAGGTTCGCGCATCCGGGGTCATGTGGAATGTGGCTGGGGGGATGTGAAACCCGCATCGAAGACGGAGAGCGACGGCACAGCATGAGCGCCGTTCGCCCGGGCGAGGCAGGGGCCACCCGTGCCTGCCCGCATTGCAAGGCCACCATTCTGGAAAGCTCGGCGGTCTGTCCGGCCTGTCGCGGTCATTTGCGTTTCGACACCGCAGCGCCCGACACGACCCAACGCCTGGTGCCCTTGCAGGTGGAGGGCACCATCCAGGGCAACGACACCGGCACGCTCGAATACACCATGGTGGTGGTGATCCGCAATGAACGCGGCGAAGAGATCACTCGCCACGTCACCGGTGTCGGGGCCGTGCACCCGGGCGAAGCGCGCAGCTTCAGCGTGACAGTGGAGGCAGTGCCGACCGCTGCCGGCAAGCGCCGATTGAAGCACTGAGCCGACGGCGACACTGGCAGCCCCGCGCTGGCCTAGCCACAGCCATTGCAGCCGCCGCAATCCTTGCCGCCACCCTGCCCCGGCGGCGCGATCTTCCGCGCCAACCCACGCAGCCACGCCGGTCGGCCCTCGCGCAGCAGCGGCAGGGCCAACGCGATGCGCAATTTGCGGGTGGCATTCGGGAATTGCTTGTACATCACCACCGCTGCACTGACCAGGACGGCCAGCGCCACCACGATGTATTGCAGCAGCAGGCCGGTGTTCATCCCGCCCCCAGCGCCACCGCGACCTGGTAAGTGAGCAGCGAGGCCAGATAGGCCAGTGCGAACAGGTAACCGGCCGCGAACGCGGTCTGTTTCCACGAATGGGTTTCGCGCTTGATGGTGGCCAGTGTGGACACGCATTGCGGCGCATAGATGAACCACACCAGCAGCGACAGCGCGGTGGCCAGCGACCACTGGCTCTGGAGGATCGGCGACAGCGCCTGCGCCGCCGCATCGTCGCTGCCGGCCGAGAGTGCGTACACGGTGGCCAGCGAGGACACCACCACCTCACGCGCGGCCATGCCGGGAATCAACGCGATGCAGATCTGCCAGTTGAAGCCGATCGGCGCGAATACCGTGGTCATCCAGTGGCCGATATGGCCGGCGAAACTGTAGTCGATCGCCGGCCCGGTCGCCCCTGCCGGAGCACCCGGAAAACTCAGCAGGAACCACAGCAGGATGGTCAGCGACAGAATGATCCCGCCTACGCGCTTGAGGAAGATCATGGCGCGCTCCCACAGGCCGATGCCGACGTCGCGCAGGTGCGGAATGCGGTAGGACGGCAGCTCCAGCAGCAATGGATGCTCGCTCTTGTCGCGCCGCCACAGTTTCATCGTCCACGCCACCGCCAGCGCACTGACGATGCCGGCCGCATACAGGCCGAACAGCACCAGACCCTGCTGGTTGAAGCCGGCCACGTCCTTCTTCGGCACGAAGGCACCGATCAGCAAGGTGTAGACCGGCAATCGCGCGGAGCAGGTCATCAGCGGCGCCACCAGAATGGTGGCCAGGCGATCGCGCGGATCCTGGATGGAGCGGGTGGACATGATGCCGGGCACCGCGCAGGCGAAGCTGGACAGCAACGGGATGAAACTGCGCCCGGACAGGCCCGCCGCCGCCATCATGCGGTCCAGCAGGAAGGCCGCGCGCGGCAGATAGCCGGATTCCTCCAGTGCCAGGATGAAGGCGAACAGGATGAGGATCTGCGGCAGGAACACGATCACCCCGCCGGTACCGGCGATGATGCCGTCCACCAGCAGGCTGCGCAGGGGGCCGTCGGGCATCCGCGCACCGGCCTGCGTGCCCAGCCAGGTGGTGGCCGCCTCGATGCCGTCCATCAGCGGCGTGGCCCAGGCATACACCGCCTGGAAAATCAGGAACATCACCACGCCCAGCGCCAGCAAGCCGAACACCGGGTGCAGCAGCCAGCGATCCAGCACGTCGTCGATGACGGCGGTGCGGCGCGGCATCGTCACTGCCACGGCCAGCAAGCGCCGCACCTCGGCGTGCAGGGCGTCATCATCCAGCGCTGCGTGCGCCGGCGGAATTTCCGGCATCGGCGCCTCCAGCGTTTCCACCAGTGCGCGCGCCCCGTGACGACGCACCGCCACGGTTTCCACCACCGGCACGCCCAACTCGCGCTGCAGCGCAGCGACGTCAATGGCAATGCCGCGCTTGCGCGCCGCATCCATCATGTTCAACGCCACCAGCATCGGCTTGCCCAGAGCGCGCAGTTCCAGCACGAAGCGCAGGTGCAGGCGCAGATTGGTGGCATCCACCACGCACACCAGCAGATCCGGCGCGGCTTCGCCGGGGTAGAAACCGCGGATCAGGTCGCGGGTGACGGCTTCGTCCAGGCTGGCGGCATTCAGGCTGTAGGCACCGGGCAAGTCCAGCACCGAATACTGGCGGCCCGATGGCGCATGCAGGCGGCCTTCCTTGCGTTCCACCGTCACCCCGGCGTAATTGGCCACCTTCTGGCGGCTGCCGGTCAGCAGGTTGAACAACGCGGTCTTGCCGCAGTTGGGGTTGCCCACCAAGGCGATGCGCGACACCGACAGGGTGGGGGTCATGCCGCACCGCCTTCCGGGCGCAGGCACACCCGCGCTGCTTCCACCCGCCGCAGGGCGAAACGGGTGAAGCCCACCTGAACCAGCAAGGGTTCCGCACCCAGCGGGCCGGCGGCCACCACCTCGATGTCCTCGCCGGCCACGAACCCCAGCTCGCGCAGGCGCCGCGCCACTGGGTCATTGGGGACGCGATCCTCCACGGCCTCGACCACGGCACGACGGCGTCTGGGAAGTTCGGTCAAGCGCATCGACGCTGCACCCGAGTTCTAAATAGGAATTGTTCTCAACTATAGCAGTTCCGTCAACCGCTATCATGTGTCAGATCAAATTCCGGGGACACGTTTTCACGTATGAGTCAGGCCCTGCAACTGCACCGCGACGGCCCCGTCGCCCACCTGCGCATGACCCGCGCGCAGATCCACAACGCCTTCGACGACGCCCTGATTGCCGACATGACCGCTGCATTGGCGCAGGTCGCCGACGACGCCAACATGCGCGTGTTGGTGCTGGAGGCCGATGGCGCCTCGTTTTCCGCCGGCGCCGACCTCAACTGGATGCGCGGCATGGCCACGGCCAGCGAAGAGGCGAACCGGCAGGATTCGCTCGCCCTCGCCCGCCTGATGCGCACCCTGGACGAACTGCCGAAGCCCACCATCGCCCGCGTGCAGGGCGCGGCGTTCGGCGGCGGCGTGGGGCTGGTGGCCTGCTGCGACATCGCCATCGGCGTGCCGGAAGCCAAATTCGGCCTGACCGAAAGCAAGCTGGGCCTGCTGCCGGCGGTGATTTCGCCTTACGTCATCAACGCCATCGGCCCGCGCCAGGCACGCCGTTATTTCGCCAGCGCGGAAATCTTCGATGCCGCCGAAGCCCTGCGCATCGGCCTGCTGCACCAGGTCGTCGCCACCGACGCATTGGACGCGGCGGTGCAGCGCCAGATCGACCTGCTGCTGAAAGCCGGCCCGCAGGCATCGGCCAGCGCCAAACAACTGGTGCGCGAAGTCTGCGCCCACCACGACGGCAGCCGGCACGACACCGACAACGCCGCCCTGATCGCCCGCCTGCGGGTCTCGCCCGAAGGCCAGGAAGGCCTGTCGGCCTTCCTCGACAAGCGCAAACCGAACTGGATCCAAGCCTGATGTTCTCCACCATCCTGATCGCCAACCGCGGCGAAATTGCCTGCCGCGTCATCCGCACCGCGCGCAAGCTCGGTATCCGCACCGTTGCGGTGTTCTCCGAGGCCGACGCCGACGCCCAGCATGTGCGGCTGGCGGATGAGGCGCACTGCATCGGCGGGCCCAGCCCGGCCGACAGCTATCTGCGCGGCGATGCCATTTTGGACGTCGCGAAAAAAACCGGCGCGCAGGCGATCCATCCCGGCTACGGGTTTTTGAGCGAGAACGCCGATTTTGCCGACGCCGTGCAAGCCGCCGGGCTTGTCTTCATCGGCCCATCCGGCAACTCGATGCGCAAGATGGGCAGCAAGGCCGGTGCCAAGGACCTGATGGCCGCCGCCGGGGTGCCGGTGGTGCCCGGCTATACCGGCGCAGATCAGTCGCCCGACCTGTTGCAGCGCGAGGCCGACCGCATCGGCTACCCGCTGATGATCAAGGCCGCGCACGGCGGCGGCGGCAAGGGCATGCGCATCGTGCGCAACGCCGGCGAGTTCCTGGCCAATCTGGAAAGTTGCCAGCGCGAGGCGAAGAACGCCTTCGGCAAGGACCGCGTGCTGCTGGAACGCTACATCGAGCATCCGCGCCACATCGAGATCCAGATTTTCGGCGACGCCCACGGCAACGCCATCCATCTCGGCGAGCGTGAATGCTCGGCGCAGCGGCGCTACCAGAAGGTGCTGGAGGAATCGCCCTCGCCCTTCCTCACCCCCGAACTGCGCGCGGCGATGGGTGCGGCGGCGGTGCAGGCCGCGCACGCGATCGACTACGCCAACGCCGGCACGGTGGAGTTCATCGTCGGGCAGGGCGGCCCCGCTTCTGAAGTGAACTTCTATTTCATGGAAATCAACACCCGCCTGCAGGTGGAGCACCCCGTCACCGAGGAAGTCACCGGGCTGGATCTGGTCGAATGGCAGCTGCGCATCGCCGCCGGTCAGCCGCTGCCGCTGGCGCAGCAGGACATCGTCCAGCGCGGCCACGCGATCGAAGTGCGGCTGTACGCGGAAGACCCGGACGCCGGCTTCCTGCCCGGCTCCGGCACCCTGCACACGCTGCGGCTGCCGGCCCCCACGCGCAATATCCGCATCGATTCGGGCGTGGTGGAAGGCGACACCGTGACGATCTTCTACGACCCGATGATCGCCAAACTCATCGTCCACGACAGCGACCGCCCGCGCGCGCTGGCGCGGCTGCGCGAGGCGCTGGCGCAGTGCGTGATCCGCGGACCGAAGTCGAACGTCGGCTTCCTCGAACGGCTGGTGCGGCACCCGGCGATCGTCGGCGGCACCATCGACACCGGCTATCTGGACCGGCACCTGGACGAATTCCTCGCCCCGCCGCGCGAGGACACCGCGCTGCTGCTGGCCGCCGCCACCCTGCAGCTGCTGCTGCAGGAAGCCGCCGCCCGCGACGCCGCCGCCCGCGCCAGCGATCCCACCTCGCCGTGGGCCAGCGCCGACGGCTGGCGGCTGGGCCATGCCGGCACCCGCCGGCTGGCGTTCGGCAACGGCGAGCGCATCGAACTGACCGCGCACGGCCATGGCGGCGAATACCGCATCGAACGCGACGGCGCCGCGCACCTCGTGTCCGGCGCGCGGCTGGACGGCGACGCGCTGACCCTGCGGCTGGATGGCGGCATGCGCCGCTTCCGCGCCCTGCCGGACGGCGACGACGTGCTGGTGCACGACGGCGATGCGCGTCTGCGCCTGCGGGTGGAACCGATGTACCGCAGCCTGGCCGGCGCCGATGCCAGCGCGGAGAGCCGCATCCGCGCACCGATGCCGGGCCGAGTGGTGCTGGTGCAGGCCAAGCCCGGCGATGCGCTCAATGCCGGCGACGTGGTGCTGGTGCTGGAGGCGATGAAGATGGAGCTGGCGCTGAAGGCCCCGCGCGACGGCGTGCTTGCGGACATCCGCGCGCAGGCCGGCGAGTTCGTCGAAGCCGACGCCGTGCTGGCCACGCTGGAGCCCTGACATGCGCCTGCCCAGCCACGTCCGCATCGTCGAAGTCGGCCCGCGCGACGGCCTGCAGAACGAAAAGACCGACATCGGCACCGCCGCCAAGATCGAGCTGATCGACCGGCTGTCGCAGACCGGCCTTGCCAGCATCGAGGCCACCGCCTTCGTCAGCCCGAAATGGGTGCCGCAGATGGCCGATGCCGCACAGGTGCTGGCCGGCATCACCCGCGTGCCGGGCATTTCCTATCCGGTGCTGGTGCCGAACGAACAGGGTTACGAGCGCGCGCGCGCCGCCGGCGCGGAAGAGGTCGCGGTGTTCACCGCCGCCTCCGAGGCCTTCAACATCAAGAACACCAATGCCGGCATCGACGCCTCGCTGCAGCGCTTCGCGCCGGTGCTGGCGCGCGCGAAGATCGACGGCGTGAAGGTACGCGGCTACGTCTCCACCGTGCTCGGCTGCCCGTACCAGGGCGAAGTGCCGCTGAATGATGTGGTGCGGGTGGCACGCGCGCTGCACGACATGGGCTGCTACGAGGTTTCGCTGGGCGACACGATTGGCGTGGGCACCCCCGCCAAGGCGCGGGCGATGCTGAAAGCGGTCGCCAGCGAGGTGCCGATGGCCGCGCTGGCGATCCATTTCCACGACACCTACGGGCAGGCGCTGGCCAACGTGCTGGCCTGTCTGGAGGAAGGCGTGGCGGTGGTGGACAGCGCGGTGTCCGGCGCCGGCGGCTGCCCCTACGCCAAGGGCGCCAGCGGCAACGTGGCCAGCGAGGACGTGGTCTACATGCTGCACGGCCTCGGCATCCACACCGGGATCGATTTGCCGCTGCTGGCCGAAACCGGCCGCTGGCTGGCCGGCCTGCTGGGCCGCGACACCGGCAGCAAGGTCGGGCGCGCGCTGGGCGCGGCCTGAACATCACGTCCTGAATCCGGGCCTTTGCGCATGAGCAATTTCGACATCCGCCCCATCCGCGCCGCCGACGATGCCGCGATGGCTGCCGTCATCCGCGCGGTGATGCCCGAATTCGGGGCCACCGGCAGCGGCTTCGCCATCAGCGACCCGGAAGTGGACTGGATGAGCCGCGCCTACGCCGCGCCGCGCCATGCCTACTTCGTGCTGGAGCGCGATGGCCGCGTGCTGGGCGGCGCCGGGGTGGCGCCGCTGGCCGGCGGCGCTGCCGATGTCTGCGAACTGCGCAAGATGTATTTCCTGCCGGAAGCCCGCGGCAGCGGCGCCGGCGCGGCGATGATGGCGCGCTGCCTGGACGCCGCGCGCGGCTTCGGCTTCACCCGCTGCTATCTGGAAACCCTCACCGGCATGGACGCGGCAATGCGCCTGTACGAGCGCAGCGGCTTCCGCCGCATCGACGCCGCGCTGGGCGCCACCGGGCACGGCGGCTGCGACAGGTTCTACCTGCGCGACTTGACCTTGCCCTAGATCAAACGACGACCAGCCCACTCCGCTAAAATCGCCGCTTTCCCGCCCGCAGGAACTCCCATGCAGCTTGCATCCGCCCGCGCCGTCATCACCGGCGGCGTTTCCGGCCTCGGCTTCGCCGTCGCCCAGCACCTCGTCGGCCACGGCGGCAAAGTCGCCCTGTTCGACGTCAACGAGGACAAGGGCGCGGCCGCCGTCGCCGAGCTGGGCGAAGCCAACGCCCGCTTCTTCAAGACCGACGTCAGCAACGAGGAACAAGTGGCCGCCAATGTCGCCGCTGCCAGGGACTTTCTGGGCGGGCTGAACGTGGCGATCAACTGCGCCGGCATCCTCGGCGCCGGCCGCGTGCTGGGCAAGACCGGGCCGATGGCGCTGTCGCATTTCTCCATCACGGTGATGGTGAACCTGGTTGGCAGCTTCAACGTGGCCAAGGCCTGCGCCGATGTCATGCAGCACAACGAAGCGAACGCCAGCGGCGAACGCGGGGTGATCGTCAACACCGCCTCGGTGGCCGCCTATGAAGGCCAGATCGGCCAGGCCGCGTATTCGGCATCGAAGAGCGGCGTGGTCGGCATGACCTTGCCGATGGCGCGCGAGCTGGCCCGCTTCGGCATCCGCGTGATGACCGTGGCGCCGGGCGGATTCTGGACGCCGATGGTCGATGGCATGCCCGACGCCATCCGCGCCTCGCTGGAAGCCACCATTCCCTTCCCCGCCCGCTTCGGCAAGCCCGAGGAATACGCCGACCTGGTGGCCTACATCCTGACCAACAGCTACCTCAACGGCGAAACCATCCGGCTGGATGGCGCCACCCGCCTCGCACCCAAGTGACCACACCATGAAGGCTTACGACATCAAGAAAGGCAACGTCGTCGAATACAACAACGGCGTCTACCAGATCCGCGACATCGAACGCAGCAGCCCGCAGGGCCGCGGCGGCAACGTGCGCTTCCGCTTCGTCATGTACTCGATCCCCGGCGGCAACAAGCTGGATTCCAGCTTCGACGGCGACGACGACCTGCGCGAAGTGGACATGAGCCGCCGCCAGTGCACCTATTCCTACAAGGACGGCGACGCCTTCGTGTTCCTCGACGACGAGGATTACACCCCGTACACGCTGGACGCCGACGTCATCGGCGATGCCGCCGGCTACATCGTCGACGACCTCACCGGCATCTACGTGCAGCTGATCGAAGACGCCCCGGTGGCGATCCAGCTGCCGCAGAGCGTGGCGATGGAAGTCATCGAAACCCCGCCGGAACTCAAGGGCGGCACCGCCACCAAGCGCCCGAAACCGGCCAAGCTGTCCACCGGCCTTGAAATCATGGTGCCGGAGTACATCGGCAACGGCGAAAAGGTGTGGGTGAACACCACCACCGGCGAATTCGGCGGCCGCGCGGAGTAAGCCACGGCAATGGCCCGTCATCCCCGCGCAGGCGGGGGTGGCCCGCCGCTTCCACGGGAGCGGCGGGCAAGCCCGGGGCGCTTGCCCGGCATCGCCCGTTGCGCCACACTGCCATGGCAAGCCTTGCCATAGGAGCGCGCCGTGGCCACCATGAACATCTCCCTTCCCGACGAACTCAAGCAGTTCGTCGATGCGCAAGTGGCCGAACACGCCTACGGCTCGACCAGCGAATACCTGCGCGAACTGATCCGCAAGCAGCGCGACGTGGAAAAACTGCGCCAAATGCTGCTGGATGGTGCCAATTCCGGGCCGGCCGAGCCAGTCACGCCGGAAACCTTCAAGCGGATGCGCCGCGAGCTGGCCGACCGACTGGCCAAGTGAAACCCGTCCACTGGCAACCGGCGGCGGAGCAGGACGCGGCGGTCGCCGCCGAGTGGTACGGCCGCCAAGCGGGCCTGGCCACGGGCCAGCGCTTCCTCGACGCGGTCGATGCAGGCCTGGGGCATATTTCGCGCCACCCCGCCAGCGGCTCCACACGCTACGCCGGAATGCTGCACCTCGACGACCTTCGGTTCTGGCCAATCAGGGGATTTCCCTATCTGATCTTCTACCTCGAACACGACACCCATATCGACGCCTGGCGCATCCTGCATGCCCAGCGCGATATTCCCGCATGGATGGGGGGCAGCGAATGAGCCGCATCGCAGCTGTTGCGACAGCCCGCCCGCAAACTGCCCCACTTCACCACGCCGCAAGGATCGCCCCGCAATGCCCAGCCTGAACTGGATCGGCAAAGACGCCGTCGTCAAACACCACAAGGATGTGCCGTTCCGCCTGCTGGAGCCGGTGCAGTCGCTGTCGTGCGCGGAGGATGCCGACAATGCCGCCGACAGCGGCAACCTGATCGTGCAGGGCGACAACCTGCTGGCGCTGAAGGCGCTGCTGCCGCGCTACGCCGGGCAGGTGAAGTGCATCTACATCGACCCGCCCTACAACACCGGCAACGAGGGCTGGATTTACAACGACAACGTCAACAGCCCGGAGATCAAGCGCTGGCTGGGCGAGGTGGTGGGCAAGGAAGGCGAGACGCTGGACCGCCACGACCGCTGGCTGTGCATGATGTATCCACGGTTGATGCTGTTGAAGCAGTTTTTGCGGGAAGACGGCGTGATGTTCGTCTCAATCGACGATAACGAGGTGGCGAACCTGCGCTTTCTCTGTGACGAGATATTTGGCACCGGAAATCGTGTCGGGGCCATCGTCTGGAAGAACGCCACAGACAACAACCCCACCCAGATAGCAAGCGAACACGAATACGTTCTGTGCTATGCCAAGGAGAAGAGCAAGCTGCCGAGTGAGTGGAAGTCAACCACGCTCGCGGTTAAAGCGAAGCTTCTGGAAATTGGCGATGCATTCGTGCGTGACCACTCCGACCCTGAGGAACGTCAGACGGCTTACACACAGTGGTTTCGTAAAAACAAGGACCATCTTTGGCCGTTCCAAGATTACAAATTCATTGATTCGGACGGCGTCTACACAGGGATGCGCAGCGTCCACAACCCTGGCAAGGAAGGATACCGGTACGACGTGATTCACCCGGAGACCGGCAAGCCGTGCCAGCAGCCACTGATGGGATATCGCTTTCCCGAAGAAACGATGCGCCGCTTGCTCAATGACAAGCGCATCCTGTTTGGCGACGACGAAACCAAACTTGTGGAACTCAAGGTGTACGCGAAAGACTATCGCGCCAAACTTTCCAGTCTCTTCGAGTTGGATGGACGTATCGGAACCAACGAAATCAAGAATATTTTCCCAGAAAATAAACGCCCCTTCGACTTCCCCAAGCCAATTGAACTCATCGAGGAATTGCTAAGTTTCACGACCAGCAAAAACGACCTTGTTCTGGATTCGTTTGGTGGCTCTGGCACAACGGCGCAAGCCGTGCTATCGCTGAATCAATCGGATGGACAAAACCGCCGCTTCATCCTCGTCGAAATGGACGACGGCATCGCCCGCAATGTCACCGCCGAACGCGTGAAGCGCGTGGCCCGCGGCTACACCAATGCCAAGGGCGACACCGTGCCCGGCCTGGGCGGCGGCTTCCAATTCTGCAAACTGGGCAAACCCCTGTTCGATGCGCGTGGCCACATCAGCCCCGAAGTGCGCTTCGCCGAACTGGCGCGCTTCGTCTGGTTCATCGAAACCGGCATGGGCCTGCCGGCCAGCCGCGCCAGCAACAAGGCCGCCGACACCGCCAGCCCGCTGCTGGGCGTGCACGACGGCCGCGCCGTGTACCTGCTCTACAACGGCATCCTGAAAGACCGCAGCATCGACGGCGGCAACGTCCTCACCACCCCGCTGCTGGACCTGCTGCCCGCCCACCACGGCCCGCGCGTGGTCTATGGCGCCCGCTGCGCCATCGGCGCCGACCGCCTGCGCGCGCTGGGCATCACCTTCAAGCAATTGCCCTACCACCTGCGGATTGCCCCATGAACGGCTTGCTGCAACCCATCGGAGACGCGCTGTCTAGCCCCTCTCCCCCCGGGAGAGGGGTTGGGGTGAGGGCCGCAGTGTCTGAACGAACTATCCGGAAATTCCGGATGGTTCAGGCCGAAGGCCCGCGCGAAGTGCGCACCCCCAAGGACAACCACGCATGAGCCTCAAGGTCTACCAGAGCGAAGTCCTCGATCGCTACGAAACCTTCCTGCAGGCTTGGCGCACGCAGGCGCAGGCGCATCCGGGCGAGCGCGTGGCCAGCCGGCTGGCGTTCGAAGAGTGCACGCAGCGGAACTTCGGCTTCCGCATTCCCTATCACGCGCCGCCGGCGTTCGAAGCCAGCGACACCCCGGTGGTGTGCCTGCGGGTGCCCACCGGCGGCGGCAAGACTCTGATCGGCGGGCATGCCATCGCCCGGGTCAAGCGCAGCCTTGCGCCGGTGGAGCACAGCCTGACCCTGTGGCTGGTGCCCACCGACGCCATCCGCAGCCAGACCCTGCGCGCCTTGCGCATGCCGGGCGCGCTGCTGCACGACGAGCTGCGCACGCTGTTCGGCGAGGTGGCGGTGCTGGACATCGACGAGGCGCTGTCGGTGTCGCCGGCGGTGCTGGACAGCCACGACACCATCATCGTCACCACCATGCAGGCCTTCAAGCAGGCGGAAACCGACCGTCTGGCGGTGTATCGCGCCAATGGCGCGCTGATGGAACATTTCCGCGGCATCGACGGCAGCGGCTGGTCGCTGGCCGAGGCGCTGGCGCTGCGCCGGCCCTTCATCGTGGTGGACGAGGCGCACAACCAGGGCAGCGCGCTGGCCTTCGACACGCTGGCGCGGCTGGCGCCCTGCGCAGTACTGGAACTGACTGCCACCCCCGACCGCATGCACCAGCCGTCCAACGTGCTGGTGTCGATTTCCGCATCCACCCTGCAAAGCGAGGACATGATCAAGCTGCCGGTGGACATGGCGGTGCACCCGGACTGGCGGATCGCGCTGCGCGAGGCCATTGCCAAACTCGATGCGCTGCAATCCGCTGCCGACGCCGAACGCAGCGCCACCGGCGAGCTGCTGCGCCCGATCATGCTGCTGCAGGCCGAGCGCCAGCAGAAGGACAACCCGGATGCGATGACCATCGACCGCGTGCGCGCGGCATTGATCGAACAGTTCGACGTGCCCGCCGCGCAGATCGCGCGTTCCGCAACCGGGGTCGATGAATTGAACGACGCCGACCCGGCCACCCTGCGCTTCGTCATCACCGCCGACAAGCTGCGCGAAGGCTGGGACTGGCCGGCGGCCTATGTATTGATGAGCTTTCGCGGCAGCAGCACGCAAATGGCGCTGGAGCAGATCCTGGGCCGCGTGCTGCGGATGCCGCAGGTCACGCGCAAGCGGCAGGAAGCGCTGAATTGCGCATATGCGTTCGCGGTGTCGAACGACCTTGCCGAGGTGGCCGCCACCCTGCGCGACGGGCTGGTGCAGGCGGGCTTCGAACGCCAGGACGCCAAGGATCTGGTGCGCGGCACGGCGTTGAGCAACGGCAACGACGATCTGCTGCGCGCGCAGGCCAGCGTCAGCGTGCCGCTGCCGGCGCAGGACGGCTGTCTGGTGCTGCCGGATTTCTCGCAATTGCCCGAAGCCACCCGCAAGCGGATCGAGAACAAGCTGGAGCTGTCCCCGGAAACCGGCAGCCTCACGCTGCGCGGCGAATGGAGTGCCAAGGAACAAAAGGCGCTGAAGGAAGCCTTCCGCGAACCCGCTGCCGTTGCCGCGCTGGAGCACGCCTTCACCCACCTGCAATCCCCTGCGGCCGCGCCACCGAAGACACCTTCCGAGCTGGGCCAGACCTTCGAATTGCCGCTGCTGGCGTGGTCGCAGGGCGACTTGCTCTGCGATCTTGGCAATGCCCCCGCGCTGGAAGGCACGCTGGCGCTGGCCGACGTCGATTTTGCGCTGGACAACGCAGCGTTCCCGCGCGAGCTGGAAACCCTGCAGCGCGCACGCCTGCGGCTGGGCGATGCGGAAAAACTCAAGCTGGACCCGCTGGAGCAGCTCGACGTGCAGCTGGGCCTGTTCGGCGTGCGCGATACCGCCAGCCTCGAAGACCTGCAGTGGACGCTGGAACAGCGCCTGGCCGCGCCGGATCTGGACCCGGAAGACTTGGCCGCCTGGCTGTCCGGCGCGCTGCGCCACCTGCTGGAAGTGCGCGGTTTCAGCTGCAGCGAGCTGGTGTACCAGCGCGTGAAGCTGAGCGACCTTCTGGCCCAGCGCATCACCCAGGCACGCCGCCACGGTCAGCAGCAACGCTTCCTCGACCTGCTGGGCGATGAGAGCCAGATGAGCGCCGATGCCCGCCTGCAATGCGTGTTCAAATCCGGTCGCTACGCCTGGGACTGGCAGTACAACGGCTTCGTCACCCTGCCCAAGCACTTCTTCCCGCAGATCGGCAACCTGCAATCGCAGGGCGAGGAATTCGAATGCGCCGACTTCATCGCCAACCGGCTGGACGGCGTGCGCGACTGGGTGCGCAACATCGAACGCAAACCCGGCGCATTCTCGCTGCCGACGTCACACCAGCGCTTCTATCCGGATTTCCTGGTGCGGATGGACGATGGCCGCATGCTGGTCATCGAGTACAAGGGTGCGCATTTGTACGACAACCCGGAGCAGGCGGAAAAGCGCCGCCTTGGCGAACTCTGGGCACGCCGCGCGGGCGAACGCTTCCGCTTCGTCATGCCAAAGCGCAAGGACTGGGGGATGATCCGCTCGGCGTTTCAGGCATAGCGGGTTCTGTAATTCCACATGCCGCGCCACACCGCATAGCAATTGCAATGCAACCGGAGTCCCCAGATGGAACCCGTCACCCTCACCACCCACGGCGTGCAGCTGCAACCCCTGGCGCGCGAACACATCGCCGCGCTGCAGGACGCGGTGGACGATGGCGACATCGGCGCGATCAACTACGTGAACGTACCCGGCCGCGACGGCATTGCGGGCTGGGTGGAACAGGCGCTGGCGCAGCGCGAGGCCGGCCAGCAGCTGCCGTTCGCCATCGTGGCCGATGGCCGCGTGGTGGGCAGCACGCGCTTCTACGACATCGACATGAGCGTGCCCACGCTGGCGATCGGCTACACCTTCCACGCGGCCTCCGTCTGGCGCAGCCACGTCAATACCGCAGGCAAATTGCTGATGCTGGGGCACGCCTTCGACACCCTGGGTGCGCAGTCGGTGCATTTCCACACCAGCCACCTCAACCTGCGCTCGCAGGCGGCGATCGAACGGCTGGGCGCGCGACGCGACGGCATCCTGCGCGCGCACCGCCGCCACAAGGACGGCAGCCTGCGCGATACCCACACCTATTCGATGCTTGCCAGCGAATGGCCGGCGATCCGCGCACGGCTGGCGGAACGGCTGGGTGATTTTGCACACGTCAGCAGTACCCAAAGCACCCCCATCCCGACCCTCCCCCCGTGAAGGGGAAGGGCTTTTAGAGCACGGGCAACGGGCTTCAATCGAAAACTTTGCCCGGGTTCATGATGCCGCCGGGATCCAGCACGGCTTTGATGCCACGCATCGTCGAAATTTCTGCGGCGCTGCGGGTGCAGTCAAGGTAAGGCTTCTTCACCAGGCCGATCCCGTGTTCGGCGGAAATGCTGCCGCCGTGGGCCTGCAACACCTGCGCCAGCAGCTTGGTGACGCGCTCGCAGTCGGCCACGAAAGCATCCTGCGCCATCGCATCGGGCTTCAGGATATTGATGTGCAGGTTGCCGTCGCCGATGTGGCCGAACCACACCACCTCGAAGTGCGGGTATTCGCGCCCCAGCAGCGCCTGGGTTTCGGCGAGGAAGGCCGGCATCGCCGAGATGCGCACCGCCACGTCGTTCTTGTAGGGCACGTAACGGGCCAGGCTTTCGGTGATGCCCTCGCGCAAGCGCCACAGTTGCGCGGCCTGCGCGTCGCTGGCGGAAATCACGCCATCGCTCACCAGCCCTTGTTCCATGCACTGTTCGAACGCGGTCAAGGCTTCGGCTTCGCTGGCCTCGTCACTGGCGAATTCGGTGACGACGTAATACGGGTGGGTTTCCGCAAACGGGGCCTGCGCGCCGTGGGCCAGCACGTGCTGCAAGGCCACATCGGTCAGGAATTCGAAGGCCTGCAACTGCAAGCGTGTGCGGAAGGTGGCAAACACCTGCATCAGCGCCGCGAAGGACGGCAGCGCCAGCAACATCACGTTGCTGGCCGGCGGCGGGTCGGTGAGCCTGAGCGTGGCCTCGACGATGATGCCCAGCGTGCCTTCCGAGGCAACCGCCAGGTGGCGCAGGTCGTAGCCGCTGGAATTCTTCACCAGCGCGCGCCCCAGCGCCATCAACTCGCCACTGCCGCTGACGAACGTCACGCCTGCCACCCACTCGCGGGTATTGCCGTAGCGCACCACCCGGATCCCGCCGGCATTGGTGGCGATGCTGCCGCCAATGCTGGCCGACCCGCGCGCGGCAAAATCCACCGGATAGTGCAGGCCGTGTTCCTGCGCCAGTTCCTGCACGCGCTGCAGCGGCATGCCGGCCTGCACGGTGAGGGTGCGATCCACCGCATCGAAGCCCAGCATGCGATTCATCCGCGCCAGGCTGACCACCAGCTCGCCATTGGCCGCCACCGCGCCGCCACTCAAGCCGGTGCGCCCGCCCGAGGGCACCAGCGCCACGCCTGCCGCATTCGCCCAGCGCACGATGGCCTGCACCTCTTCCACACTGTCCGGCAGCGCGATGGCCAATGGCGCCGGCACCCAGCGGCGGGTCCAATCGCGGCCGTAATGCTCCAGGTCGGCCGGCTCGGTGAGCAGGCGCAACTGGGGAATGGCGTCACGCAAGGAAGCAAGATGGGGGGTGGGCATGGGTGATCCAGTGGAAGGGCGTAGTGATTACGTTTGCAACCAACGCGCACGGCATGTCATGGGTGAAAAATAGCATGTCGCAGCGCAACAAAACCGCCGACTTTCTGGCATAGTCGAATACCCGAATCGTGACCGCACCGCCCGCGCCAATGGCCAGCAAGAAGACCTCGTTTCCGAAACAGGACATCCGCGTATTGCTGCTGGAAGGCGTCAGCCAGACGGCAGTGGACACGTTCCAGGCCGCCGGTTACAGCCTGATCGAATACCACACCAAGGCGCTGCCGGAAGAGGAGCTGAAGGCCCGCATTGCCGAAGCCCACATCGTCGGCCTGCGCTCGCGCACCCAGCTCACCGCCGAGGTGCTGGCCGAGGCCAAGCGGCTGATGGCGGTCGGCTGCTTCTGCATCGGCACCAACCAGGTGGACCTGGGCGCTGCGGAAATGGCCGGTATCCCGGTGTTCAACGCACCCTATTCCAACACCCGCAGCGTGGCCGAACTGGTGGTGGCGCAGGCGGTGCTGCTGGCGCGCGGGATCCCGCAGAAGAATGCCGAGTGTCATCGCGGCGGCTGGTCGAAAGCGGCCACCGGCAGCCATGAAGTGCGCGGCAAGACCATCGGCATCATCGGCTACGGCCACATCGGCACCCAGGTGGGCGTGCTGGCCGAGGCGCTGGGCATGCGGGTGCTGTTCCACGACATCGAAACCAAGCTGGCACTGGGCAATGCGCAGCCGGCGACCGGGCTGGACGAGTTGCTGGCACGCGCCGACATCGTCACCCTGCATGTGCCGGAAACCGCATCGACGCAGTGGATGATCGGCGCGGAGCAGCTTGCGAAAATGAAGCCCGGCGCGCATCTCATCAATGCCGCGCGCGGCACCGTGGTGGTGATCGAGGCACTGGCCGAAGCCCTCCGGTCCGGCCACCTGGGCGGTGCGGCGGTGGACGTGTTCCCCATCGAGCCCAAGGCCAATGGCGATGAATTCATCTCGCCGCTGCGCGGGCTGGACAACGTGATTTTGACCCCGCACATCGGCGGCAGCACGCTGGAAGCGCAGGACAACATCGGGGTGGAAGTGGCGGCCAAGCTGGTGCGCTACAGCGACAACGGCAGCACCCTGTCGGCGGTCAACTTCCCCGAAGTGACGCTGCCCGAGCACGCCGGCAGCCTGCGCCTGTTGCACATCCATCGCAACGTGCCGGGCGTGTTGTCGCAGATCAACGACATCTTCAGCCGCCATGCGGTGAACATCGACGGCCAGTTCCTGCGCACCGACCCGAAGCTGGGTTACGTGGTGATCGACATCACCGCCGACGCCGCGCAGGCGGCCGCGATCAAGGACGAATTGGCCGCAATCGAAGGTACGCTGCGGACACGGGTGTTGTACTGATCAACCGCGCGCCAGCCACTTGCCGGCCATGCGCCGCACCGACGGGTCGGCGGTTTCGTCATCCGCCAATTCGGCAATGTCGCGCCAGGCCAGATCCAGCGATTCTTCACTGACCGCGTAGGTTTCATCGTCGCCGGCGTGCACCACGTAACGCACGTCGTAATGCCAATGCGCGGGCACGCCCTTGTGCTCGGGAATCCAGTGGCGGTCGAGGTCGAAGATCTCGTTCACCACGTGCAGGCCGCCCAGGCCGGACTCCTCCTCCGCCTCGCGCAACGCCGCCAGGTGCAAGTCGCGCTGGCCGTCGGCATGCCCACCCAGTTGCAGCCACAGCCCCAGCTTGCGGTGGTGGGTGAGCAGCACCCGCTGCTGCGCGCGGTCCACCAGCCAGCACGAGGCAGTGAAGTGGCCGGCCACGCGCTGGCGCAGGAACGGGTTTTCGGCATCGCCCAGCAATTCGCGGAACAGGTCCACGGTGGCAGCCTCCTGCGGCCAGCATCCTGCATAGGTGACCAGCTTTCCGGCCAACGCGGCATCCACGACTGCATCCAGGCCGTCTTCCACGCGTGCGCTTCCTTTCAGAATGAATGCGGCCATTATCCCTTGTCGGGACCGGTGGCGCTTGTGTTGCATGGGCATGAACGTTTAAGGTCGGCGGCTTGCGGCCCGTTCGGGCCTGTGCCCACGCATCACTCACGGGGAGTCACCTGATGCTGTTCCAGCGAGTCAAGCCGCTCGACAAGATTCTCGAAACTGCCGAGAAGAAATCCCTCACCCGCCAACTGGGCGCGTTCCAGCTGACCATGCTGGGCATCGGCGCCATCATCGGTACCGGCATCTTCGTGCTGACCGCGGAAGCCGGGCAGAAAGCCGGTCCGGCGATGATGGTGGCGTTCGTGATTGCCGCGATCGTTTGCGCACTGGCTGCGCTGGCGTATTCGGAATTGGCCTCGATGGTGCCGGTGTCGGGCTCTGCCTACACCTACACCTATGCGGTGATGGGCGAAGCCCTGGCCTGGATCGTGGGCTGGGCTTTGGTACTGGAATACGCGGTGGCGGCAGGCGCAGTGGCGGTGGGCTGGTCCGGTTACATGAATGGTCTGCTGACCAGTGCCGGCATCGAATTGCCGATGGCACTCAAGACCGGCCCGATGGATGGCGGCGCGTTCAACATCCTGGCATTCACGATCGCGCTGGTGATCACCGGCCTGCTGGTGATCGGCACCTCGAAATCCGCCAAGGTCAATGCGGTGCTGGTGCTGATCAAGGTGATCGCTCTCACCGCCTTCATCTTCATCGCCGTGCCGGCGGCCAAGGACGTCAACTTCCAGCCATTCTTCCCCACCGGCTGGGGCAGCCCGCTGGGTGGCGTGGGCGTGCTGGGGGCGGCGGCCTCCATTTTCTTCGCCTATGTCGGCTTCGATGCGGTGTCCACCGCCGCCGAGGAAACCAAGAACCCCAACCGCAACATCCCGATCGGCCTGATCGGTTCGCTGCTGGTGTGCACCATCTTCTACATGCTGGTGGGTTACGGCGCAGTGGGTGCGATTGGCTCACAGCCGATGATCGTGAACGGCATTGCGCTGCACCCGGGCACCCCCGAAATGGCGGCCGCCTGCGCCGGCTCGGATGCGCTGGTGTGCAGCAAGGAACCGCTGGCGCATGTGCTGAAGGTGATCGGTTTTGCCAAGGTCGGCAACCTGATCGGCCTGGCCGCGGCGTTGGCACTGCCGTCGGTGGTGCTGATGATGATCTACGGCCAGACCCGCATCTTCTTCACCATGTCGCGGGATGGCCTGCTGCCTGACATCCTGTCCAAGGTGCATCCGAAGTTCCACACCCCGCATGTGGTGACCATCATCACCGGTATTTTCGTGGCGCTGTTCGCGGCGATGTTCCCGGTGGGCATCCTGGCCGACATCTCCAACTCCGGCACCTTGTTCGCGTTCATGGCGGTGGCCGCCGGCGTGTTGATCCTGCGCAAGCGCGAGCCCGACCGCCGCCGCCCGTTCCGTACCCCGATGGCATGGGTGGTGTGCCCGCTGGCGATTGCCGGCTGCCTGCTGTTGTTCCTGAACCTGTCGATCTACACCATCGGCCTGTTCTTCGGCTGGGCAGTGATCGGCCTGGTCGTGTATGTCCTGTATGGTTATCGCAAGAGCGAGCTGGCACGCGGCGGGGATCATCCGGACGCGGCGAAGATGGAGCCGGAACCGAAGTTCCACGAAGGCCCGCAGGCCTGATCCCTGCGTCTCTTTGCAACGAGAAACCCGGCTTCGGCCGGGTTTTTCGTGTCGGCAAGCCGGTATCCTGTGCCGATGGTGAATTCCCATCTTCTGCACGACCACGAACGTGCCGCCCGCCAGTCGCTGATCGACCACTGCCGGGCGATGAACGCCAGCGGGCTGTCGCTGAACAAGTCCGGCAATGCCAGCATCCGCTGGCGCGACGGCCTGCTGATCACCCCCACCGGGCGCAGCTACGACCGCCTGCTGCCGGAGGACATCGTGTTCCTGCATGCCGACGGCCATTGCCCGCCCGGGCAATTGCTGCCGTCCAGCGAATGGCGTTTCCACGTCGACATCCTGGCCGCCTTCCCCGACATGCACGCGGTGGTGCACGTGCATTCCACCCATGCCACCGCGCTGGCCTGCCTGGGTGAGGAAATCCCGGCCTTCCATTACATGGTGGCGGTGGCCGGCGGCGACCGCATCCCCTGCGCCGATTACGCCACCTTCGGCACGCCGGAACTGTCCTGCAGCATCATGCATGCCCTGCACGGCGGCCTGCGCGCCTGCCTGATGGGCAACCACGGCCAGGTCAGCACCGGCCGCAGCCTGTCGGAGGCCTATGCACTGGCCGAGGAAGTGGAAAACCTGGCGCGACAGTACCTGCTGGCGCGCTCGCTGGGGCCCACCCGCAACTTGCCGGCGGAGGAAATGGCCGTGGTGCTGGAAAAGTTCAAGACCTATGGCCAGCGGTTGCAGCCTGAATGATGGCCATGCATTGCAGCAAAATCGTCATTTGGCGCCTGCCCCGCAGCCGCTAAAATCCCTCCATGACCACACCCGCCTTCGACCACAACCTGTACGCCGGCTGCGCCGCGCAAATCATCGCGCACACCCGCGAGCTGGCCGCCAAGGGCTTCACTCCCGCCACCGCCGGCAACTTCTCCATCCGCATGGGGCCGGAGCACGCCGCCATCACCATTTCCGGCAAGGACAAGGGCCGCCTGACCGAAGCCGACATCATGGTGGTGAACATGGCCAACGAACCGGTGGCCACCCACCACCGGCCTTCGGCGGAAGCAGCCCTGCACACCCACCTGTACCGCCGCTACCCGGACGTGGGCGCGGTGCTGCATACGCATTCCCCCACCCAGACCATCGCCGGCCTGCTGTACGCCGAGCAGGGCCGCGTGCGCCTGCGCGACTACGAGCTGTTCAAGGCCTTGCGCGGGCACACCACCCACGAGCAGGAAATCGACCTGCCGGTAGTGCCCAACTCGCAGGACATGGACACGCTCACCACCAGCGTGGATGCCGCGCTTGGTGCCGCCAACAGCTGGGGCTATCTGATCGCCGGCCACGGCCTGTATGCCTGGGGCCGCGACATCAGCGAAGCACGCCGGCATCTGGATGCCTTCGAATTCATGCTCGGCTGCGAGCTGGAACTGCGCCGCCTGGGCGCACGCTGAGGACATGAAATGAGCCGTTTGCGCGTTTTCGACGACAACGACCCGAACGCGGTGCTGCTGTCACGCAGCCACCACCCTGAAATTGCCGAGGAATTGGCCCGCATCGGCGTGGAATTCCAGTGCTGGCAGCCTGCACATCCCGTGCAGCCCGGCGATGCGCCCGAGGCGATCATGGCGGCGTACCAGGCCGACATCGACCGGCTGGTGCTGGCGCGCGGCTTCCGCAGCGTGGACGTGGTCAGCATTGCCGCCGACAACCCGAACAAGGACGCGTTGCGGGCCAAGTTCCTCGACGAGCATGCGCACAAGGAAGACGAAGTGCGCTTTTTCGTCGCCGGCAGCGGGCAGTTCAACCTGCACGTGGGCGGCAAGGTCTACGAGGTGTTGTGCGAGGCCGGTGATTTGATCTCGGTACCCGACGGTGCCACCCACTGGTTCGACATGGGGCCGGCTCCCAGCTTCGTGGCGATCCGTTTCTTCACCGAACCGGATGGCTGGGTGGGCTACTTCACCGGCAGCGACATCGCGCAGAAATTTCCACGTTACGAGTGAAGCCACCTGAAGCCCCTCTCCCTCCGCGAGAGGGGTTGGGGTGAGGGTACGGACGCCCGCATCACCCATCATTCTCCGCCGTACCCTCATCCGCCCTTCGGGCACCTTTTCCCGAAGGGAGAAGGAAAGGCCAAGTTCATGCTCTCCACCATCCTCACCGACATCGAAGGCACCACGTCCAGCATTTCCTTCGTCAAGGACGTGTTGTTTCCGTATGCGCGGGCAGCGCTGCCCGGCTTCGTGCGTGAACACGGCCAGCAGCCCGAGGTGCGGCGCTGGCTGGATGCGGTGGCGATTGAAATTTCCGCCAGCGCCTGCCAGGACAGCGTGATCGTGGAGACCCTGCAAGGCTGGATCGACGCCGATCGCAAGCACACCGCGCTCAAGGCCCTGCAGGGCATGGTCTGGCAAGCCGGTTATCACGAAGGCGATTTCACCGCCCCGCTCTATCCCGACGTGGCCCCCGCGCTGCGCGCCTGGCACGCCGCCGGGCATCGGCTGGCGGTGTATTCCTCCGGCTCGGTGCCGGCGCAGAAGCTGTTGTTCGCGCATACCGATGCCGGCGACCTGGTACCGCTGTTTTCCGGTTTCTTCGATACCGAAGTGGGCGGCAAGCGCGAGGCTGCCAGCTATCGCCGCATTGCCGCGCAACTGGCGCAACCGGCGGGCGAGATCGTGTTTCTCTCGGACGTGGTCGAAGAGTTGGACGCCGCCCGCGACGCCGGCCTGCGCACCGTGCTGCTGGATCGCCGCGAAGACTACCCGCAGCCGCGCCTGGGCGATGCCGCAGGCGGCCACCTGCGGGTGGAGTCGTTCGCCGACATCACGCCCTGAACACGCGCGCCGAGCGCAATCAGGGCTGGTATTCCAGCAACTCGTAGGTCGTGCTGGCGCGCAGCTCACCGCGCCAGCGGTCGAACGCGCGGACATCCACCTGATGCGTGCCGGCGGCCAGCTTGGTGGGCAGCGCGCCGCGCCACAGGTGCGGGGAGATTGCCGCTTCCGGTGAGCGGTCGTAACCGCGCAGGGCGGTGGCGAGGTCGTCGCGCATGTTTTCTTCGACCATGTTCGGGTCGGGCAGCCGGACTTTCTTCATCGGCATCCACGCGCCGCCATCGACGCGGAACTCCAGCTTCGACGCGTCATCGCCCATGTAGTAATTGGCGAACACGCCCCAGGCCGGATAGGCGCCACGGCGCAAGACCTTGGGCACGTGCAGGCCGATCTGGGTGTCGCCGGCGTCGCGCGCCGCATGCCATTCCAGCGCATAGCCGCCCACCGGCTTGATGGTGAGCACGGCATACCCATTCGGCGTGCCGTCATCCATGCGCGCATCGGGGATGCCCTCGGCATCCTTCGCGCCCGACCAGTACGAGCCGCAGGCCGCGCCCAGGTTGAATTCATGCAACGGCGTGGCGCCCAGCCAGCCATCGGCGGCGGTGTGGAAGACGTGCCGCTGGTTGTGGCTGTGCGCGCTCAGCACCAGCACATGCGGGAACGGCGCCAGCAGGGCAAACAGGCGGGCGCGGTCGGCATCGCGGAAGTTCTTCTTGTCCACTTCGTCGAACAGTGGAATGTGGATGGCCAGCACCAGCAATTTGTCCTTGTCCAACGTGGGCAGCCAGCGCTGGAGAAAGGCGTACTGGTCTTCACGAAAACCGCCGATGTAGGACGGCTTCTGCCCGGGCAGGGTGATGACGTCGTCCAGCACCACGACATTGGCCAAAGGGGTTTGCCGTGCCCGGGTATCGGGGCCGTACACCTTGTGGAAGGACGCCAGCGCATCGGCATCGCTGCCGACCCCGGGATCCACGTCATGATTGCCGGGGGCGTACATCCACGGTACCCCCAGCGTTTCGGTCAGCTGTTTGACCTGTGGCAGCAGCGCCGGCACATCGTCCACCAGGTCGCCCAGGGTCAGGCCCAGCCGCACCGGATACTTGCCCTGCAAAGGCTGCACGATGTCGCGGCGGAAATAATCGACATCCTCGGCCGACTTCACCTGCGGGTCGCCGAACACCAGCACCTGCGCGGATGCGCCGGCCACCGAAACGGGCACCCTGCGATAGTCGATGCAGCCCGGACCACGCCATGCGTCTGCACGCGGCAGAGCCTGCGACATCTCCACGTCCACTGGCACGCATGCCGGCTCGGCTGCCTGTGCGGCGGTGGCCAGGAACAACAAACCCGCGAGGAATAGTTTTTGCATTCCCCATTATGCGCAGGCTGGCCGGGTCTGCACTAGAATGCCGGCATGGGGACGGGACAGATCGCATCGAGCAGCCGTTCACGCTGGCGGTCGCTGGCGGCGCTTCTGTTGGCTTTGTTGCTATCGGTGTGCGCGGCCTTGCCTGCCTTGTCGGCAGTTCCGGCCCCCCCCTCCCCGCTGCGTCTGAACGCCGGCGACAACAGCTTTTCGCTTTCCCCCAGCGTGCGGTACTGGCATGACCAACATGCCAGCGCCAGCCCCGACCAGGCATTTGCACAGGCCCACGCCGGTGCGTTCGTGCCGCTCCCGAACGGCAACCCGGCGTTCGGCTTCCAGGCCGGCGCCTACTGGTTCCACCTGCCGGTGGAGAACCTGCAGCGCGACGAGCCGCTGTGGATCCTGGTGCAGGAATACGCGCTGAGCGACCGGCTCGACCTGTACCTGCGCTATCCGGACGGCCACGTCGAACACACCGCCGGCGGCGACCACGTTCCGTTCGCCGACCGCTTCATCCGCTACCGGCACCCGAACTTCCGCCTCGACTTGCCGGCCGGGCAGCGGGTGGAGCTGCTGCTGCGGGTGCAGAGCGAAAGCTCGATGCAGGTGCCGCTGGCGCTGTACACGCCGAAGGCGTTCGCCGAGCTGCTGCGCGATGCGCAGTTCTCCAACGGCCTGTACTACGGCATCGTGCTGGCGCTGCTCTGCTACAACCTGGTGCTGTGGCTGATGCTGCGCGATGCCAGCTATTTCTGGTACCTGCTGCATACCGGCGCGTTCGGGCTGGTGTTGTTCACTCTCAACGGCTACGGCTTCGAGTACCTGTGGCCGACCTCCGCCTGGCTGGCCGACGCCTCGATCCCGCTGTCGATCTGCCTGGCCCTGATCGGCATGCAGCTGTTCGCGCGCAGCTTCCTGGATCTGCATATCCGCTGGCCGACAGGCGACAAGGTGTGCCTGGGCGTGGTGGTGTTTTTCGCGGCGCTGGGGATCGCGGCGACCTGGCTGCCCTACAGCATTGCCACCCCGATCGCCTCGCGCGCGGTGCTGCTGGGCGTGGTCTGGATCATCGTCGCCACCGTGGTGATGCTGCGACGCGGCTACCAACCGGCACGGCTGTTCCTGATCGCCTGGGCGCTGTTCCTGAGCGGCACCGCCGCGTTCACCCTGCTCGCCTTCGGCGTGCTGCCACGGAACTTCTGGACCCAGAACGGCGTGCAGATCGGTTCCGCGCTGGAGTTGCTGCTGCTCTCGCTGGCACTGGGCAAGCGCTACGCCAGCCTGCGCGAAGAGAACATCCGCATCGTGCAGGAAACCAACGAAAAGCTGGAGCGCGGCCTGATCGACCGCACCCGCGAGCTGCGCACGGCGATGGCCGAGCTGGGTGAGGCCAACGTCAGGCTGCAGGAATACAGCCGCCGCGACCCGTTGACCGGCGCTTACAACCGCCGCCATTTCCGCGAAGCATTCGCGCAGATGCTGGAATCGCGCAATGGCAGCGGCCGCCGGATCGCCCTGTTGCTGCTTGACCTGGATTTTTTCAAGCGGATCAACGACAGCCACGGCCACCCGGCCGGCGACAGTTGCCTGGTCGAGGCGGCACGCCGGATCGAGGAAGTCGCCGCGCAGCGCGACGGACTGGTGGCGCGCTTCGGCGGCGAGGAATTCGTGGTGGCGCTGAGCTGCCGCGATGCCCAGGATGCCCTGCAGGTTGCCGAAGCGATCCGCCTGCGCATCCAGCAGGATCCCGTGTGCCACGAAAAACTGGCCATCCGCCTGAGCGTCAGCATCGGCATCCATACCGTGTCCAGCGAGCGCGGCAGCAGCGCGGAGGAAGTCATCCGCATTGCCGACGAGGCGCTGTACCGCGCCAAGGACGACGGCCGCAACTGCGTGCGGCATTCGCTCAGCGCGGTGTGAGCTTCAGCCGCGTCGCGCCGCCAGCACGCGCTTGACATCTTCCAGCGACAACCCGCGCGCGCGCAGCAGCACCGTGAGGTGGTACAGCAGGTCGGCGGCTTCGCCCAACAGTGCCGCTTTGTCCTGCGCCACCGCTGCCAGCGCGGTTTCCACGCCTTCCTCACCCACCTTCTGGGCGATGCGGCGCACGCCGGACTCGAACAGCTTCGTGGTGTAGCTGCTCTGCGGGCGCTCGCGCTCGCGCTGGGCGATCAGCGCATCGAGTTCGGCCAACCCGTCCGCAGGCGCGGCCGGGAAGCAGCTGGTGCGCTGCAGATGGCAGGTCGGCCCGTGCGGCTGCGCCAACACCAGCAGCGTGTCGGCATCGCAGTCGGCCTCGATGGACACCAGGCCCAGCACGTGGCCGGAGCTTTCGCCCTTCATCCACAGCCGCTGTTTGCTGCGGCTGTGGAAGGTGACCTTGCCGCTGGCCAGGGTGACGCCGAGCGCCTCGCGATCCATGTAGCCCAGCATCAGCACGCGCAGCGTGTCGGCGTCCTGCACGATGGCCGGCAGCAGGCCACCCTGCTTGTCCCAGGCCAATGCGTCGATGTCGA
>JAGWUF010000014.1 GCA_028868545.1 Lysobacteraceae bacterium | reverse complement strand
GGCCGACCCCAAGCGCGCACAGCGCTTCTTCGCCATCGTGTCTGCCGCCGCCGTGCGCAGCGGCATCGACGGCAAGGCCGGCAACCAGGCATTTGCCAGCCTCGGCATGACCCAAAGCCTGAACCGGTTGTCCCCCTTTCTGGCCACCTTGCTGGCGCAGCTGCACCAGCAGTACGGGCTGGATATCGACGCCAGCTTGCGCGGCCTGCATGTGAGCCTGACCCAGCAGACCGGTGATCAGGCCCAGCTGCGCTTGCAGTACACCCTGGCCGGGCACCCCATCGACGCCGTCGTGCCGGTAGTTCGCCTTGATGGACATTGGTACCTGCGGGACTTTGTGGCGCGGGCGGAAACCTCTGTCGAGCGGACTGCGGGCTTGCCATAGCACACACTTTGTGTAAATCATGTGAAAACAATCATTACATTTCTGTAACATATGCTAGCCTCCCCCATGTTGCCCACCGTCGGCAACGCAGCACAACACTCTGAGGGGAGTCCAGAACCATGCAATTCAAAACCAACCGGCTGCGCGACGCAGTCGTCTTCGCACTGCTCATCGGCAGTGGAATCGGCGCCGCGCAAGCGCAGGACGCGCCCGCAACCAGCACCAGGGACAGCAAGGCCAAGACCCTGGATACCCTGGTGGTGACCGGCTCGCGCATCCGCCAGGTCGATGTGGAAACCAGCCAGCCGGTCACCTTCATCACCCGCGACGACATCGAGAAGCAAGGCTTCCAGTCGGTCGCCGACATCCTGCAAAACATCACCGCCACGGGTGCCCCGCCAATTTCGCGTGCTTCTCCGCTGTCCGCTGGCGAAGCGGCCGGCGGGACTTTCATCAGCCTGCGCAATATCGGTGCCGCGCGCACCTTGGTGCTGCTCAATGGTCGCCGCCTGGGTGTCACCACCGGCGGCTTGGCAGACATCTCCACGATCCCGGCATCGGCAGTGGAGCGTATCGAAGTGCTCAAGGATGGGGCGTCGGCCATCTACGGCTCGGATGCCATCGCCGGTGTGATCAACGTGATTACCCGCCAGAATTTCAATGGCGCCATGGCCAGCGTGTACTACGGCCAGTACGGCGAAGGCGACGGGGCGATCAAGAAAGGCGACGTGGTGTGGGGCATGGGCAATGACCGTGGCTCGATTGTGGTCTCTGGCGAATACCGCAAGGAAGATGGCGTGGGTGCGACCGACCGCTGGTTCACCAAAGACCCGCGCGGCCCCCTGCATCCGACCGACAACTGGACCACGGTGGGCGGCTACGGCGGTTTTGTCACCACCGCGTCCACGCCGATCCCGGGCATTCCTGCCGGCACTCGCGTCATCCTCAAGGCCGGTGGCGACCCGCGCAACCCGGCCGACTATGTGCGGCAGAACGTGGCCACCGGCACCTGTGCAGGAGCAACCACCAGCACCGGTTGTACCCCGGGCAGCATTGCGGACAAGACCAACACCCTGGAGCAAACCGACCTGCGCACGCCGCTGGAGTCGAAGTCGCTGAATATCGATGGCAACTTGAAGTTGACCGACGACATCACCGCCAAGATGGGCGTGCTGTACAGCAATCGCGTATCCAACCGCACCGTGGCCGGTTACCCGATGCAGGCCGCTTCGTTCAATACGCCGATGTCGGCACAGAGCTACTTCAACCCGACCGGGGCCAGCATCAGCAACTGGTGGCGGCGGACATGGGAAGTGCCGCGGATTTCCGGCTCCGACCTGACCACCTACCGCTTCTCGGCATCGGTGGAAGGCAGCTTCGAAGGCTTCAATGGCACGCCGTGGGACTGGGATGTCAGCTATATGCACAACAGCAACAAGTTGCTGCAAAACACCTATGGCAATTTGAATCTGGCCAATGTGCGCAATGCGGTGGGCACCTCGTTCAAGGATGCCGGCGGCAATGTGGTCTGCGGCACGCCGGGCAATGTGATCGCAGGCTGCCAAGTCTGGAACCCCTTCCTGGCCTATGGCGTCACCGGTGCGGGTGCGCTGTCTGGCAACCAGGCCTTGCAGAACTACCTGTTCCAGGAAGAACACGCCACCGGCGAGACCACCACCAAGGTATGGGCAGCGAACCTGGCAGGCTCCCTGTTCAGCCTGCCAGCGGGTGAGCTTGGCTTTGCGGTCGGTGCCGAATATCGCAATGAATCGGGCAAGTTCGTGCCGGATGCGCTCGCGGTGACCGGCGGCTCCACCAACCTGTCGTCTGGCCCGACCCGTGGCGGTTACAACGTCAAGGAGTTCTATGCCGAACTGTCCGCACCCTTGCTCAAGGATGTGCCGATGGCGAAGGAATTGACGCTGAACCTGGCATCGCGCTACTCCAAGTACAACACTTTCGGCAATACCACCAACAGCAAGCTGGGCTTCGTCTGGAAGCCGCTGGATCAGCTGATGTTGCGCGGTACCGTGGCCGAGGGCTTCCGCGCACCCACCATCGCTGACCTGTACGGCGGCAGCTCGGAAACGTTCTCGTTCTTCACCGACCCCTGCGACACCCTGTTTGGAAGCTCGGCGCAGAATGCCACCACCCGTGGCAACTGCACCAATGGTGTGGGTGGCAATGGTGCGTTGGGTGCGCAAGCCGCCACCTATCGTCAGCGCAGTCAGACGGGTCTGGCCGGTTCGCCCAACACGCAGACTCCGATTGCGTTCGTGAGCGGCTCCAACCCCTTGCTGCAACCGGAAACCTCCAAGACCAAAACCCTGGGTGCGGTATGGAGCCCGCCGTGGGTTGAAAGCCTGAACATGTCGTTGGACTGGTGGAAGATCCGCATCGAAAACACCATCGTGGCCGACAGCCCGGACCTGATCCTCAACGACTGCTATGTGCAGGGGATCGCGTCGCGTTGCAATGCCACACTGTTCACCCGTGCTGCCGATGGCACCCCACGCGTGACCTACGGCAGCCGCAATGCGGGTTATCGGCTGGTGGAAGGCTTCGACTTCGACATCAGCTACCGCTGGAGCTGGGCGGCGGTGGGTGACTTCCGGGTGACCTCGAACAGCACCTACACCTCGAAGGACATCCTGATCTCCACCAATGACCCGCGCTATCCGGTGTCCTCGGTGGGGGTAACCAGCACGTTCCGCATTCGCTCGAATGCAAACCTGAGCTGGGAACGCGGGATCTTCGGCGCCAGCTGGATGGTGCGTTATTACTCGTCGATGGCGGAAGGCTGCACCTACTTCGTGCCCGGCCTGAACGATCCGAACCTGGAATGCAACCAGATTCAATACGCACCCACCGGTGGTTTCGTAACCGGCACCACCACGCCGGCCAGTGCCATCCGTCGGCGCAATGTGCATGGCGCCACGGTATTCAACGATCTGCAGTTCCGGGTCAAGTTGCCGTGGGATGCCAACGTCTCGGTGGGCGCCAACAATGCGTTCAACAAGATCGGGCCGATCATGTACACCCAGCCCAGCGCCAACGTGAACTACTACGGCGGCTTCGACATCGGGCGCTTCTGGTACGTCAAGTACACCCAGAAGTTCTGATCCAAGCGTTCCTGCGTCAAGCAAGGGCCGCCCTCCGGGGCGGCCCTTTTGCTGGCGATGTCCCCCCCCGTGCAGGCGCCGTCCACCCCCCGCAAACCGTGACCCAGCCCGCAGTATTCAGCCCACCCACCCACCCCCGGGGCCACCTTCGGCGCCGCCGGCTCGGCCATAATGCCCGGGATGCATAATCGCCAGACCCATCCGCAGGCCGGCCTGTTCGATCCGCCGCCCGCTGCCGACCCGACAGCCCCGACGACGGTCGAGCAGGGCGTGCCCGCCACCACCGCGCTGCCGCTGCCGGACTTCCTCGCCACGCCCGCACCCGTCGCCGACGCCACCAGCGATGTGCCACCCACGCCCGCGCTGCGCGCCGGCAAGGACCGCCGGCCCCTGTGGGCGCGCCTGCTGGGCAGGCTGCTGGATCCCTGGTTGCGGCTGGATATCGCCAGCGATACGGCGGTCAGCCCGATGGACAGCCGACCGATCTGCTACGTGCTGGAAGACTACGGCCTGTCCAATGCGCTGATCCTGGCCCGCGCCTGCCGCGAGGCCGGCCTGCCGCCGCCGCTGCAGCCGATGCCCGGCGTGCCGCTGGGCCGCAAGCGCGCCTACGTGGCGCTGTCGCGCCGGCATACCAATGCGCTGGGCCTGCTGCCGGGCGCCGAGCACAAGACCCATTCCGGCTCGCTGGCGCGGCTGCTGCAGGCGCACCGCGACAAGCCGGAACTGGACGTGCAACTGGTGCCGGTGTCGATCTTCGTGGGCCAGGCCCCCAAGCGCACCAGCGGCTGGTTCTCGGTGCTGTTTTCGGAAAACTGGACGCTGGTGGGCCGCTTCCGCCGCCTGCTGGCGATCCTGCTGAACGGTCGCGACACCCTGGTGCAGTTCGCCGCGCCGCTGTCGGTGCGCGAAACCCTGGCCGAAGACCTGCCGCCGGAACGCGCGGTGCGCAAGGTGTCGCGAGTGCTGCGCACCCATTTCCGCCGCGTGCGCGAGGTGGTGATCGGCCCCGACCTGTCCACCCGCCGCATGCTGGCCGAACAGGTGCTGTCGGCACCGGCGGTGAAGGACGCCATCGCCGACCAGGCCCGACGCGACAAGAGCAAGCCCGAGGAGGCCTGGAAAAAGGCCAATGCCTACTTCTGGGAAATCGCCGCCGACTATTCCAACACCGTGGTGCGCTCGCTCAGCTTCCTGCTGACCTCGGTCTGGAATCGCATCTACCGTGGCGTGCTGGTGCACCACCTCGACCAGTTCAAGCAGGAAGCACCGGGTCACGAAGTGGTGTATGTGCCCAGCCACCGCAGCCACATGGATTACCTGCTGCTGAGCTACCTGCTGTACAGCCACGGCATCGTCGCCCCGCACATCTTCGCCGGCATCAATCTCAACCTGCCGGTGGTCGGCCCGATCCTGCGCAAGGGCGGCGCGTTCTTCGCCCGCCGCAGCTTCAAGGGCAATGCGCTGTACTCGGCGGTGTTCCGCGAATACATGGCGCAACTGGTGGCCGGCGGCTATTCCATCGAATACTTCATCGAAGGCGGGCGCTCGCGCACCGGCCGCCTGCTGCAACCCAAGGGCGGCTCGCTGGCGATGACGGTGCGCGCCTATCTGCGCCAACCCAGCCGGCCGGTGCTGTTCCAGCCGGTCTACATCGGTTACGAAAAGCTGATGGAGGGTCGCAGCTATCTCGACGAGCTGACCGGCAAGCCGAAGGAAAAGGAATCGATCTGGCAGCTGCTGGCCGGCATTCCCAAGGTGCTGCGCAGCAATTACGGGCAAGTGGTGGTGAACTTCGGCGAGCGCATCCAGCTGGGCGAGATCCTGGCCGAACATGCACCGGAATGGGACGGCCAGCCGGTGGCCGACGACGACAAGCCGGTGTGGTTCGCACGCGCCGTCGATGCACTGGCACTGAAGATCCAGACCCACGTCAACCGCGCCGCCGACGTCAACCCGATCAACCTGCTGGCGCTGGCGCTGCTGTCCACGCCCAAGCACGCGATGGGCGAAGCCGACCTGCGCGCCCAGATCGCGCTGTCCAAGACCCTGCTGGCGGACGTGCCGTATTCCGATTGGGTGACGGTCACCCCGCATTCGCCGGAGCAGATCATCGCCCACGGCGAGGAGATCGGCCTGGTCACCCGCATCCCCCATCCGCTGGGCGACGTGCTGGGCGTGGAAGGCGACAACGCGGTGCTGCTGAGCTATTTCCGCAACAACGTGCTGCACCTGTTCACCGCCTCCTCGTGGATCGCGGTGTGCTTCCAGAACAACCGCCGCATGGGCCGCCGCCAGCTGCAGCAGATCGGCCGCAACCTGTATCCGTTCCTGCAGGCCGAACTGTTCCTGCCGTGGGATGCCGACACCTTCGCCAGCCGCATCGACCGCACCATCGAAGTGTTCGTGCGCGAAGGCCTGCTGGAGCAGGTCAGCGACGAAGACGGCGGCATCCTGCAACGCAATGCGGGCCAGAGCGACGAGGTGTTCCGCCTGCGCGCGCTCGGCCACACCCTGCAGCAGGCGTTCGAGCGCTACTACATCGCCATCGCGGTGCTGGTGAAGAACGGCCCCGGCATCCTCGGTGCCGGCGAGCTGGAAAGCCTGTGCCACCTCACCGCGCAACGGCTGTCGCTGCTGTACGCCCCGGCCGCGCCGGAGTTCTTCGACAAATCGCTGTTCCGCAGCTTCATCCAGCAACTGCGCGAGCTCAAGCTGGTCTGGCCCAACCCCGACACCAGCAAGCTGATGTTCGACGAGCGCCTGAACGCCTGGGCCAAGGATGCCCGCGTGGTGCTGGGCCGCGAATTGCGCGCCACGATTGAAAAAATCAGCCCCGACACGGGCCGCAACACCGGTGAAATTCCGGCGCTGCCTGCGGGATCGGACGCGGGGGCGGACGATTCAGCGTGATACCGGCCGCGGCCCGGCATCCGGGCCGGCGGCGCGAACGACGGTGGCGTTGGACGCCTGCCCGGGCAGGAGATAGGCGTCCAGCCCCACCTGCCGCAGCAGGCCCGGCCAGCGCGCATCTCTGCGCAAGGATCCGATCAACGGATCGAAGGCCAGGTACATCAGGCTGCCGTCGCGCACCTCCACGCCGCTCTGCATCCAGCGATAGGCAGCGTCCGCCTCGCCGCGCCAGGCGTGCACTTCGGCGATCTGGTAGGGCGCGAGATGGCCATAACGATCCGTCAGGCGCCGCAGGTACTGATCCGATGCCTCGCGGTTGCCGAGCGTATGTTCCGCAAGGGCGTAGCCGGTCAGTCGGAACATGTGCGAGCTATCGTCGAAATGCGCCATCGACTCGCGTGGACGCCCCTGCAGAAGGTCGCTAAGTCCCAGGTAATAGTGGGCGTGTTCATCCACGGGGCGCCAGCGCAGACCCTTCTTGGCCGCGGCACGCGCCTCGTCGAAACGTCCGGTGGCCAACAGGTGGTAGGCACGCACCACGGTGCCGCTGGAAGCCGGATCCTGTGCATCGAGCCGTGACGTCATCGCCAACGCCTCCTGCATGCGCCCGGTGGCTGCATATACCCGGCTCATCCTCAGCATCCAGCCCGGATCGTTCCGCAAGCCGAGCTGCGCCGCGCGTTCGAAGTCGCGTTCGGCGGCGGCGATGTCGTGTCCATGCCAGAACAGCATGTCACCACGGTCGCGATAAAGCTCCGCCTGCCGGGGCCGCATCTCGATCAGCCGCTGCATGATCGCCAATGCTTCACGCTTGTTGTCGAGAACTTCCTGGGTGCTGTCCGGGTACACCGAATCGAAATTCAGGGCCAGCGCCAGCGCGCGCCAAGCTTCGAAGAACTGCGGGTCAAGTGCGACCGACCGCCGGTAGGCCTGCATCGAACGGCGTCCGGCGGTTTCGTCGTCCTGGTAGATCGCGCGCCCCAACAGGTACTCGCGAAACGCTTCCGGGTTGCGGGTGCCGTGCCGCGCCAGCGCGCGGACGGCGTCGGGCGCCAGTTCGATCCGCATCGCCTCGACGATCCGGCTGACGATGTCGTCCTGCATCGCGAACAGCTCGCCGATGGGGCGGTCGTAGGTCTTCGACCAGAGGTGGAACCCGTTGCGCGCGTCGATCAGCTGCACGGTGACGCGGACGCGCTGGCCGGAGCTGCGGACGCTGCCTTCCAGCACGTGGCGCACATCGAGCCGGCGACCGATCGCGCGCATATCCGCCTTGCTGTCGCGCAAGGCGAACGACGAGGTGCGCGACGCCACCTGCAACTGGTTCACCCGGGCCAGGTAGTCGAGCAGTTCCTCGGCCAGGCCGTCGGCGAAATAACCCTGGTCGCGCTTCGGGCTGAGGTCGGCGAACGGCAGCACGGCGATCGAATTGGGCGCCGCCGATGCCGGGTTGGAGGCCGCGCGGCCCGCGTCCGGCCAACGCACGAAGGTGGCGAGCAGCAACGCCAGCACGCCGACCGGCAGCAGCCATCCCGCGGCCATTCGCCAGCGCGAACGGGGAACCGGCGGCGCCAGCACGGGGGGGGGGCGGCTCCGCCTCCGCGAGGGGTTCGATCCGTTCCACCTGCGCCGCCAGCCGGTAGCCGTAGCCATGGACCACGCGCAGCAGTTCGCCCTGTTCGTCGCCCAACGCATGCCGCAATTTGCTGACAGTCTTGGCAAGCGTGTTCTCGGCGACGATCCTTCCGCGCCAACCGACCTGCAGCAACACGTCCTTGTGTACCACCTCGCCGGCATGCCGCAGCAGGTGGGAGAGCAGTGAGAGCTCCGATCGGCCGATCGCCGTCTGACGCCCATGCACCCACAACCTGGCCTGGAACTCGTCCAGCCGCACATGCGCGAAGCGCCAGCACGCCGGCGAGTCCGGCGCCACAGGCTTGGTCGACTCCTCCATCCGCCCCCCGTGGCCGCGACAGTGGCCGCCAGTTGGACGTGAGCATATGCCCGCAGGGCGTGCTCGTGAAGCGACGCGCTGGAAAAACCGGGGCGGAACTCCACCCGGGCCAACATCCCTGCCCTAACTTCCGCCTCTCCGCAGAAATTCCTCAGTACGCAATCGAGATACCGCGCACGTGGTCGGTGGTGATGACGTTGTGGCCGTCGACTATGGCGGGAATCAGCCAATCCACCCAGTCGGCGCGGGCATCACTTGCGGCGATGGTGCTTTCGAGCGTGTTCCAGTTGATCCGCTGCACCACGTAGCCCACATAGGGGACGATGCCTTCCCCGCAGGAGGTGCGTACCACCCAGATACTGCGCGTTGCAGCCGTGCCGGTCACCGTGAAATCCAGCACACAGCCTTGGCCCGCCACGGCAGGCAAGACGGTGGGTTGCACCTGCGAGAAATCGAAGTTGCCGGGGTTGAGGAACACATACGTCGGCACCGCCCATTCCATGCCGCCGATCAGCAAATCCGGCTTGCCGTCTTCGTTTACATCAACGAAGTCCGCGCTGCTGATGCCATCATTATTCAGCCACGCCGGCAAGCGCGACTTCGTCTCCCGGCTGAAGTTGCCACGTCCATCGTTAAGGAATACGACGGGGGCGGGCGCACGATCCCCCATTCCCACCGCGAGCACGTCCACGTCCACGTCGCCATCGCCATCCACGTCCGCCGCCGAACCGCCATGCGAGAAAAAGATGTCGGGCGCGGCGTCCTGTGCGATATAGCCGCCATTCGGCTGGCTCAACGCGATCCGGTTGCGCTCGCCTGGCCATGGAAGCACGTCGTAGCCGTGGCACAACACGAACACGTCGGCCTTGCGGTCGCCATTGAAGTCGGCGACCAGTGCCTTGCGCGGATGGATGCAACCGACCAGGTCGGGCACTCTGCTGTCCACCGCGTAGGTTCCGTTCTCCTGCCGTGCGTAGAAGCGGATGGCACCCGGCTGGGCCTGCTCGATCGGCTTGTTCCCGTCGTAGTCGAGCGTCGCGGTGACGTAATCTAGGCGGCCATCGCCGAAGAAGTCGCCGAAACCGCGCACGTTGTAAAAAATGTGAATCCCGGCAGACGTCGGCATCGGCGTCAGCCCGATCTGCTTGTAGTTCTGGTACGAGGTGGCCCACAACTTGGGAGCCACCACCAGTTCCAGCGACTTGCTGACGTTGCCGCCCGCACCCGTGCAGGCCAACGTGTACGTGTATTTCCCGATCGCATCCTGCTTGGTTGCGGCTGTGCCGGTGGCAGGCTGGGCTCCCGACCACGCCCCACTGGCGGTGCAACCAGTGGCGTTCGCACTCGACCAGGTCAGAGTCGCGGTGTCCCCGGCGGTCACCTTGCCGGACGAGACGGTGAACGTCAGCGTGGGCGCAGCGGGCGGTGGTGGGGGCGGTGGGGTTGCTGGCGGCGTCAGCGGCCCGGGCGACCGCTGACCGCCGCCGCCCCCGCACCCTTGCAGCGCCAGCAGTGCTGCGGCGCTCATCAACATGGCCAACCTCGTGCGGTTCGTCTTTGCGTGCATGACGTACTCCTGTGGCGTCACATGGATGGCCGCAGCAGTAGCGGAAGGCGCCGGAACAGTCGTTCCCGGCGTCTGACCAGTTATGACGACTTATGACCGCCCAATGAAATCAATGACTTGAAGCATCGCGCTCTCGCACGCGAACGGCCGCGCCACTGGCTGCCCGCGGCGGTAGCGGACACCAGGCCGTCGCTCCGGGGCGTTTTCCATCGTGATAACAACCGGTGTGCCACCCTGCGCCATCGGTCGCGAGTCCGATGTCCCGCAGCCATGGCCGCCTCCATCCACCCGCCGGTCGCGCCGGAAGGCGCGGCGGTTCTCGACACCGCCCCGCGGCAGTGGGTGGCGGGCCTGCTCGGCCGTGCCGACATCCGCATCGACGGCGACCGCCCCTGGGACATGCGCCTGCACGATGCGGCCGCGCTCGACCGCGCGCTGGCCGAAGGCAACCTCGGCCTCGGCGAGGCCTACATGGCCGGCGCCTGGGACTGCGAGCGGCTGGACATGTTCTTCGACCGCCTGCTGCGCGCCCACCTCGACCGCGAAGTGCATCCCGCGCAGGCGGCCTGGCAGGCGCTGCAGGTCAGGCTGTTCAATCGCCAGAGCCGGCGCCGCGCCTGGCAGGTCGGCAAGGCGCATTACGACCTCGGCAACGCGTTCTACGCGGCGATGCTGGATCCGCGCCTGGCCTATTCCTGCGGGTACTGGCAGGGCGGCGCGCGCGACCTGGCGCAGGCGCAGGAAGCCAAGCTCGACCTGGCCTGCCGCAAGCTCGGCCTGCAGCCGGGGATGCGCCTGCTCGACATCGGCTGCGGCTGGGGCAGCCTGATGGGCTTCGCCGCCGAACACTACGGCGTGCACGGCATCGGCGTGACGGTGTCGAAGGAACAGGCCGCGTTCGCGCGGGAACGGTACGCGCGGCTGCCGCTGGAGTTCCGGTTGCAGGACTACCGTGAACTCGACGCGGACGCGCTCGGCGGCGCGGTCGACCGCATCGCCAGCATCGGCATGTTCGAGCACGTCGGCCACCGCAACCATCGCGAATTCATGGCGGTCGCCCATCGCTGCCTGCGCGACGACGGCCTGGTGCTGCTGCACAGCATCGGCAAGAACCGCCGCGACTCGGTGCCGGATCGCTGGATCGACCGCCACGTGTTCCCGAACGGCGACCTGCCCTCGATCGGCCAGGTCGGCGACGCGCTGGACGGCCTGTTCGTGTGCGAGGACCTGCACAACTTCGGCGCCAACTACGACCCGACCCTGATGGCCTGGCACGCCAACTTCGAGGCGGCGTGGCCGCGTTTCGCCGCGCAGCTCGGCGAAACCTTCCATCGCACCTGGCGCTACTACCTGCTCAGCTGCGCCGGCGCCTTCCGCGCGCGCGACCTGCAGCTGTGGCAATGGCTGCTGTCGAAGGACGGCGTGCGCGGCGGCTGGCGGCGACCCAGCTGAAGGCGCCTCAGGCCGGTTCGTCGGGGATCAGGGCATTCTCGATCCAGGCGATCTGGTCTTTCAGCAGCAATTTGCGCTTCTTGAAGCGCTTGAGCATCAGTTCGTCGGCGCGCATGTCGTCCTGCAGGCGGGCGATGGCCTCATCCAGATCGCGATGCTCCTGCCGCAGCACGGTCATGCGCTGGGACAGGCGGGACAGTTCTGCCGGATTCAAGGGCTGGCTCATGGCGCGAGCATAGCGCGCCGGCAGGCGCCCGACGGCAGGTAAAATGGCGGGATCATGCACACTTCCGCCCCCCCTTCCACCACCGCCACCGCCGAGGCCCCGCGCCACAAGCACGAAGCCGACAGGCTGGCCAAGCGCCTGCGCCACCAGGTCGGCCGTGCGATCGCCGATTTCGGCATGATCGAGGATGGCGACAAGGTGATGGTCTGCCTGTCCGGCGGCAAGGACAGCTACACGATGCTGGACGTGCTGCTGCAATTGCAGAAAAAAGCGCCGGTCGAGTTCAGCATCACGGCGGTGAATCTGGATCAGAAACAGCCGGGCTTTCCCGAGCACGTCCTGCCGGAATACCTGCGTTCGATCGGGGTGGATTTCCACATCCTCGAACAGGACACCTACTCGGTGGTCAGCCGGGTGATCCCGGCAGGCAAGACCATGTGCTCGCTGTGCTCGCGGCTGCGCCGCGGCGCGCTGTACAGCTACGCCGAGGCCAATGGTTTCACCAAGATCGCGCTGGGCCATCATCGCGATGACCTGGTCAACACGTTTTTCCTGAACCTGTTCTTCCACGCCAAGTTGAGCGGCATGCCGCCCAAGCTGCAAAGCGACGACGGCAAGCACGTGGTGATCCGCCCGCTGGCCTATGTGCGCGAAGCCGACATCGAGGCGTATGCCGAGGCCAAGGGCTTCCCGATCATCCCCTGCAACCTGTGCGGCTCGCAGGAAAACCTGCAGCGCAAGCAGGTGAAGAAGATGCTGGCGCAGTGGGAGAAGGAGACGCCCGGGCGCATCGAAACCATGGCGCGCGCGCTGGGCGACATCCGCCCCTCGCAGCTCTCCGACCCGAAGCTGTTCGATTTCCTCGCGCTCGGCAAGCGCGGCGACGCGGCGCTGCCCGACGCGCATGCGTGGCTGGCCGGCGCCCCGGTGCAGCACGAACCCATCGCCCTGCCGTCCCGCCCGATCGCCAACCACGACGGGCTGGACATCCTCAAATCCTGATTGGAATCTTGATGTTCTTTCGCAACCTGACCCTGTTCCGCTTCGCACCCAGCCTCGACCTGGCCGACCTCGAACCGCAGCTGGCCGAATGCGCGCTCAAGCCGGTCGGCCCGCTGGAGCTGTCCTCGCGCGGCTTCGTTGCGCCGATGGGCCAACACCACGACGGCTTCCAGCACCTGTGCGACGGCGCGCGCTGGCTCACCGTGGGCGGCGAGGACAAGCTGCTGCCCGGCGCGGTGGTCAACGACCTGCTGCAGAAGAAGCTGGCCGCGATCGAGGAGAAGGAAGGCCGCAAGCCCGGTGGCCGCACCCGCAAGCGGCTGAAGGACGAACTGATCACCGAACTGCTGCCGCGCGCCTTCGTACGGCCGGTGCGCAGCGATGCCCTGCTCGACGGCCAGCTGGGCGTGATCGCGGTGGACACATCCTCGCGCAAGTCGGCAGAAAGCGTGGTGTCGGAAGTGCGCCGCGCGCTGGGCAGCTTCCCGGCGCTGCCGCTGAACGCGGAAGTGGCACCGCGCGCCATCCTCACCGGCTGGCTGGCCGGCGACGCGCTGCCCGACGGGCTGGCGCTGGGCGACGAATGCGAGCTGCGCGACCCCACCGACACCGGCGCGGTGGTGAAGATCCAGCGCATGGAGCTGTCGGGCGAGGAAATCGGCAAGCACCTCGAGGCCGGCAAGCAGTGCACGCGGCTGGCGCTGGTGCTGGACGACCACGTCAGCTTCGTGATCGGCGAGGACCTGATCGTGCGCAAGTTCAAGCTGCTGGACGGCGCGGTGGACCAGATGGAGTCCACCGAACACGACGACATCGTGGCCGAACTGCAGGCCCGCTTCGCGCTGATGACCGGCGAGTTCAAGCGCCTGTTCGCGGTGCTGGAAAGCGCGTTCAAGCTCAGCAAGGCGGAGTGAGCGCCATCGACACCCATCGCGCCCCTGCCACGCCCGCATGAACCACCTCGCCGCCACGCTGCTGTATGCCCTGGCATGGGTGGTCGCCCGCCTGCCCTGGGGCGTGCTGCGGTGGCTGGCCGATGGTCTGGCCTGGCTGTGGCGGCGCATCGATGCACGGGAAGCACGGGTGGCCCGGCGCAATCTGGAATTGATCCGCCCGGATCTCGATGCACAAGGGCGTGAACGGCTGCTGCGCGTCATCCTGCGCACCACCACCCGCCAGGCATTCGAAACCTTGCGCCTGTGGACACGGCCCAGCGCCCGCAATCTGGCCGACATCGTGCAGATACACGGCGAAGATTTGTTCGATGCCGCCTTGGCCGACCCGCGCGGCCTGATCGTGGCCGCGCCGCACATGGGCAACTGGGAATTGCTGAACCAGTGGCTGGCGAAAAAAACGCCGCTGGCCATTCTGTACCGGTCGCCGGAGTCGGCCATCGGCGAAGCGTTCCTGCGCCACGTGCGTGCGAATGTGGATGGCGCGGTGGAGCAGGTGCGCGCCGAGGCATCCGGTGTGCGCAGCCTGCTCAAACGCCTGCAGAAAGGCGGTGTGGTCGGCATCCTGCCGGATCAGCAGCCCAAGGCCGGCGAAGGCGAGTTCGCGCCGTTTTTCGGCAAGCCCGCGCTGACCATGACCTTGCTGTCGCGGCTGGCCCAGCGCAGCCATGCGCAGGTGTTGTTCTGCTGGTGCCAGCGGCTGCCGGGCAATGGCGCACCGCGCTTCGCGCTGCATGTCGTGCCGGCACCAGCCGGCATCGCCGATGCCGACATCGTGCAGGCCGTGGCGGCACTCAATGCCGGGGTGGAAGCGGTGGCGCGGCGTGATTTCAGCCAATACCAATGGACCTACAAGCGCTATTCGCTGCGGCCCGAGGGCAGTGGTGAGGAAAACCCGTATTGGGATCTGTACCGCTGATGCGGTGAGGGCCGATCAGCGCAGCCGTGCCAGCCCGGCGCGATAGAACGCCTCCACCTCCACCAGCTTGCTGCCGATGCGATAGCGTTCCAGCGCATAGTGCCGGCGTGCCGGGGGCGTGGCACAGGCGGCAGCCAGTGCGGCCGCCAACGCGGGCACATCGTCGATCGGCAGCAAGGGGTTGCCGATCTCGGCCGCCAGATGACGGGCGCCCTCGCTGGCGCTGGCCAGGATCGGCAGCCCCGCCTGCATCGCTTCCAGCAAGACCAGCCCGAACGGTTCCGAGCGCGCCGCACTGACGAACAGATCGAAGGCCGCCAGCCAGTCCTGCGGAGCATCGGCAAACCCCGGCATCAGCACGTCCTTGCCCGCCCGCGCACGCAGGCGCCGCCATTCGCGCCCCTGCCCCACGATCACCAGCCGGGCATTGGGCAGTGCGGCCCGCTGGAAGGCATCCATCAACACGTCCAGCCCCTTGCTGCGCTCGACCCGCCCCAGCGCCCCCACCAGTACGGTGCCATCGTCGATCGCGTGGGCCGCACGCAGTCGCTGCCGTGCGTCCGCGGCGGGCGCGCGCGGCAGCGTCCAGTTGTCGATCTGCACACTGCGGGCCCGCAGTTCGGCCGGCACCGCCCGAAGCTGCCATGGCGCGATGGCGATGAGGCCGTCCAGCGTGGCGTGCTGCCGCGGCTTGTAGCGGATATGCAGCGTGGCCACCCGCAACACCGGCGCGCGCAGGCCGCGCAAGGCGTGACAGGCCTTGCTCAGATGTGCATGCGCCACGTCCGGCTGCAGGCGCTGCAACAGGCGGCGGGCATGCCAGGCGGCAAACAGATCCGGTACCAGCACCACCTTCACCTTCGGATCCACGCGCTGGGCAATGGCATCGGCCCGTGGCTGCGCCGCCGCCTTGCGCAACACCAGGGTGACCGCGTGCCCGGCCGCCGCCTGCGCCGCCGCCAACTCCAACGCATGCCGCTCGCTGCCGGCAAACCGGCTGGTCAACAGCAAATGGGCGATGCGCATGGGCGTGTCGTCATCCTGATTCGGCCTGCCTTTATACTCCCTGTGCCGACACTCGAATCCTCTGCATGCAGCCACCCCTCCCGCTGTCCGGCATCGTGATCACGAAGAACGAAGGCGACCGCATCGCACGCTGCCTGGGTTCCCTGCGTTCGATCTGTCGTGAAATCGTGGTGCTCGACTCCGGCTCGACCGACAGCACCGTGGCGCTTGCCCGCGCCAATGGTGCACGCGTCGAGCATCAGCAATGGCTGGGGTTCGCCGCGCAGAAGAACGCGGCCATCGCGCTTGCCACCCAGCCCTGGGTCATTCTGCTCGATGCCGATGAGTGGTTGTTGCCGGAAGCCCAGATGTGCGTGCAGGCGTTGTTTGCTTCCGGGAAGGCCGAAACCGCGGATGTCTGGCAGTTGCAACGACGAACGCATTTTCTCGGCCACGCCATGGCCCACGGCAGTTTTGCCAGGGAGCCGGTGGAGCGCCTGTTTCGCCAGCATCTGCGGCATGCCCTGCAACCCGTCCACGAATACCTGGAAACCCATGGGCAGCGGGTGGCGCGCAGCGGCATCCGTCTGGAGCACGACACCGCACGCAGCGCCGATGAATACTGGCGCAAGCTTCAAGGCTATGCACGGCTTTCGAGCGAAGCCAACCTGGCGCGTGGACGCACGGCCTGGCCTGGTCGCGGCAGCCTGGCCGCGCTTGCCTACCTGCTGAAGAACCTGCTGCTGCGCGGCGGGTTGCTGGATGGCCCGCGCGCCTGGCAGTTCCACTGGCTGCATGCCCGCTATGCGGCGCTGAAGTATCGCCTGCTGCGGTCGGCCAGACGCCAGGCGGATTGATTCGAACAGGCTGCGCGGGCGCGGGCTGGCAGACCAGCATCACCGGCACGCGCGCGTCGCCGCCGCCCCCAGCAGCCACCAGCGCCGCCCGTTGGCCACATCCATGTCGCGCGCCCGGGCCTTGTCGATGCAGGCCGGCAAGCCGTCGCCCTGTTCCACCAGCAGCCAGCGCGTTGCAGGTTGCGCTTGCTGCCAACGCACGCCGTCGACGAACTGGTCGGCCGGTTCGCGCTTGAAGCCGAAATCGGTGGCGGGGCGATCGGCCATCAGCAGTTGCTGTTCGCGCCAGCCGACCAGGCCCAATTCGGCTGCGGGGCCGATGGCCGCACCGACATTCCGCATCAGGCCGCGCGAGGAGCTGCCGTCGTTGAGCAGCGGCGCGCCGACCAGCGAGTACAGCAGCCACAGCGCGGTCAGCACCACCACCAACGCGACATGCGCGCGCCGGCGGCCGAACCACAGGCAGGCACCCGCACCGAAGCCGCCGCTGGCAATGAGCATCCACGCCAGCCCAGCCGCCACGCCGGCCTCGCGGCCCTGCATGGCGCTGCGGGCAAAGCCGGGGTTGCCCAGCAGCATTGCCAGGCCCGCCGCCAGCGCCGCCAGCGAAAAAACGACGGTGAATGCCAGCAACAGCCGTTGTGGGCCGGCCTTGCGCAGCAGTCCCGGCAGCAGCGGGGCGATCGCCAGCGCCAGCATCGGCAGCGCCGGCAGGATGTACATGTCGCGCTTGCCGGACGGGATGCTGAAGAACACGAACACCAGCAGCACGAAGCCCAGCAGCATCAGATAGCGGGCATCGCGCCGACGCAGGCGCTTGCGCCACGCCGGCAGCGCCCACGGCAGCACCAGCACGGTGGGCAGCCACGCGGTCAGGGCCACTTCGATGAAGTACCACCACGGCTGGCCGTGATGCCAGGAATTGGCATAACGGGTCACGGTCTGGCGCAGCAGGATGTCATCCACGTACGCGGCATACGCGGCGCTGTGCTGGCCCAGTGCGGCGATCAGCATCGGCACCAGCCACACCCCGCAGGCGGCGAGGAAGGCCAGCGGGCCCAGCCAGAATTTCGGGTCGCGGGCGTGGATGCGCACGTTCGCCCAGCCACGCAGCGACGCAATCGCCGCCGGCAGCAGGATCAGCAGCGACAGGAAGCCCACGCCCTTGGTAATCGTGCCCAGCCCCGCCGCCGCCCAGCCCAACGCCCACATCCGCCAGTGCGGCCCCTTCCAGACATGCCGCAACAAGCCGTAGCAGGACAAGGTGATCCAGAACACCACCAGCGGGTCGATCTGCGCTTTCTTCGCCTGAAACGTGAACTGAAGCGTCAGCAATACCGCCCAGCCGGCATGCACACCCACCCGCCGCGTCCACAGCCGTGCGCCCAGGTCCACCACGCACCACAACGTGCCCAGTGCCGCCAGCAGCGAGGGCAGCAAAAAGGCGATGCGCAGGTTGCCGGTGGCCCACAGCAGCGCCGCTTGCAGCCACATGAACAGCGGCGGCTTGTCCGAATACAGCTCGCTGCCGCGCATCGGGAACAGCCACTGGCCGCTTTCCACCATCTGCCGCGCGGCCAGCGCGAAGCGCGGCTCGTCGGCCGGCCACGGATCGCGCAGGCCCAGCCCGGTGGCCAGGATCAGCAGGGCAAACAGCCAGAACAGCCAGATGTCGCGTTGGGAACGGGTCATGGCGCGCATTGTGGGCAGGGGGCGTTAGGGTTTTTTCAGGCGGGCGCAGAAGAACCCGTCCCGTCCCGCTTCGCCCGGCAGACGCTGGTGGCCGCTGCCGGTGTCATGCCCGAAGCGGGCGTCCAGCGGCTTCAGAATGGCATCCGGCGTGCGGGCGAGGAAGGCCTCGACCTGCGCTGCATTTTCTGCGCGCAGGATCGAGCAGGTGGCGTAGACCAAGGTGCCGCCGGGGGCCAGCAGCGGCCACAGCGCATCCAGCAGGTGGGCCTGGGTGCCACACAGCGCGGTGATGTCGGCTTCGCGTCGATGCAGCAGCACGTCGGGCTGGCGGCGCACGATGCCGGTGGCGCTGCACGGGGCGTCGATCAGGATGGCGTCGAACGACGTGTCGTCCCACCAACTGTCGGGGTTGGCAGCGTCGGCGCAGCGAGTGTCGATTTCCAGCCGGAGACGGGTGAAGGTGTCCTGCATGCGGCGCACGCGGCGGGCGTCCACGTCGAGTGCGGTGATGCGCAGCGTATCGTCGCGCTCGGCCAGCTGCGCGGCCTTGCCGCCGGGGGCGGCGCAGGCGTCGAGGATGCGAGCGCCTGCGGCAGGCGCCAGCGCATCGGCCACCGCCTGCGCCGCACCGTCCTGCACCGACACCAGCCCGGCATCGAAACCGGGCAGTTGCTGCACCGGCAGCGCGGTGTCCAGCCGCAGCGCATCGGCCAGCGTGGCGTCTGCGGTGGCATCGATGCCGGCCTCGCGCAGCAGGGCCAGATAGTCGTCGCGGCCGATCCAGCGCCGGTTCACCCGCAGCCACAGCGGTGCCGGCTGTGCGCTGGCGGCAAAAATGTCTGCGGCCTGGACGGGCCAATCGATTTCGACCTGCCGCGCCAACCAGCCCGGCCACGCGCTGCGGGCCTCGGCGGCGGGCACGCCTTCGCGCTGCGCGCGCCGCAGCAGGGCGTTGACCATGCCGGCCTGATGCGTGCGCTTGAGCGCGCGCGCGGCCTCCACCGTAGCCGCCAGCGCGGCGTGCGCGGGCAGGCCCATGTCCAATTGCGCCAGCCCGGCCAGCAGCAATGCACGCAAGTCACCATCGCGCTGGCCCAGCGGGCGCGGCATCCAGCCATCCAGCGTGGTGTTGAAGCGGACGCGCTGGCGCAGCGCGGCCAGCACGATGGCCTCCACCAGCGCACGATCGCGCGGGTCGTCGAGCTGCGGAAGCGTCGCGCCCAGCGCCGCCTTCAGTGAACGCCCGCGATGCAGCACATCATCGAGTGCGTGCGCCGCAGCGACGCGGGTGGCGACGCCATCGCTCACGCGAACACGTCGCGGCGGGCGTTGCGGTAATCCTGCGCGCCGATCGGCTTGCCGCCGTCGCGCTGCAGGGTTTGCAGGCGCAGCACGCCGGCACCGCAGGCGATGTCGATGCCCTCGCGCCCGGCGCGCAGCACGCTGCCGGGTGTGGTGGCGTGGGTTTCGTCCAGTGCGCGCGCAGCGTAAATACGCACGCGCTCGCCCAGCAATTGTGCTTCCGCCACCGGCCACGGGTTGAACGCGCGCACCTTGTTGGCCAGCGTTTGCGCCGACTGCGCCCAGTCGAGTTTGGCCTCGGCCTTGTCCAGCTTGTGCGCGTAGGTCACGCCCTCGGCCGGCTGCGGCTGCGGCGGCAGCACGATGGTGGCGCGCAGCAGGCCCAGCGCGTCGGCCAGCACGCGTGCGCCCAGCTCGGCCAGGCGGTCGTGCAGTTGGCCGCCGGTGTCCTCGGGGCCGATGTCGATCGCCTGCGACAACAGCACCGGGCCGGTATCCAACCCCTTTTCCATCTGCATCAGGCACACGCCCGTTTGGGTGTCGCCGGCCTCGATCGCGCGCTGGATCGGTGCCGCGCCGCGCCAGCGCGGCAGCAGCGAGGCGTGCACGTTCCAGCAGCCATGTTCGGGGATGTCCAGCACCGACTGCGGCAGGATCAGGCCGTAGGCCACCACCACCATCACGTCCGGCCGCAGCGCGCGCAGTGTGGCTTTCGCTTCGGCCGAGCGGAAATTCTCCGGCTGGAACACCGGAATGCCGCGCTGCACCGCCTCCAGCTTCACCGGCGACGGCGTCAATTCGCGCCCGCGCCCGGCGGGGCGATCCGGCTGGGTGTACACGCCCACCACTTCGCCGCGCAGCGCGGCGGCGCGCAGGCAGGGGACGGCAAATTCCGGCGTGCCGGCAAAGACGATGCGCATGGGCTCAGGCGGCCCGCTTCGCCTTCAGCAGCTTCTTGCGCACCATTTCGCGCTTGAGCGGACTCAGGTAGTCGACGAACAGCTTGCCGTCCAGATGATCCATCTCGTGCTGCACGCACACCGCCAGCACACCGTCGGTTTCCAGCGAAAACGGCTGGCCGTGGCGATCCAGTGCCTCCACCGTGATGGTGTCGCTGCGGGTCACATCGGCGTAGATACCCGGCACCGACAGGCAGCCTTCCTGATAGACCTGCTCGCCGTCGCGGGCGTTGATGACCGGATTGACGAACACCAGTGGCCGGCTGCGGTCTTCGGTCACGTCAATGACCATGAACCGCTTGTGCACGTCGACCTGGCTGGCCGCCAGGCCGATGCCAGGCGCCTCGTACATGGTCTGGAACATGTCGTCCAGCAGCGTCTGGAACGCCGGTGTGGCCAGATCCGCCGGTTCGACGGGGGCGGCCTTGGTGCGCAGGCGCGGATCGGGGAATTCGAGGATCGGGAGCAGGGCCATGGCGGAAATCCGGATTTTGACAGCCGAACAGAGCTGCAGATGACTGATTGTACCGGCTCGGACCTGCACCAACGCTTGCCAGACGCCTTGGGTTGTGAGCTATATTGGGTAGGCGACAGGGGATTTTGCCAAGATCTGCGGGGAGATAGCGACCATGCTTGAACGGGTTTCCAACCTGATGCGTTCCAATGCGCCGCGCTCACGCGGGTTGCGCACCATGCTTGCCGCCGCGCTGCTGACGGTGGCGGCGTACGCCGCCGCCGCCGAATTGCGCAGCGACCACCCCAGCAGCTACGTGGTCAAGCGGGGCGACACCCTGTGGGACATTTCCGCGCGTTTCCTGAAGAAGCCGTGGCTGTGGCCGGAAATCTGGCAGGCCAATCCCCAGATCAAGAACCCGCATCTGATCTACCCGGGTGACGTGCTCAGCCTGGCCTATCTGGATCGCGTGGCGGTACAGCCCGGTGCACGCACCGACAGCCCGGTCAACGCCATGCCGCTGGCCGACATCGAGCCGTTCCTGAAGGATCTGCGCATCGTGCATGACATCACCAACCTGCCCTACGTGGTGGGTCTGGAAGACGATCGCCTGCATGCGGTCCGCGGACAAGTTGCCTATGTCCGCGGGCTGGACGGCGCCGCTGCCGGGCAGCGGTATCTGGTGGTGCGTCCCGAGAAGCGCTTCCGCACGCCCGGCAACCTTGCCGACAGTGGGGCCGTTGACCTGGATGCGCGCGGCGATCACATGCGGCTGGCCGGGTTCAACGACAACGTCTGGGGAGCCTCCAGCAGCAGCGGTGAACTGCTGGGCTACGAACTGATGACCCAGACCACCGGCACCGTGACCCGTGGCGAGGTGAATGGCCTCCAGGTCAGCACCCTGCTGCTGGATGCCGAAGGCCGTGACGTGCGCCCCGGTGATCGCCTGATCCCGGTGGAAGCGCAGACCTACGACCTGCAATTCATCCCGCATCCGCCCAAGCAGGCCAATACCGGCAACATCTCGGTGATCTCGGTGTCCGATCACTACAAGTTTGGCGGTACCCGCGACGTCATCGCCATTTCCGGCGGCGCGCGTGATGGCATCGACAACGGCACGGTGTTCTCGCTCTGGCGGCACGGGACGGTCGTGGCCGACAAGATCGCCAGCGGGCTGGATCGCAATGCGGGCTTCCCCCTGAGCGGCAAGAGTGCGCGTCTGCCCGATGAATTCGCCGGCCACGCCATGGTGTTCCGCACCTTCGACAACATCAGCTATGCACTGGTGATGAGCAGCGTGAAGCCGGTGCATCTGGGTTATGAAGCCAAGCATCCGGACGCGTCCTACTGAGTTTTCAGGATTTTCCGACGCAACAACGCAGCGGCGCCCGAGGGCGCCGTTGTCGTCTCTGCGGGATGCTGGGCCCATGTCCATCAGCCCCGAACATGAAGCCCTGCTCCGCCTGCTGCATGCCGATGCGCCGGCCGCAGGTTTGCGCCGCCTGCTGGATACCCACGGTGACGCACAAGCCGCACTCGTCGCCGGCCCGCGGGATTGGGCCAGCCACGGCCTCGACGCCGCCACCTGTCGCGCGATTCGCGCCGCCGCCACGCCGGCATTGGCCCGCAGCCTGCTCTGGCTGGAAACCGCGGATCACCACCTGCTGGGCTGGGGGGATCCGGCCTATCCGCTGCTGCTGCGGCGCATCGCGACGCCACCGGCCATGCTGTTCGTGGCAGGCAACCCGGCTCTGCTGTGGCAACCGGCCGTCGCCATCGTCGGCAGTCGTGCCGCCACTGCCGGCGGCTGCGCCAATGCCGCCCAGTTCGCCCGTGGGCTGGCGGCGGCCGGCTTGTGCATCGACAGCGGGCTGGCCGCAGGCATCGATGCCGCCGCCCATGCCGCCACCCTGGAGGCAGGCGGCGCCACCGTGGCGGTACTGGGCACCGGGCCGGACGTGGCTTATCCGGCCCGGCATCAAGCCCTGCTGGCGCGCATTGCCGCCAGCGGGGCGGTCGTTTCGGAGCACCCGCCGGGCACTGCGCCGCTGCGTACGCATTTCCCCAGCCGCAACCGCATTCTGGCCGGCTTGAGTCTGGGCACCGTGGTCATCGAGGCCGCGCTGCAATCCGGCGCCCTGATCACCGCCCGGCTGGCCGCCGACTGCGGGCGCGAAGTGTTCGCCCTGCCCGGCTCGATCCACAACCCGATGGCCCGCGGTTGCCACCGCTTGTTGCGGGAGGGTGCCAATCTGGTGGAAACCCCGGCGGAAGTGGCCGAGGCGCTCACCCCCTTGGCCCAGGATCTGGCTCGGGCGCTGCGCGGCGTGCTGGAAGCCGATGCTGCCCAAACGTCCGCCAGTCCTGTCGATGGCGCCGCCACTGCCGCGACGTTTCCCTCACCCGACTACCACCGCTTGTGGCAAGCCATTGGCCACGACCCTACCGGTATGGATACCCTGACCCAGCGCACCGGATTGACGGTAGCCGAACTGTCCTCCATGCTGCTGTGGCTGGAACTGGAGGGCAAGGTGGCTGCGAGCCACGGTCGCTACTCCAGAATTGGCGGATGAACCCAGGCAACACCGGTAACCGCACCTCTCGGGGCGCAAGGCAGGGGGCATGAAAGAAAGCATTCTGGACGTCCTGCTGTACCTGTTCGAACACTATTTCGCCAACGATATCGCGCTGGTTCCGGACGGTGAACCCGGGGCACCCGACGGGGGCCTGATGGGTGAACTGGTCGAGGCCGGCTTTTCCACCGATGAAATCCACCGGGCCTTCGATTGGCTGGATGTACTGGCGCGCCAGCGCCCGGCACCGGCACCGGCGCGCGTCAGCGGGCCGGTACGGGTGCTGCATGGCAGCGAGCTGGACAAACTCGATGTCGAAGCTCGCGGCTTCCTGCTGTTCCTGGAACAGCAGGGCGTGCTGGATGCCGACCAGCGCGAACTGGTGCTGGATCGGGCGATGGCGCTCGATCAGGACACGCTGGATCTGGAGGATTTGAAATGGGTGGTGTTGCTGGTGCTGTTCAACCAGCCGGGCGCGGAAGCGGCGTATGCCTGGATGGAAACCCAGATGTATCTGGACGACCCCGAGCCGCTGCATTGAAGCAGCCACGACCCGCCTGACCCCGCATTGAAACCGCAAGGAGCGACGATGACGAACTGGCATTACGCCGATGCCGACCAGCAGCAACAAGGCCCGGTATCCACCGAAGCACTGGCGGCGTTGCTGCGCAGCGGCGCGATCCAGCAAGACACGCTGGTCTGGCGCGAAGGCATGGCGCAATGGGCACCACTGCGGGAGTTTGTCGCCGAACTTGCGCTGCCACCACCGGTGCCGGTGGTGCCCGCAGCAGGCAGTGGCATCGCGGCCGCCGCCGCTCCACGCAAGCCCGTCGAAATCGTTTATGCCGGGTTCTGGCGGCGCTGGGCGGCACTGTTCATCGATCAGCTGATTCTGGGCCTGGCGTTCTACTTCGTGGTGTTCGTGCTGATCGTGGTGGCGACAGTGGGCGGCTGGATGAACCTGGAGGCACTGGACAGCGAGCACCCGTCGCCAACGCTGATCCTTGCCTACATCGGCCTCATGCTGCTGTATTACGCTGCCGCCGGCACCTATTACATCCTCTCGGAAAGCTCCGGTCACCAAGCCACCCTCGGCAAGCGCGCGGTGGGCATCAAGGTGGTGGGCCTGCACGGCCAGCGCCTGCAGCCGGGACAGGCGGCGGGGCGCTGGTTCGCCGCCAGCCTCTCGTACCTGTCGCTGTACATCGGGTTTGCAATGGCCGGTCTCACCGAACGCAAGCAGGCCCTGCACGACATGGTGGCCAGCACCCTGGTGGTGGATCGCTGGGCCTATACCGACTTCCCGGAGCGCCAGCAGCGCGGTCTGGGCGGCTGTGCGGTCGTGGCCATCGCCGGGGTCGTGATCATGATCGGCATCGTGGTGATCGGCATCCTCGCGGCGATCGCGCTTCCGGCCTACAACACCTACCGGCAGCGCGCAGGCATCGGCCAGGTGGTGGCCGAAACCACCGGCCTGCGCAGCAAGGCGCTGGAGTACCACATGCAGAACCAGCGCTGCGCCGACGATGCCGCCGTGGGCATCGACGACAACGGCCAGGTGGCGGGTGCGATGCACATTGCCCGGGCACAGGCCGGCAGCTTCGAGGGCGGCAATTGCGGGTTGGAGGTCACCCTGGGCGGCTTCAACGATGCCAAGCTGGACGGCCACAAGTTGTGGTGGGAAATTACCCCCGACCGGACCTGGAAATGTTCCTCGGACATCGAAGACGACCGGTTGCCCGCCAATTGCCGGGGCTGACCCTGAACCGGCCGGAGCTTGACAGCCTGCCCCCTTCCGTGATTCCACTATAAATAGCGCCCGGGGCATCTGCTCCGGGCGTTGGCTTCTTCGGCGCGCCGCTGCGCCCTGTTCACACCGTCTCAGGAACCCCGCGTCACCATGGCCAAGAACCTGCTCATCGTCGAATCGCCCGCCAAGGCCAAGACGATCAACAAATACCTCGGCAAGGATTTCACCGTCCTCGCCAGCTATGGCCATGTCCGCGATCTGGTGCCCAAGGAAGGCGCGGTGGATCCGGCCAACGGCTTTGCGATGCGTTACGAAACCATCGACAAGAACGAACGCCACGTCGATGCGATTGCCAAGGCCGCCAAGGCCGCCGACCACCTGTTTCTGGCCACCGACCCGGACCGCGAAGGCGAGGCGATCAGCTGGCACATCGCGGAAATCCTGAAAGAGCGCAACCTGCTGAAGGACAAGACCCTGCAGCGCGTGGTGTTCACCGAAATCACCCCGCGCGCGATCAAGGAAGCGATGTCGCAGCCGCGCGCGATCGCCTCGGATCTGGTGGACGCGCAGCAGGCGCGGCGTGCGCTGGATTATCTGGTGGGCTTCAACCTGTCGCCGGTGCTGTGGCGCAAGATCAAGGCGGGGCTGTCGGCCGGGCGGGTGCAATCACCGGCGCTGCGGATGATCGTGGACCGCGAGGAAGAGATCGAAGCTTTCATCGCCCACGAATACTGGACGGTGGAAGCCGAATGCGCGCATCCGGTGCAATCGTTCACCGCCAAACTCATCAAGCTGGATGGCAGGAAATTCTCGGCCGATACCGGCAAGCTGGACTTCAGCCTGACCGACGGCAAGGCCGCCGAAGCCGCGCGCCTGCGCATCCAGCAAGCGGCCGCCGGCAGCCTGCACGTCACCGACGTGGCCAGCAAGGAACGCAAGCGCCGCCCCTCCCCGCCGTTCACCACCTCCACGTTGCAGCAGGAAGCCTCGCGCAAGCTTGGCTTCACCACCCGCAAGACCATGCAGGTGGCGCAGAAGCTGTACGAGGGCGTGGTCATCGGCGACGAAGGTGCGGTGGGCCTGATCAGCTACATGCGTACCGACTCGGTCAGTCTCTCGCAAGAAGCGCTGGCGGAAATCCGCGACGTGATCGCCCGCGATTACGGCACCGACGCGCTGCCCGACAAACCCAATTTCTACCAGACCAAGGCCAAGAATGCGCAGGAAGCGCACGAAGCCGTGCGTCCCACCTCGGCCCTGCGCACGCCGGCGCAGGTGGCGCGCTTTCTCAGCGACGACGAACGCAAGCTGTACGAGCTGATCTGGAAGCGCACCGTGGCCTGCCAGATGATCCCGGCCACGCTCAACACCGTCAGCGTGGATCTGGGTGCCGGCAGCGAGCATGCGTTCCGCGCCAGCGGCACGACGGTGGTCGTGCCCGGCTTCCTGGCCGTGTATGAAGAAGGCAAGGACGGCAAGGGCAAGGACGACGAAGACGAAGGCCGCAAGCTGCCGTTGATGAAGCTGGGCGATACCGTGCCGCTGGAGCGCCTGCACGCCGACCAGCATTTCACCCAGCCGCCGCCGCGCTTCACCGAAGCGGCGCTGGTGAAGGCGCTGGAAGAGTTCGGCATCGGCCGGCCGTCCACCTACGCCTCGATCATCCAGACCCTGCTGGGCAAGCAGTACGCGGTGCTGGACGGGCGCGCCTTCAAGCCCACCGACATCGGCCGCGCGGTCAGCAAGTTCCTGTCCAACCACTTCACCAAATACGTCGATTACGACTTCACCGCCAACCTCGAGGACGAGCTGGACGCGGTGAGCCGTGGTGAGGAGAGCTGGATCCCGCTGATGGAGAAATTCTGGGGCCCGTTCAAGGAACTGGTGGACGACAAGAAAGTCTCGCTGGACAAGGCCGATGCCGGCAGCGTGCGGGTGCTGGGCAGCGACCCGGCCAGCGGCAGGCCGGTCAGTGCGCGGATCGGCCGCTTCGGCCCGCTGGTGCAGATCGGCACCGTGGAAGACGAGGAGAAGCCGCGCTTCGCCTCGCTGCGTCCGGGCCAGAGCATCTACAGCCTCACCTTGGCCGAGGCACTCAAGCTGTTCGAGATGCCGCGCCAATTGGGCGCGGATGCCAATGGCGAGGCGATCAGCGTGGGCATCGGCCGTTTCGGCCCGTTCGCCCGTCGTGGCAGCACCTATGCCTCGCTGAAAAAAGAGGACGATCCGTACACGATCGACCTGGCGCGCGCGATTTTCCTGATCGAGGAAAAAGAGGAAATCGCCCGCAACCGGATCATCAAGGCGTGGCCGGGACACGACGTGCAGGTCCTCAACGGCCGCTTCGGCCCGTACCTGTCCGACGGCAAGCTCAACGGCAAGATTCCGAAAGACCGCGAGCCGGCCTCGTTGTCGCTGGAGGAAGCACTGCAACTGCTGGAAGAGACCGGCAAACCCGCACGCAAAGGCTTCGGTGCCAAGAAAACCGCCGTGAAAAAAGCGGCGGCAAAAAAGTCCGCCGTGAAGAAGGCCCCGGCGGAAAAGGCGGTGAAGAAAGCCGTGGCGAAAAAACCGGCAGCGAAGAAGGCGGTGAAGAAAGCATCGGCGAAGAAAACCGCGCGCCCGTATTCGTCCGACCTCGTGCCCGCCAAGCCGCTGCTGACCGCGGCCAAGGTGGAGCCCGGCAAGAAGCGCGTGGTGAAGAAGCCATCGCGCGAGGATGCGCCGTTCTGATGGACGTGGCCGCCTGCGCAAACTTGCTTCGCAACGGCGGCCTGATTGCCTACCCCACCGAAGGCGTGTGGGGGCTGGGCTGCGATCCGCGCGACGAAGCGGCGGTGCTGCGGCTGCTGGCGCTCAAGCAGCGTGACGTGGCCAAGGGGTTGATCCTGATTGCATCGGCCGAGGCACAGCTTGCGCCGTTCATCGACACCGCCTCGCTGGCCGAATCGCAGCTGGCCGAAGTGCGTGCCAGCTGGCCTGGGCCGAACACCTGGATCGTGCCGGCATCGAAGGCCGCGCCGCGCTGGATCACCGGTGCGCATGACGGCATCGCCGTACGTGTCACCGCACATCCGCTGGTGCGCGCGCTGTGCGACGGCTTCGGCGGCGCGCTGGTGTCGACCAGCGCCAACATCGCCAGCGAGCCGTCACCGCGCACGCGCGAGGAACTCGACCCGCGCATCGTGGTCGGCGTCGATGCGGTCAGCGGCGGCGAGACGCTGGGCCGCGCCCAGCCCAGCACCATCCGCGATGCCCGCAGCGGCGTGACGCTGCGCTGAAACCCGCGCCGGGCCTGCGTTTGCCGGCGACGCTGGCAGTTGCAAGCGCAACCAAAAATAATTCCCCGCACGCTCTTGCGGATGCGCTGCAAGTGTGCTTTAGTCGAATTGTGCACCGCGTCAATCAGGATGAATGACGCGCCGTGTTCCCCAACTCTTTGACTTCGGACACTACGATGCGGCGCAGCCCGACTCGGGGTTTGTATGACCCTGCCAGCGAACATGACAGTTGCGGTTTCGGCCTGATTGCGCAGGTCGAAGGCAAACCGTCGCGGGCGATCGTCGATGGCGCGCTGGCGGCCTTGTCGCGGATGGCGCATCGCGGCGGGGTGGCCGCCGACGGCCTGTCCGGCGACGGCTGCGGCGTGCTGCTGCACGACGTCGACGGCTTCCTGCGCGCGCTGGCGAACGACGCCGGCATCGCCCTGCATGCCGGGCGCATCGCCGCCGGCAACGTGTTCCTGCCGGTCGACACCGACGCAGCTGCGCACTGCCGGCAACACCTGCAGGCAGCGCTGGCCGCGCAAGGCCTGCAGGTAGCCGGCTGGCGCGAGGTGCCGCTGGATGTCGGCGTGTGCGGTGCATTGGCCAAGGCCACCTGCCCGCGCATCGAGCAGGTGTTCGTGCAGGCCGAGAGCGTGGATGCCGATGCGTTCGAGCGTGCCTTGTTCCTGGCCCGCAAGCACGCCGAACAAACCCTGCGCGCGCATCCGGATTTCTACGTCACCTCGCTGTCGGCGCACCTGCTGGGCTACAAGGGCATGGTGCTGCCGAAGTACCTGGCACAACTGTTCCCGGATCTGGCGCTGCCGCAGTTGCAGGCGCGCGCGGTGCTGTTCCACCAGCGCTTCTCCACCAATACCCAGCCGCGCTGGCCGCTGGCGCATCCGTTCCGTTACCTCGCCCACAACGGCGAGATCAACAGCATCGAAGGCAATCGTCGCTGGGCGCAGGCACGCAGGGATGTCTGGGTGTCGCCGCTGCTGGATGTCAGTGCATTCGACGAAGTGGTGGCGATGCACGGCTCCGATTCGCAATCGCTGGACAACGTGCTGGAGTGGCTGCTGCAAGGCGGGATGGATCTGCCCAAGGCGATGCGCATCCTGATGCCGCCGGCGACCCAGTCGCTGGAATACAAGGACGCGGACCTGGCCGCGTTCTACGAGTACTACGCGATCAACTCCGAACCGTGGGATGGCCCCGCCGGCGTGGTGACCTGCGATGGTCGGCACGCCGCCTGCACGCTGGATCGCAACGGTCTGCGCCCGGCCCGCTGGCAGCTGAGCGATGACGGCGTGTTCGTGATCGCCTCCGAAGCCGGCGTGCTGGAGATCGACCCCGCCCGCATCGTGGCCAAGGGCAAGCTGGGGCCGGGCGAGATGATCGCGGTGGATCTGCTGCAAGGCCGGCTGCTGCGCAACGACGACATCGACGCCCTCAATCGCGCCCGCGCGCCGTACAAGCAATGGCTCAAGCAGGGCATGACCTACCTGCACACCGAACTCATCGACCCGATGCTGGCCGACGTGCCGTTCGACGATGCCACCGTGCACGGGTTCCAGAAACTGTTCCAGCTCACCCGCGACGAACAGGAGCGCGTGCTGCGCCCGTTGGCGGAACTGGAGCAGGAAGCCATCGGCTCGATGGGTGATGACGTGCCGATGGCGGCGATCAGCCAGCGCGTGCGGCCGCTGTACGACTGCTTCCGGCAGGCCTTCGCGCAGGTCACCAACCCGCCGATCGACCCGCTGCGCGAAGCCTGCGTGATGAGCCTGTCCACCCAGATCGGCTGCGAGGGCAACCTGTTCCACGACGGCGCGGACAACGTCGACCATGTGCTGCTGAATTCGCCGGTGCTGTCGCAGCGCAAATTGCACCAGCTGTTGACCTTGCCTCGGTTCGCCACCGTCTACCGCTACATCGACCTGTATTTCGATGATGCCACCTCCCTCACCCAAGCCTTGGATCGCATTTGCGCGCAGGCCGAGGAGGCGGTGCGCAATGGCGATGAACTGCTGATCCTGTCCGACCGTCGCCCACGGCACGGCGCGGCCGCCGTGCATGCGCTGCTGGCCACCGGCGCGGTGCACCAGCACCTGCTGCGCACGGGGCTGCGCTGCAAGACCAATCTGCTGATTGAAACCGGCACTGCGCGCGACCCGCACCACTTTGCGTGTTTGATCGGTTTCGGGGCCACCGCCGTATATCCCTATCTGGCCTATCAAACCCTGCATGTGCTGGGCCGACGCGGCATCCTGGGTGGTAAAACCAGTGGCGAGCCGGCGCAGTTCGGGCGCAGTTATCGGCGCGGGGTGAAGAAGGGCCTGCTGAAGATCCTGTCGAAGATGGGCATCGGCAGCATTGCCAGCTATCGCGGCGCCGGCTTGTTCGAAATCGTGGGCCTGAGCGACGAAGTGGTGGCGCGCTGCTTCGAAGGCACGCCGTCGCGCATCGGCGGTGCCGGCTTCGCGCGGCTGGAAGCCGACGCACGTCACCTGGCGGCGCTGGGCTGGGACGACGACGCGCTGCCGGAAACCGGCGGCCTGCTGCATTACGTGCACGGCGGCGAATACCACCAGTACAACCCGGAGGTGGTGCAGTCCTTGCAGCATGCGGTGCTCACCGGCGAGCGTGCGGACTGGAAGACCTATGCCAACCACGTCAACCAGCGCCCGGCGGCAGCGCTGCGTGATTTGCTTGCGCTGAAGCCGGCGGCGGCACCGATTCCATTGGCCGAGGTCGAGCCGGTGGAGGCCATCGTCAAGCGCTTCGACAGCGCGGCGATGAGCCTGGGCGCACTGTCCCCGGAGGCGCACGAAGCACTGGCCATTGCGATGAATCGCCTCGGCGGGCGCAGCAATTCCGGCGAAGGCGGCGAAGACCCGGCGCGCTACGGCACCGACAAGCGCAGCAAGATCAAGCAGGTGGCTTCGGGCCGTTTCGGCGTCACGCCCGAATACCTGAACAATGCCGAAGTGCTGCAGATCAAGCTGGCACAAGGCGCCAAGCCCGGCGAAGGCGGCCAGTTGCCGGGCAGCAAGGTCAACCCGATGATCGCGCGGCTGCGCTACGCCAAGCCCGGCATCGGCCTGATTTCGCCGCCGCCGCACCACGACATCTATTCGATCGAAGACCTCGCGCAATTGATCTTCGACCTGCGCCAGGTCAACCCGGGCGCGCTGATCTCGGTGAAGCTGGTCAGCCATGCCGGGGTGGGCACGATTGCCGCCGGTGTGGCCAAGACGGGGGCCGACCTCATCACCATTTCCGGCCACGATGGCGGCACCGGCGCCAGCCCGATCGGCTCGATTCGCTATGCCGGCGTGCCGTGGGAACTGGGCCTGGCCGAAGCGCGGCAAGCCTTGCAGGCCAACGACCTGCGCGGGCGCGTGCTGCTGCAGACCGATGGTGGTTTGAAGACCGGGCTGGACGTGATCAAGGCGGCCTTGCTGGGCGCCGACAGTTTCGGCTTCGGCACCGCGCCGATGATCGTGCTGGGTTGCAAATACCTGCGCATCTGCCACCTCAACAACTGCGCCACCGGCATGGCCACCCAGGACGAACGCCTGCGCCGCAACCACTTCAAGGGCATGCCGGAACGGGTGGAATGCTTCTTCCGCAACGTGGCCGAAGACGTGCGCGAATATCTGGCGCAGCTGGGCCTGCGCACGCTGGATGAAGCCGTCGGTCGCACCGACCTGCTGCAACAGACCGTGCGCAGCACCCGCGAAGACGTGGATGTGGATCTCTCGCGGCTGCTGGCCCGCAGCCCCGACGAGACCCGAAACTACTGCGGCACACCCGCGTTGCAGGCACCGCCCGATGGCCTGGCCGCGCAGCTGGATGCAGCCTTGGGCGCGGCCATCGATGCCGGCAGCGGCGGCAGCTTCGTCGGCCGCATCCACAACACCGACCGCAGCATCGGCACCCGCCTGTCGGGCCGGATCGCGCGGGTGCATGGCAATGTCGCGATGGAAGCCCGCCCGCTTGATGTGCGCCTGAGTGGCAGCGCCGGGCAAAGTTTTGGCGCGTTCAATGCCGGCGGCCTGCATCTGCATCTGACGGGCGAAGCCAACGACTACGTCGGCAAGGGCATGGCCGGCGGCCGCATCATGCTGCAGCCGCCCGCCGGCAGCCGCTTTGCCTCGCAGGACGCCCCGATCCTCGGCAACACCTGCCTGTACGGTGCCACCGGCGGCGAGCTGTACGCGGCGGGCCGCGCCGGCGAACGCTTCGGCGTGCGCAATTCCGGCGTGACCGCGGTGATTGAAGGTGCCGGCGACCACTGCTGCGAATACATGACCGGCGGCGTGGTGGCGGTGCTGGGTCGAACCGGGCTGAACTTCGGCGCCGGCTTCACCGGCGGGCTGGCCTACGTGCTGGATCTGGAACGCGATTTCGTCGATCGCTACAACCACGAGCTGATCGACATCGCCCGCATCACCCCGGAAGGGCTGGACGGCTATCGCCAGCACCTCACCGACCTGATCGATGCCCATGCACGGCTGACCGGCAGTGCCTGGAGCGCGCGCATCCGCGACGACTTCCGCGACTTCGTGGGCAAGTTCTGGCTGGTCAAGCCGAAGGCGGCCAGCCTGGAAGCGCTGGCCAACGAACTCAAGAGGGCGGCGTGATGAGCAAGCAGCAGCTTTTCCAGTTCCTCGATGCCCCGCGCGAGATGCCGGCCAAGGTGCCACTGGCCGAGCGCGTGGCCGGCAGTTTCGACGAGCTGTACGGCCGCTTCGGCGAGGCCGAGGCCAGGCATCAATCCGGCCGCTGTCTGGACTGCGGCAACCCGTATTGCGAAGCCAAATGCCCCGTGCACAACTACATCCCGAACTGGCTGGAGCTGGTACAGCAGGGGCGGCTGATCGAAGCGGCGGAACTGTGCCACGAAACCAACCCGTTGCCGGAAATGTGCGGTCGGGTGTGCCCGCAGGATCGGCTGTGCGAAGGCGCCTGCACGCTCAACGACGGCTTCGGTGCGGTCACCATCGGCGCGGTGGAAAAATACATCACCGATACCGCGTTTGCGCAGGGCTGGCGACCGGATCTGTCGAAGGTCAAACCCACCGGCAAGCGGGTGGCGGTGGTGGGCGCGGGACCTGCGGGGCTGGCCTGCGCGGATCGCCTCGCGCGCAGCGGCATCAGCGCCACCGTGTTCGACCGCTACGAGCAAATCGGCGGGCTGCTGCAATTTGGCATCCCCAGTTTCAAGCTGGACAAATCCGTGATCGCCACCCGCCGCGCGGTGCAAGAAGGCATGGGCGTGCAGTTCAGGCTCGGTATCGAAATCGGCCGTGACCTGGGTATTGAAGATTTGCTGCGGGAGTTCGATGCGGTGTTCCTGGGCCTGGGCGCGTACCGCTATACCGACGGCGGCCTGCCCGGGCAGGACCTTCCGGGCGTGTTGCCGGCGCTGCCGTTCCTGGTGCAGAACGGGCGCATCGTCACCGGCAACGATCCACAGGGCCGGCCGATTGCCGGCTGGGAAGACCAGCTGGTGCTGCCCGAGCTCCACGGCAAGCGTGTGGTGGTGCTGGGCGGCGGCGATACCGGCATGGACTGCGTGCGCAGCGCGGTGCGCCTCGGCGCAGCCAGCGTGACCTGCGCCTACCGCCGCGACGAAGCCAACATGCCCGGCTCCGCCCGCGAGGTGGCCAATGCGCGCGAGGAAGGCGTGCACTACCGCTTCAATTGCCAGCCGCTGGAAATCGTGGCCGATGCGCAGGGCCAGACCTGCGGCGTGCGGGTGGTGGAGACCACGCTGGGCGCAGCCGACGCGCAGGGCCGGCGCAGCGCGGTGGCAGTGCCCGGCAGCGAATCGCTGCTGGACGCCGACGTGGTCATCATCGCCTTCGGTTTCTCGCCCTCTCCCCCGTCATGGCTGCAGGCGCTGGGCGTGCAGGCGCAGGCCAACGGGCGGCTGGTGGTGGGCGGCAACGGCCGGCTGCCGTACCAGACCGGCCACGATGCCCTGTTTGCCGGCGGCGACTGTGTGCGTGGCGCCGATCTGGTGGTGACCGCCGTACAGGAGGGCCGCGACGCCGCCGCCAGCATTGCCAGAGCGCTGCGTGGCATCAAGGCGATCCCGGCGCTGCTGGCAACCAGCTGAACGCAGCAACAGGTTCGGCCAGCGGCGGGGTTTTCCCCGCCGGCATTCGCGGTGAAGATAGGGCCATGCGTGTCGCCTTCACCCTTGCCGCGTGTTTGCTCCTGCCTGCGCTTGCCGCGGCGCAAACGCAAACCGCAGGCAAACCACTGCTCACCGTGTACCGCTGCACCGATGCCGGCGGCAAGGTCAGCGTGGGTGACGCCCCCTGCCCGCAGGGGCAGAACCAGCAAGTGCGCGCGATGCAGCGCCCACAGGATGCCCCGGCCCGGCCCATGCCCCCGGCACCACCCGCAACGGCCCACCCGGCACCCGCGGTGCAGCAGGCCCCCGTGTATCTGATCCCGCCGCGACCGATGTACGAATGCACCACGCCCGACGGCAAGCGCTACACCAGCGACGACAACCGCGGCAATCCGCGCTGGGTGCCGTTGTGGACGCTGGGCTATCCGGTGGTGCGACCGAAGTCGGCGCTGGGCGACAACATCGGCCGACCCGATGCGGTGCTGCACCCGCCGCCGCGTGACATGAACTGGCCGGTGGCCACCGGTGGCGGCACCTGGATCCACGACGATTGCGTGATGTTGCCGCCGGCGGATGCCTGTGCCCGCCTGCGCGACCGTCGCGACGCCATCCGCACCCGCTTCTTCAACGCCCAGGAAAAAGAGCGCGACAGCTTGCGCATCGAAGAGCGCGGCATCAATGCGCGGCTGGACAATGACTGCGGTGGGCACTGACATGCGTATTCGCCTGCTGCTGCCGCTGCTGTTGCTGCTGGCCGGTGCCGGCCACCTGCATGCGCAGGAAACGGTCTTCTACAAATGCACCGATGCGCAGGGCAAGGTGTCAATGCAGAACGGCACGCCCTGCACGCCCGGCATGCAGCAGGAAATGCGCAGGATCGGTGAAGTGAAGACGCTGCCGGTGCCGACAGCCAGACCCAAACCCGAAACCTCGCCCGCAGCACCACCGCAATATGGCGAGTTCGTGCAGGTGGGCGTCCCGCGCGCGCAGCACGCACCCGCCGCCGAGGCGGCCACGCTGCCCGCGCCGCCGGCCTTGTTCCAGTGCACCAGCTGGAAAGGCGAAACCTATCTGGGCGAAACTGCCGATCCACCGCCACGCTGCGCACCGTTGCAGGTGGTGGGGATCGACGGCAGTGCGGCACTGGGCATGGGCGAGGCCTGCGAAATGAAGCAGGACAGCTGCGAGGCGATCCCCGAACCGCAATTGTGCGAGGCTTGGTATCGGCGGCTGGACGAGGCCGACTTCAAGCTGCGCTATGCCGATGACCAGCGTCGGCACGAGCTTCAGCGGGCCTTTGCCGCGATCGCCGAGCAGATCCGGGCCAGCCGGTGTGCCACCAGCGTGGCGAAGGACCCGGCAAGCCCATGAGCGGGCTTGCCACAGGCGGGAGGAAGTTCGCGTCGGCGAGGCTGCCCGATGCGCGTGGACAGTCGGATTCAGGCATGCAGGGAGTGTGTGGCGTCGATGGGTAGTGGCAGTCTCGAATTGATGTTGGTGTTCCTGCTGGCCGCGGTGCTGGCGGTGCCGCTGTTCAAGCGTTTCGGGCTGGGCGCGATCCTGGCGTATCTGACCACTGGCGTGCTGCTGGGGCCGCACGAGTTGGCGCTGGTGCGTGATCCGGACCGAGTGCTGGCGGCCAGCGAGGTCGGCGTGGTGATGCTGCTGTTCGTGATCGGGCTGGAATTGTCGTTGCCGCGGCTGAAGGTGATGCGCCGGCCGATCTTCGTGCTTGGCGGCCTGCAGGTACTGCTGAGCGGTGCCGCCCTGGGCGGGCTGGCATTGTTGGCCGGACTGGCGTGGAAGTCGGCACTGGTGGTCGGCCTGGGGCTGGCGCTGTCCTCGACCGCGGTAGGCCTGCAGTTGCTGGCCGAACGCAAGGAGCTGGCGACCGAACATGGCCGCCTGGCATTCGCCATCCTGCTGTTCCAGGACCTGGCCGCGATCCCGTTGCTGGCCGCGATTCCGCTGCTGGGCAAAGCCAAAAGTGCCGGGCTGAGCTGGGACGATGTGCTGCGCGCGGTGGCATTGATCGCCGCTTTGATCATCGGTGGCCGCTATCTGCTGCGCCACCTGTTCCGGGTGATCGCACGTACCGACTTGCCGGAAGTGTTCACCGGTGCCGCCTTGCTGGTGGTGCTGGGCAGTGCCTGGTTGATGCAGTGGGCCGGCCTGAGTGCGGGGCTGGGGGCGTTCCTGGCCGGCGTGCTGATGGCCGAATCCGAATACCGGCACGAACTGGAAGCACAGATCAAGCCGTTCGAAGGCCTGCTGCTGGGCCTGTTCTTCATGGCCGTGGGCATGGGTATCGACGTGCAGCGCGTCCTGGCCGAGCCGCTATTGATTGCGGCCGGAGTGGGTACCCTGCTGGCGGTGAAATCCCTGATCCTGTTCGGCCTGGGGCTGCGCCCCGGGGGGCTGCCGCCGCGCAGCGCCTGGATGCTGGCAGGGGTGATGGCGCTGGGCGGCGAGTTTGCATTCGTGATGTTCGGCGAAGCGTTTCGCGCCAAGCTGCTGGATGCCGCCACCCGCGACCGCCTGATCGCGATCGTCGGCCTGTCGATGGCGGTGACCCCGCTGTTGCTGCTGCTGGCCACCAAACTGGTGCCGTCCGCGCGCAAGGCGGCCCCGCACGAATACGACACCATTCCCGAGGATCGCCACCCGCAAGTCCTGCTGGCCGGCTTTGGCCGCTTCGGCCAGATCGTGGCCCGGCTGCTGCGTGCACAGGGCATTCCCTACATCGCGATCGACCCCGACATCGAGCAGGTCAATCTGTCGCGGTCGATGAGTTCCGACCAGATCTACTACGGCGATCCCACCCGGCTGGCCCTGCTGCGTTCGGCCGGTGCAGCGCGGATCAAGGTCTTCGTGGTCGCCATCAACGGGGTGGAATCCAGCCTGCGGATGGTGCGGCTGGTGCGCAAGCACTACCCGCAGGCGCGCGTGTTCGCACGCGCACGCGACCGCCGCCACGCCTGGCAGCTGGTGGACTTGGGTGCGCAGGCGCTGCGTGAAACCTATGGCAGCAGCCTGGAGATGGGGCGCGACGTGCTGATGGCACTGGGCATGTCCCGCGAGCAGGCCAACGACCGCGCCCGGCGCTTCCGCGAATGGGATGAGTCCTTGCTGGAATCGCAACGCCTGTTGCAGGACGACGAGGATGCCCTGCTGCAGGCCACCCGCGATGCGCGCGAAGAGCTGGATGGCTTGTTCGAAGCCGACGCCGGTGCGCCGGCGTCGGCCAAGGCCGACTGACGGCGCGGCGGATGCCGCGCCGACGCCACGCGCCGATTCCACCCTGCCTTCACTCGCGCAGGAACCGTGCCATCGACAGCGGGCTGCCGGTCGGGGCCGCCGCCACGCCCAGCTGCGCCGCGATCTCCACATAGCCACGCAGTTGCGCCAGATCGCGCGGAGTGCGCCCGGCGTTGTCGCAGGCCAGCGGGTCGGCACCGGCTTGCAGCAGGCGCAGAGCCACGCGCTGCAAGCCATGTTGGGCGGCCAGATGCAGGGGGCCATAGCCCCGCGCATCGCGCACGTCCAGCTGCACCTCCTCGTCCAGCAGCCGCTCCAGCCCGGCCAGCAACACATCTTCGTTGCTGGGGGTTCCCGGCTCGGTGCGCGCACCCAGCAACAGCAGCAACGGGGTTGCGCCGTTGTTGGCGGCGCGATGGGGGTCGGCACCGGCCAGCAGGAGCGCATCCAGCAAGGCCATCAACCGGCTGCGGTCGCGCTCGGTGAAGCCGTACAGCGCCGCGCAATGCAGGGGGGTGAGGCCCTGTGCATCCTGTACTTGCAGGTTCGCACCGGCCTGCAGCAATTGCGAGACCACTTCCGGCAGACCCAAGGCCGCCGCCAGCATCAAGACCGTGACATCGCCCGGCAGGCGCCGCTCGGTACTACTGCCGGCCCGCAGCAGCAGGGTCACGATGTCCAGGTGGCGCTTGCTGACGGCCGCCGACAGCGGCGTTGCCCCGGTACTGGCCGCCACCTCCGGGCTGGCACCGACACTCAGCAAATACTCCACCAGCGCGCGATGGCCGCTGCCGGATGCCCGCAGCAGAGCCGTGCAGCCCTGTGCATCCACGGCGTCCACCGAGAAACCCAATTCCAGCAGGCGACGCACCGCGTCCAGATCGCCACTGATCGCGGCCGCAGGCATGTCCATTGACTGCAACGCGCGATGCGGCAGGCGCCACTGCCGCCAGTCCAGCCACACCAGCAGGTCGCGCTGGCCGGCGGCCAGCGCGATGCCCTGGGGGGTCTGGCCATCGGCGGCCCGGCGATCCGGCCCGGCCCCGTGCGCCACCAGCCATTTCACCACCTGCTTGCGGCCCTGCAAGGTGGCGTGGTGCAGCGCGCCCATGCCACGCGCGTCGCGTGCCTCCGGATCCACGCCCATTGCCAGCAGCCGCAGGATCAGGCCGTCCCAGCCCAGACGCACGGCATGCACCAGCGGCGGGGCACCGGTTGGCCCGGCCCCGAAGGGATCGGCGCCACGTTCGAGCAACTGCAACGCAACGGACTCCCCTGCGGCAGTGCCCGGCTCCACTGCGCAGGCGGCAAGGAAGGTGGCCAGGCCGCCCCGTCCCGCCGGCGAGGCGCCGAAGGCAAACAGCAACTGCAACTGCGCAAGCTGCCGGAGCCCCTGTGCCAGAGCGGCCGGCACGGGCAAGGTGCTGGCCGGCAAACACGCCTCCGGGTTGGCCCCGTGGCGCAGCAGCCAGTGCAGCCGCGACGGCGACGCCGTCACTTCCGCATCCACCAGCAAGGTGTCGAAATCGCGCGGCTCCTGCGCCACGGCCAATGCCTCCAGACGCGGCAGGCTGGCACCGTCCAGCAAGGCTTGGCGCAGTTGCAGCAAGGGTGGGCGCTCGTCGCTGTCGCTCTCATCGGCCAATGCCACCGGCAGCGCCCGGCGTGGATCCAGCAAACCGACCAGGGTCCAGCGCCCTGCCGCTTCGGCCAGATCCAGACTGCTGCGGCCTTGCGCATCCTCGGCATGCGGATCCAGGCCGAGATCGCGCAGGTCACCCACCAATTCGGGTATCGGCGGGTCGGCGGTGCAGGCCAGATGCAGGGCGCTGGCCCCGGCGGCATCCTTCGCATGCACATCGGCCCCGGCTTCCAGCAGCACCTCCAACGCCAGCAGCGCACCACTGTGCACCGCTTCGAGCAACGGCGTGCGGCCGTCTGCCGCCTTGGCATTGGCCTCGGCGCCGGCCGCCAGCAGGATGCGGCAGATCTCGACATGGTTGGCTGCTGCCGCTTCGTGCAGCGCGCTGCGTCCAACCGCATCGCGGGCATTGACCCGCGCCTTGTGCCGCAGCAGCAGTTGCACGCCGGCCGGATCATCCTCCTCGCTGCCCGCCGCCGCCGACAACGCCGGTTGCCCGCCCGCCACGTCGGTCTGGGCGCCACGTTCAAGCAGGAAGCGCGCCAACCGCCAGTTGCCGGCGGCACAGGCACTGCCCAGCGGGGAAACCCCTTCCCGGTTGAGCGCATTCAAATCGGCCCCGGCGTCCCGCAACAAGGCCGCGACCCCGGGGTCGGAGCTGCGTGCGGCGTGATGCAGCGGCGTGTTGCCATCGGCATCGGCCCGTTTCGGATCGGCGCCATTGGTCAGCAGCGTCATCACCGCTTCCGGCCGCCCATGCCAGCTGTCGCGGGTGGCCGCCAGCAGAGGGGTGATGCCGTCCTGCATCGCATTGACGTCCACCCCGCGCTCGATCAACGCACGCAGCAGGCGCAGGTCGGGCAGGACTGCCGCCAGCACCGCCACGCTGCGGCGATCGCGGGCGTCGGGATCGGCCGCGACCAGCGGGTTCGCGCCCGCGGCCAGCAGGGCCAGCGCGCGTTCCACCCGGCCATTGCGCGCTGCCTGCTGCAACTGGCGCGCCAGCATCGTCTGGCCGGCCTCATCCACCGGCAGCGGCGCAGCCGCATTCCGAATCGGCGGCGCGGGGTGGGGCGGCGCGATGGCCTCTGGCGCGGGTTCGGCTTCAGTCGGCACGGGCCTGGCAACGTCCGGCAGCGACGCCGCGTCTTCCATTTCCACGATTTCCATTTCCACGATCGGCAGGCCGTGCAGTGCGGTGACCACCGGCTGCGGCGCTAGCCAATGCACGGCGGCCTGCAGCAGCCCGTGGGCAACCGGCAGCCCGCACAGGTAACCAATATTGGCGAACAACCGCCACGGCCCGGGCAACACCCCCGGCCACGCCAACAGCAGCCCACCGACCAGGAGCAGAAACAGCGGCAGCGCCACCTGCAGCAAGCCGCGCCACGCCTTGCGCTCCAGCCGTGGCGGCACGCCGGCAGCGGCAACCGCACCCAGCGCCTCCAGCTGCTGCCATCGCGGCCACTGCCACCACAGCATGATCAGCAACAGCCCTGCCATCGCGCTGAGCAGCAGACTGTGCGCCAGTGATGGTTGCGCCAGCAGCAGCCACAGCGGGCCGCCCAGCAAACCAAGCGTGACCAGGGCAGTGGCCGCCCAGCGCACCGCCAGGCGACCGGCATCGGCCCACAGGCCGGCCCGGCCGCGGCTGCCACGCAACAGTGCCATGCCGAGTGCGGCAGGCACCTGTGCCAGCCAGAGTGCGCTGCCGACGACGGCCCAAAGGCTGTTCCCGAGGTCGTCCGCAAGACTGTCCGGGGCCCACCCGGCAACAGCCACCAGCAGCGCTGCCAACAGCAACAGGGCAGACCCGAGGACGGGCGAACGTTCAGGCATCGGTGCCCCAGTCATCGCTCATCGGGTCGGCCATCGTCGGCGGAAATTGCACATGGAAGCCGCGGGCCTGCAGGTTGTTGCGCACCACCACAGGATCCACCCGCGCCAGCGTGCGCTGCGACGTCAGCGCCACCTCCAGCACGAACTGCAAAGCACCCAACTGCGTCCGCAGCGCATCCGGCAGGCAGTCGAACGCGTCGCGCCCGGCCAGATAGACATAGGTGTCGGCCTTTTTCAGACTCTTGTAGACGAAGGCAAGCATCGCGTTGCAGCGGCATCTTTGCGTGATCAATCACGGATTGTGCGGGAAAGCGCGCCGCTGAGGAACCTGCGGCAGGACTTTGGGCACAAGCGGCCCATCGGCAGACTGCTACTCTGCCGCCTCCGTGTCACCGCAGATACCTCCATGCGCCTTGCTTCGCTTGCCTTTGCCCCGCTTGCCTTTGCCTTGTTCGCCCCCTTGGCCTGCGTGCAGGCAGCCGAGCCCATCACCCTGGCCCAGGCCATGGCCGACCCGGACTGGATCGGCCCGCCGGTGGAAGGCAGCTGGTGGCGCTGGGACGGCAAGGCCGCGCAATACCTGCTCAAGCACAAAGGCGAAACCTACCGCGACACCTGGCAAGTGGGGCTGGATGGCAGCGCGCCGGTGCTGCTGGACAATGCCGCCCGCGCCGACATCGAGGCCGGCAATCTGGTGTATGCCGACGACGGCCGCCGCAGCGCCTTCGTGCGCAGCGGCAATGTGTTCGTGCGCGATTTGCGCAGCGGCGCGCTGACCCAGCTCAGTCGCGACAACGACACCGCCAGTCGCCTGCAATGGAGCCATGACGGTGCTCTGGTGTGGGTGGCCGGCCCCAACTGGTACCGCTGGGATGGCCGCAGCGTCGGCGTGGCCGCGCAGCCACGCGCCGAAGATGCGCCTGGCGCGGTTCCCAAGGCCGATGACCTGCGCGAGCGTCAGTTGCGCCTGATCGACACCCTGCGCGATGACCGCGCCCGCCGCGATGCCAACCGCGAACAGATGGAGGCGATGCGCAAGGCCGACCCCACCCGCGCGCCGGCACCGATCTACTTGGGCAAGGGTGTGGACATCGCCGATTCCGCACTCTCGCCGGATGGCCGCTGGTTGCTGGTGGTGACCACCGAGAAGGGCGCCGAAGGCGGGCAAGGCGGCAAGCTGCCGAAGTACGTCACCGAATCGGGCTATGAAGAGTTCGAAGACGTGCGCACCCGGGTCGGCCGCAACCCGCCCGTGCCGCAGCGCCTGTGGCTGGCCGAGGTGGCCACCGGCAAGGTCACGGAATTGAAGTTCGACCGCCTGCCCGGCATCGCCGACGACCCGCTGGCCGCCCTGCGCAAGGCCGCCGGCAAGGACGCGCTGAAAGGCAATCGCCCCGTGCAGATCAGCAGCGACGGCAGCACCCTGCAATGGAGCAGCGATGGCCGCAACGCGGCGGTGCTGCTGCGCGCCATCGACAACAAGGATCGCTGGATTGCCAGCATCGATACCGCCAGCGTCGACCTGGCAGCGGCCAGCCTGCAACCACGCCACCGCCTGCACGACGACGCCTGGATCAACTGGGGCTTCAACGAATTCGGCTGGCTGCCGGACAACCGCACGCTGTGGTATCTGAGCGAAGAAAGCGGCTACGCGCATCTGTACACGCTCGATGGCAGCACGCGGACGCAGCTCACCGACGGGCCGTGGGAAACCTCGCAAGTCAGCGTCAGCCGCGATGGCAGCACGTTCTACTTCCTGTGCAATCGCGCCGCGCCAATCGATTACGAAGTCTGCAAGACCCCGGCGCAGCGCAATGCCGTGCAGGAAATCACCGCACTGGACGGCGTGGAGGATTTCTCGTTGTCGCCCAACCAGCAACAACTGCTGGTGCGTCACTCCTCGGCCTATGTACCGCCGCAGTTGTCGGTGGTGGGTGTGGATGGGCAGGGCACACGCCCGCTCACCGACACCCGCACCACCGAGTACAAGGCGCGCAGCTGGGTGCAGCCGCAGTTCGTGCAGGTGCCCAGCCGGCACGGCGCCGGCACGATCTGGGGGAAATTCTACGGCCCCGCGCAGATGGAGCCAGGCCGCAAATATCCGGTGGTGCTGTTCGTGCACGGCGCCGGCTATCTGCAGAACGCCTCCATGCGCTGGCCGAACTACTTCCGCGAACAGATGTTCCACAACCAGCTGGTGGACGAAGGCTACATCGTGCTGGACCTGGATTACCGCGCCAGCCAGGGCTACGGCCGCGACTGGCGCACCGCGATCTACCGCTGGATGGGCAAGCCCGAACTGGAAGACTATCTGGACGGCCTGGACTGGCTGGTGCAAACCAGGCAAGGCGACCACAGCCGCGCCGGCATCTACGGCGGCAGCTACGGCGGCTTCATGACCTATGTGGCGCTGTTCAAGGCGCCCGGCGTGTTCAAGGCCGGCGCGGCACTGCGCCCGGTGGCCGACTGGTCGCAGTACAACCACGAATACACGTCCAACATCCTCAACACACCGGAACTCGACCCCGAAGCCTACAAGCGTTCATCCCCGATCGAATTCGCATCCGGCCTGCAGGACCACCTGCTGATCGCCCACGGCATGATCGACGACAACGTGTTCTTCAAGGACTCGGTGATGCTGACCCAGAAGCTGATCGAACTGCGCAAGGACAACTGGGAGCTCGCCCCGTATCCGCTTGAGCGGCACGGCTTCACCCACCCCGACAGCTGGTACGACGAATACCGGCGCATCCACGAATTGTTCGAGCGGACGTTGAAGCCGGCTCAGGCGTCTTCGAAATAATCCGAATCGATGCGCTTGACCACGTAGCTGGCCACCGGAGTGACGCCCACCCCGGCATCGATCATCAAATTGGCGATCTGCATGCCATCCAGCAGGACCACTTTCACGTCGATCTGGGACACGTAATCGCGTGCATCGGCAGAGAAGCTGCCGGTGGTCATGAACACCCCTTTGCGTGCGCGCTGGCCATGCAGCGCGCCGACGAATTTCTGGATTTCCGGGCGTCCGACGGTGCCCTGCCAGCGTTTCGCCTGGATGTAGAGGGTATCCAGGCCAAGGCGGTCTTCCTTGATGATGCCGTCGATGCCGCCGTCGCCGGAGCGGCCGATGCGCTCGCCGGCGTCCTGCCGGGAACCGCCGTAACCCATTGCGACCAGCAGCTCGACCACGGTGTTCTCGAAAAATTCCGGCCTGACCTGCAGCAGTCGCGACAACAGATCGGAAGCCAACTCCCCCTGCAGCTGACGATATGCATCCTGCAGTGCCTCGTCCGGAGTGATGTCGTCCTGCCGCCCGATGCCAGCAGATGTGGGCGTCGCTGCATTGCGGGTGTTGCCGATGATGAACTCGGAGAACTCCGGGAAACGCGACAAATACTCACGATCCAATTTCGATGGCGGTGCCTGCAGCACTTCCCGACCGCGATCGGTGATGACGAACTGGCCGCGTTTGGGCTTTGCGATCAGCCCCGCCTTCATCAGGTGGAAGCTGGCCCAGCCAATCCGGTTGCGGATCACCGTCTGCTGCCCACTGGGCAAGCGGACGCTGCACTCATCCGGAGTGAGCTGGAGCTCCTGTATCAGCAGCGCTTCGGCCGAACCCAGCGTGTCGGCTCGATCGGCACCCGCCAACCGCAGTAGCGGCAGCATCAGTTGATCGTAAGAGGGGAGCGCCATCCGGGTATCTCGAAGCGGAACCCCTCCAACAATATCAGCGCTCCAGAATCGCCACCACGCCCATTCCGCCGGCGGTGCAGATGCTGATCAGGCAGCGGCCCTTGCCGCGCTGCTTCAGTTCCTTGGCGGCGGTGGCGACGATGCGGGCGCCGGTGGCGGCGAACGGGTGGCCGACCGCCAGCGAGGAACCGTTGGGGTTGATTTTCGCCGGGTCGATCGCGCCCAGCGGCGCGTCCAGGCCGAGGCGGGTCTTGCAGTACCCCGCATCTTCCCAAGCCTTCAGCGTACACAGCACCTGCGCGGCGAAGGCTTCGTGGATCTCGTAGAAATCGAAATCCTGCAGCGCAAGGTGGTTGCGCTTGAGCATTTCGGCCACCGCGATGGTGGGGGCCATCAGCAGGCCTTCGCCATGCACGAAATCCACCGCCGCCACCTGCGTGTCGCGGATGTGGCACAGCACTTCATGGCCGTGGGTGGCTGCCCATTCGTCGCTGGCCAACAGGCAGGCGGAAGCGCCGTCGGTGAGCGGGGTGGAGTTGCCGGCGGTCAGGGTGCCCTTGCCGGAGGTCTTGTCGAAGGCGGGCTTGAGCGTGGCCAGCTTCTCGACACTGGTGTCGGGGCGCAGGATGTTGTCGCGCTCGACCCCGCGGAAACCGACCACCAGGTCGTCGAAGAAGCCGCGCCCGTAGGCGGCCGCCAGCTTCTGGTGCGAAGCCACCGCCAGCGCGTCCTGCGCCTCGCGCGGGATGTCCCATTCCTTGGCCATGTCCTCGCAGTGCGCACCCATCGACTTGCCGGTCCGCGGCTCGGCCACGCCGGGGAAATCCGGCTTCAGTTCGCGCAGGCGAAAGCCCTTGAACGCCGCCAGCTTCTGGCCGAAGGTCTTGGCCGCCGCCGCCTTGAGCAACCGCCCGCGCAAGGCCTTGCCGTACACGATCGGCACGTCGGAGGTGGTGTCGGAACCGCCGCCGATGCCGGCCTCGATTTGCCCGGTGGCAATCTTGCCGGCGATGTGGATCAACGTATCCAGCGAAGTACCGCACGCGCGCTGCAGCGTGATGCCGGGGGTCAGCGGCGACAGCCCGGAGCTCAGTGCGGCTTCGCGGCCCAGGTTCCAGTCGGAGGAATGCTTGATCACCGCGCCCATCGCCACTTCGCCCAGCGGCTGGTCCTGCAGGCCGAATTTTTCCACCAGCGCGCCCAGGGTACGCACCGACAGGCCCAGATTGCCGACATCGGCATAGGCGGTGTTCTGGCGGCAAAACGGAATGCGCACACCGCCCAGCACAGCGACCTTGCGACCATGTTGCATGACTCACCTCGAAGACGGGCCCACGGCGCGGGCATAATGGAGCTTCGAGTGTAGCGCCGTCATTCCGAGTCAAGACTCCACATGTCACAGCCCGTTGCCAGCCCTGCCGTGTTCCGCGGCGTCATCGCCATCGAGCTGCGCGACGGCAGTCCCCCGCAGCGCGCCGCCCTGCCGGCCGCCGCCGCCGGCGAAGTGGCCAGCCTGCTGGGCCGCGACCTGGCCAAGCTGGCACCGGAAGCGGCGGAGTGCGATCTGGCCCTGCTGGCCGCACACTTCGATCCTGCCGAGGCGCTGCGCCCCGGCTGGCCGCTGCATCAACGCGTGATCGAACTGCTGCAACGCGCGCCCGGGCAAGGACAAGCGGCGCGGGTGATGGGTTTCGGTGCCGACCCGCAGGGCGTGCTGCCAGCATCGATGCAGGACGATGCGGCGCTGCGCGGCGGCGGCCTGCGGGTGCTGCCGTTCGTGCTGCGCGGGCCCGCGCTGGCGGCGGTGGACGAACAACTGGAATCGAAATTGTTCGACTGCGGCATGGCCCAGGCCGATGCCGCGCTGGCCCTGCAGGACGGGCTGGGCGCGCAGGTGGAACACATCCGCTATCTCAGCCTGCACGACCTGCTGGCGATGATGGCGATGCAATACCAGAATGCCGGCCTGCATGGGCTGTGGGCCTTGCTGGAAACCGCACTGCTGGAACCGCAGGGCGAGTTGCTGCTGGACGCCGCGCCCGAGCCGCTGGCGCGTTACGGCGCGGGTGAGGTGCGCATCGCCCTGCTCGACCCGTGCGCGTGGCAGCATCGCAATGCGCCGGCACTCGGCGACCCCGCCGCACTGGAGCGCGGCTTCGCCCGTTTCCAGATGCGCCAGCGGCAATATGCCGCCGTGCTGGATGGCCACGGCATACCGGTGCACTACGTGCATTGCGCCGACGGCGATGCAAGGTGCCTGCGCTGACGCCTTGCTTGCGCGTTCGCGGGCAGAGGAGGGTATGCGACACTCGCTGCACAGGCCTGTCGTGGGCATCGCCCGCAGGCCGTTTCGGGTTCGCACACTGCACTCCACGGGTCACATCGCATGACTGATTCGACACACGAACGCCGGCAGCGTGCGCTGGTGGTTTTCGATGCCATCATCGATCTTCAGGGCGAGGCCCGCACCCGCAGGCTGGAAGAACTCTGCGCCGGCGATGCCGACCTGCAGGCCCGGGTGCGGGCCCTGCTGGAGGCCGATGCCGAAACCTGCGAACCCTTCAGTGGCAACGCGGATGCGTGGGGTGATGCCCTTGCGGGTGATGACACACCCCACGTCGATCCGCTGCTGGGGCGCAGTCTGGGTGCATGGAAGCTCACCGATGTCATTGGACGCGGCGGCATGGGCGCGGTGTATGCCGCGGAGCGCGATGATGGCGCCTACACCCAGCGCGCCGCACTCAAGCTGATCCGCGCCAGCGCCGACTCGCAGGCCGCGCGCGAACGCTTCCTGCGCGAACGGCAAATTCTGGCAGGCCTGCAGCACCCCAACATCGCCACCTTGCTGGACGGCGGCATCAGCGCCGAGGGCGAGCCGTATTTCGTGATGGAACGCGTCGATGGCGAACCCATCGACCGCTGGTGCGACACCCGCCAGCTGGGGTTGCGCGAGCGCGTCGTGCTGTTCCTGCAGGTGCTGGACGCAGTGCGTTACGCGCACCGCAACCTGGTGGTGCATCGCGACCTCAAGCCGTCCAATTTGCTGGTGGATGCCGACGGTCGGGTCAAGCTGCTGGACTTCGGCATCGCCAAACAGATCCAGGGCAGCGAAGCCACCGCGACCCTGGACCGTGCACTGACTTTCGAATACGCCAGCCCGGAACAGCTGCACGACGCCCCCATCACCACCGCCACCGACCTGTGGCAGCTGGGCGTGATTCTGCACCGCCTGCTGTCGGGTGCGCACCCGTTCGGGCTGACCCGCGACACCCCGCTGGCCAGCCAGTTGCAGCAGCTCGAACGCACGCCGGAACCCCTCACCCGCGCCGCCGCCGGCACCGCACCCGCGCAAGCCGCACTGCGTGGCGGGCTGACACCCACCGCCCTGTCACGCGCGCTGCGCGGCAGCCTGTCCGACATCGTGCAAGCCTGTCTGCGCCGCGACCCCGAGCAGCGCTACGCCTCCGCAGACGCGCTGGCGAACGACCTCAAGGCCTGGCTGGACAACCGCCCGATCACCGCCGTGCCGCTGTCACGCCGCGTGCGCACGCGCCTGTGGTTCAAGCGCAACCGCCTGCTGGCCGCCGCCATCGGCGCGGTCGCGCTGGCCCTGCTGGCCGGCACCGGGCTGGCATTGTGGCAGGCCCGCGAGGCGCGCACGCAGGCGCGGATTGCCGAGCAGCAGCGCAACGAAGCCGCAACCCAGCAGGCCACCGCAGAGGCCGCCCTGACCTTCCTTGGCGATGCGGTGCTGGCCGCCTCGCCGGAACAGGCACTGGATACCAAGATCAGTACCCGCCAGCTGCTGGATACCGCGGTGAAAAAACTGGATGCGAACAAACAACTCCCACTGCCGGTTCGGCAAACCCTGCAACGCAAACTGGGCTACATGTACAAGACGCTGGGGGATCCGAAAATCGCAGTCACCTTGCTTGCGGCTGGCCTGCAAGGCGTGCAGCCGCGCGGGCGCGAGGATGCATTGGCGCTGGCGGACGACATCTCCTATTACTCGGGCGCGCTGGGTTCGCTGGATCGCGGCAAGGAAAGCCTGGCCGAAGCGCGACGTGCGGAACAGATGCGTGAACGCTATGCACCCAACGACACGTTGGCCAAGCTGAACTCGCTGTACGACGTGGGCTATGCCTTGTTCCGCAATGGCGACGCCCGCGGTGCGGAAACATCCTGGCTGCAAGCCATCGCGTTGATCGACAAACTGCCGCAACCGCCCCCCGGTGCCATCAGCGTCTTTCACGATCTGGCGTCCCTGTATGTCTGGAACGGTGATGCCCAGCATGCAATGCAAACCGCCCAGCAAGGGCTGGCGTTTGCCGATCGCCAGAAAATTGCCCAGGACTCTCCGTATCGCCCCGGCTTGTTGCGGTCGCTGTCGGATGCGCAGGCGATTTCCGGCGACCAGCGCACTGCCGAGCGCAGCATTCGCCAGGCCATTGCCTTGAGTGAAAAGTATTTCGACGGTGGTGGCGATCTCAGCAAGATGTACGGCAGCCTGGGCTTGACCCTGAGCGACCAGGGCCGCTACCGCGAGGCGCTGGTCGCCATGCAGCGCGCCGATGCACTGGGCGTCAAGTACGATGACGTGCCGATGGAAAATGCGATCCGCAAGGAGCATGTGGGCAGCGTGTACGACCGCCTGGGCGACTACCCGCGGGCATTGGAAACGTACGATCGGGCCATCGCCATCCTGGCCGCCATCAACGACGGCAACGCCCCGGGCGTGCTGCGCAAATTGCAGTTGCGCCATGCCCGCATCGCCGCCAAGGCCGGACATGCGGAATGGGCATATGCACGCATCTCCGAGCTGCGCGAACCGGGCCGCAAGGACGACGGCGAGGCATCGCAGAGTTACGCTTTCCTGGTCTTGCAACAGGCGGTTGCTGCGCAACGGATGGGTCGCCAGGATCGCGCAAGCGCGCTGCTGGACGAAGCGGCGGCCCTGTGGGCCAAGGCTGCCCCCGCAACGCACCCGATCTTCGCCCAGCTTCTGGTCTTGCGTGCCACCTTGGCACGGGCACGCGGCGATCTTGCCGCCGCCGAACGCAACCAACGCGAGGCCTTGAAGAAACTGGAGGCCGGCACGCAGCCGGTGGATACCGCCGCCGCCCGCGTCAAGCTGGCACAGATCCGCTATGACCGCGGCGAGAAGGACGATGCCCGCAACCTGTTGACCCAAGCCCTGCCGGTACTGCGCGAGGCCGTGTTGCCGCAGGAAATCAACCGCATCGAGGCCGAAGCGCTGGCAAGGCAACTCGGCCTGCCCTGACGGCGCCTCGCTTGCGCCGGATCGCGGATTCCGCAGTCACGGATCGCGCCACGCCGTCGCGTGCTGCCGCCCGGTGTGCAGGCCGAGGCCGCCGGGGCGTCACTTTTTCCCGGTTGTCGCCTTGTTGTTTCCGTTCGCCATTGCCTTGCCGGTCTTCACGCATTCCTGTTGCGCCTGCTTCCCGCCCGCGCCATCGAGCATGTCCGCGCAGCAGGACGCGATCTGCTTGTCGCTGCGGGCGTGCTGGAATTTGACGCATTGTTCGGCAGCGCCCTTGCCGCCGTTGACCGAGTCGGCGTGGGCGGTTGGTGCCAGGGCGGCGCAGGCGACGATGATGGACAAGGTGATCGTGCAAATCCGATTCATGCTGTGCTCTCCAAGGGTGAGGTAGTCCGGCGTTCGTGCCCGCTCGACGCGCGCCGGGGTTCGCGTCGAGCGGTTGATCTGGCGTCTGGGTCGGCTAGAACAGCTTCGCCATGGCGTTCGGCGTGATCCTTATCCAGAGATCCTGGCGCAGCGGAAGTCGCCCGCCCGGATGCCTTCACCTGCCTGCGGGCTCGAATGATCGTTCTTGCGGAACACGATGGCGCCGTTGAGGCGCGCGCCCTTCCAACCGTCATAGGCGCCGCCGCGGAAGGCCACCACGTCCGGCGAGACCGCGACCGTGCCGCCACCGGCGCTGGCGGAGTAGGCATTGCCGGCGATGGCGAACCCCATGCCGGTCGGTTGATATTGGGTCGAGAACGATGCGCCGACGGTCATCGACAGGATCAGGCAGTCGTAATGCCCGTCGGACAGGCGGCTGCCGCTTGCAGCGGCTGT
>JAGWUF010000112.1 GCA_028868545.1 Lysobacteraceae bacterium | reverse complement strand
GGTGTACCACGCGCTGCCGGATCTGAACTGGGTGGGCTTTTATTTTTTCGACGGCAACGAGCTGGTGGTGGGCCCGTTCCAGGGCCTGCCGGCCTGCGTGCGCATCCCGCTGTCCAAGGGTGTCTGTGGCGCGGCGGCCAGCACCCGGAAGACCCAGCGCGTGGAAGACGTGCACGCGTTCCCCGGGCATATCGCCTGCGATTCGGCATCACGCTCCGAACTGGTGGTGCCGCTGTACCAGGGGGATGCCTTGCTGGGCGTGTTCGACCTCGACAGCCCGCTGCCCGCACGTTTCGATGCCGACGATCAGGCCGGGCTGGAAGCCATTGCCCACGCCTTCCTGGAGGCGCTGGCATGACCGCGAAAATGCGCAACATCGGCCCGAAGTCGGCGGCCTGGCTGCGCCAGGTGGGGTTGCGCTCGCTGCAGGACATCGCCGCGATCGGCACCGTGGATGCCTTCATGAAAGTGCGCCGCGCCGGCTTCAAGCCCGGCCTGAACCTGCTGTACGCGCTGGAAGGCGCACTGCTGGATTGCCACTGGCAAGAAGTGCCCGAGGCCCGCCGCAGCGAACTGGTGCAGGCGGCAGAAGCCGCCACCGCCTTGCTGCCGCCACCACGCTACCGGCCCGCAGCGGCACCGGTCACCACCACCCATCACGATGAGGGGGCGACACCGGCATTTGCCTTGTTCGATGACGACCGCCATGCCGGATCGGAATCCCCGGCCGACGACTGAGCCGGCAGCCGGCGGCATGGCTGCGCTAGAATGCACGGGTTCAAGGTGATCCAACGGCCCGTGCCTGCGGATTGAAACGGGAAGCCGGTGACGATGCCTGCGTGCATCCAGTCCGGCGCTGCCCCCGCAACGGTAAGCGAGACAAGTCCGGCATCGGCCACTGTGCGTGCATCGTTTCGATGCGGGCATGGGAAGGCGCCAGACGGGACATCACGCGATGTCCGCTCGCCAGCCCGGAGACCGGCCCTGGACACGTCTGGTTGCGATGCGGAGGGCATTGCGCGGTCCCGCGCATGCCGTTGCCGCAGCGCTGCCCGCGCCCGTCCCCCGTACCGCAGCCGCCCACCACACGATGGGCGCGCGGGCGTGCGCGCCGGAGACTTTGCAATGCCACACCACAATCCCCTGTTCCGCCTGACCGCACTGGCCACCGCGCTGGCCCTGCCCGGCATCGCCCTGGCACATGGCGACGATGCCACCGACCTCGACAAGGTCATCGTCACCGCCACCCGCACCGCCACCACGGTGGATGCATCGCTGGCCGCGGTGGAAGTGATCGACCGCACGCAGATCGACGCCAGCAGCGCGCGGTCGCTGCCGGAACTGCTGCGCGGCCGCGCCGGCATCACCCTGGTCAACCAGGGCGGGCTGGGCAAACTGTCCACGCTGTTCCTGCGCGGCACCGAATCGGACCACACGCTCTTTCTGATCGACGGCGTGCGCGTGGGTTCGCCGGCCTCCGGGCTGACCATGCTGCAGGACATTCCGCTGGCGCAGATCGACCATATCGAAATCGTGCGCGGCCCGCGTTCGTCGCTGTACGGTGCCGATGCCATCGGCGGGGTGATCCAGATCTTCACCCGCCGCGGCGAGCGCGAAGGCACCAGCGGCCGCGGGCGCATCGCCGCCGGCAGCCACGGCCTGCGCGAAGCCTCGGCCGGCGTGGATCTGCGCGGCGCGCGCGGCGGCGTGGGTGTGGATGTGGGCCACCAAAGCACCGACGGCATCAATGCTTGCCTGGGGTATTACAACCCGGCCACCTGGGCGGGTGCCGGCTGCTTCATCGTGCCGGGCACCCATCTGGATCGCGACGGCTACCGCAACAACAACGCCAGCCTGCGTGCCGATTTCGCCCCGTCCGAGGCTTGGCAGCTGGATGCCCGTGCCTTTCGCGCCACCGGCCACAACGACTACGATGGTGATTACGTCGACAACTCCGACATCGTGCAGCAGACGGTGGGCGGCAGCGTGCGCTGGTCGGCCTCAAACAGCGCGCAGTTGAAGCTGACGCTGGGCCGCAATACCGATGATTCCAGCAATTATCTGGGCAAAGTCTTCAGCAACCGCTTCGTCACCACCCGCGACAGCGCCAGCCTGCAGGGTGATTTCACCGTGGCGCAAGGCCAGGTGCTGACCGCCGGTTACGATTTCCTGCGCGACCGCGCCAACATCAGCGACACCTGGTCGCCGTTTGCCGCCGCACGCGGCAACCGTGGCGGTTTCGTGCAATACCAAGGCCAGCTTGGAACAGGCACGTTCGGCGCGCAGGATCTGCAACTGAGCCTGCGCCACGACAACAACGACCAGTTCGGCGGCAAGACCACCGGCGGCATTGCCTGGGGGCTGGCATTTGCCGGCAACTGGCGCGCCACCGCCAGCTACGGCACCGCATTCAAGGCCCCCAGTTTCAATGAGCTGTACTACCCCGGCTTCAGCAACCCGCTGCTATTGCCGGAATCCTCGCGCAGCA
>JAGWUF010000111.1 GCA_028868545.1 Lysobacteraceae bacterium | reverse complement strand
ATCTTCCAGTGCATAGAACATGCCGTCCAGGTTGAACACGGCGATCGGCGTGCCGGTGGCATCGTCGAAGGCGACTTTCATCTCGCCGGGCAGCAGCTCGGCGGTGGTGCAGACGAACGTCCAGGTTTCGTTCATGCCGTAGGCTCCGTCTGCAGCGATTTTTCCAGCACTTCAAAACGCAGGTCATCCCGCAGCGGCAGGCCGAAGCGTGCATCACCATACGGAAAGGGCTTGACGATGCCGGTGCGATGGTAGCCGCGACGCAGGTAGAACGCGATCAGGCTGTCGCGAACGTCGATCACGGTCATCCGCATCGCCGGCAGCTGCCACTCGGTGCGGGCGATGCGCTCGCATTCGGCCAGCACCTGCTTGCCGATGCCGGCGCCTTGCAGGCCGGGCTGCACCGCGAACATGCCGAAATAGCCGCAGCCGTCTTCCTCGGCCACGTGCGCGCAGGCCAGCAGCACGCCGTCGCGCTCGGCCAGCAGGATGCGGCTGCGCGGGCGGGCCAGGCAGGCGGCCACGTCATCCGCGCCGGTGCGGCGGCCGTCCAGAAGATCGGCTTCGGTGGTCCAGCCGGTGCGGCTGGCGTCGCCGCGATAGGCGGACTCGACCAGTTGCACGATGGCATCGGTATCTGCCGCTTCGGCGGCGCGGAAGTGCACGTTTTCGGAAGGGTTCGTCATCCGGCCATGCTAACGCGCACGGGGTGAATGCTTCACCTTGAGCCTTGCCGCTGTCACTGTGTGGTCGGAAAGTCGCTCTCCGGCAACGCCAGGAACACCCAGAACGCGACACTCTGCGCCTGCCAGGCGGCGCTGGCTTGTTCAAGGATTTCCAGCAGGGTGTCGAACGCGGCCTCGTCGGCATCGCGCAAGGCTTCGGCGTGGGCAAACAGCAGCACATAGCCGTTTGCGGGCAGCCAGGACAGATCCCGCAGTTGGTCGTTCAGTGCGTCCCAGTTGCGGCCTTGCCCCGGCGGCAGCGTCAGTACCTGCGCCAACTGCTGCAGCAGTGCAGATTTGCCGTGGCAAGTTTGCAGATCCAGCCGGCGCAGCAGCAGGCGGCTTTCCGTTGTCGCGGTGGCCAAGGTGTCCAGATCGTCTTCGGTGACGAAGTAAACACCCGCCAGTTTCGGGTCAGCAAGATCCAGCCGGGCATCGTCATCGTCGTTCATGTCCACCTGTCAGTGCACCTCGAAGCGGCGAAAACTGGCGTAGTGGTCGTCGGTGTAATACCACTCGCGGGGCGGGTTGCCGCCGGTGATGATGCGGCGTGTCCCGCGATTGCGGGCACCGGGGGTGTCCACCGTGTATTCGTGATACCAGCCACGCGGCTGGCGTGGCAGGTGGCCTTCGAAATTGCCGAACACGCTGCCGTCCTGCCGATGCGGGTAGGGGCCACCTTGCTGGATCAGAGCCAACGTGATGCGGGCTTCCGGCGGCAGGAATTCGGGCAGACTGGCTTGCGATGTGGGGGGCGTGCGCGCGGCAGGCGAAGATGTGGCCGTGGATGCCGCTGCCACCTGCGGCAATGCCGCAGAGCCGGCCAACCCGGCGGGTGTTGCAGGGTGATGTTGCATCCACCAGAAACCGGCCAGCGCAATCAACAACAAAACGAACGCGAACGGGTTGCGCATGAAGTGGCGAGTGATCAGTGGCGGATGGGAAAGGAAGGGTGCTCGTTCAACTTGCCATCCGGTTCCAGAATGGCAAACACCTTGCGGTCACCATCGAAGATCACCGGGATGGATTCCTTGAACAGTGGCTTGCGGATGAATTTCAGCTCCCAGCCGAAACGCTCCAGCCCGGCCAGGGTATCGATCTGGGCTTCGTTGAGCTCGCGCCGCAGTTCGCGGCTGAGCTGGTGTGGTGTGGTACGACGTTCCGAAGCACCCATATGCCCCCCTTCACGGATCGTTCCCGCGCAGGATGCGCCCAAGCGGTTGCCACTGCAATCGCCGGCCGTCTGCGGCCAGTAGTCCGCCACATCAGGGGCTGGCGTCGCTGCGCAGCACCGGATAGCGGTTGTAACCCTTGTCCCAGGCCGGGTGGCGGCGGGCGAAGAAGTCCAGCCGCGCCATCGGGTCCTTGGCAAAGGCCGGGTCCGCCTTCAGCTTGGCCTCGAACTCGGTTTTCAGCGCCGGATCCTTGGCCAGCATCAACCGTGCCTGTTCCTCGGCCACATAGGCTTCCATGTATTCCTTGCGTTCGAAGCTGTTGTTGAAGCCACCCCAGGCGGCAATCGAATCCGGTGCTTGCGGTTCCAGCATGGCCATCAGCAGACGCGCCTTGGGCTGCGCGATGGGCACGAACAGCGCACCGGCCACCAGGTTGGCGGTGGTGGAAGTCCATTGGCCGCCCAGGGTGGTGCGCTGGTGGCCTTCGACGGGGGCTGCGGAAAACTTCACGCTGTCGGCATCGAAGGCTTGCACGGCGGCATTGGCCAGCGGGGCCTCCAGCGTGCGGAAGTCGATGCCGTGCAGGCGCA
>JAGWUF010000068.1 GCA_028868545.1 Lysobacteraceae bacterium | reverse complement strand
CCGCCCTGCGCCGCGGCGTCCCCCTGGCCCCGCAGGCGCTGCCACCGAAGATCCTGCTGGGCGACGCGCTGGCGCACGCCGGTCGTTTCGAGGAGGCCGCCGCGCACTATCGCGCAGCGCTGCAATTGCACCCAGCCTGCGGTGATGCCTGGCGCGGGCTGTCCAACATCAAGACCGTGGCCTTGAGCGATGCCGATGCGGGCACCCTGCGCGTACAACTGCAACGCCGCGACATCGCCGACAGCGACCGCGTGGCGATGGGCCACGCACTGGGCAAACTGGAGGAAGACCATGGCCGGCTGGATGCCGCCTTCACCGCCTTCGCCGCCGCCAATGCCCTGCAACAGCGACTGACACCCTGGCGTGCCGAGGCCTTCGAAGCCTTCGTCGGACACGCCCTGCACGCCTGTGCGCAGTTGCCGGAACCACTGGATGCCCGCCTCGGGCAGGACGTGATCCTCATCGTCGGCTTGCCACGCTCGGGCTCGACCCTGTTCGAACAAATCCTCGCCGCCCACCCCGAGGTGGAAGGGGCCAGCGAGCTGCCCGACCTCGGCATCGTGCTGCAACAGGAGTCACGACGTCGCGGCGTGGCTTACCCGCAGTGGGTGCCGCAGGCCAGCGCGCAGGATTGGCACCGGCTTGGGCAGGACTACCTGCAACGCACCGCGCAGTGGCGCAAGGCAAAACCGCGCAGCACCGACAAGCAGCCGGACAACTGGAAACACGCCGGCATCCTGCGCGCGATGCTGCCGGGTGCCACCGTCATCGAGACCCGCCGCGACCCGCTGGAAACCGCGTGGTCCTGCTACAAGCAGCAGTTCTACAGCCAGCCGCATTTCGCCAACGACCTCGCGCATATCGCCTGCTACATGCGCGGCTGCGAACGCGCCATGGACGTCTGGCGCGGGCAGGCCCCCGCGCGCATCCACCTGCACCACTACGAGGATCTGCTGGCCGCGCCGGAGGCCCGCATCCGCCAACTGCTGGACGACTGCGGCCTGCCGTTCAATGCCGCCTGCCTGTCCGCGCACACCGCCACCCGCAGCGTGCGCACCGCCAGTGCCGCACAGGTGCGCCAACCCTTGCGCAGCCTGCCCGCGCGCGCGCTGGCCTATGGTGCGCTGTTGCAGCCGCTGTGCCTGCTGCTGGGGCTGCCGCCCGTTTGATGCCCCAAGCGGAGGATCGAGGATCAGCAACGAGGGTGCCAGCCCACCGCTTTTGGCGGACAATGCGCCGATGGACACTCTGCTCATCGTCACCACCGGCGGCACCATCGACAAGATCTACTTCGACGACAAGTCGGACTACCAGATCGGCGACCCGCAGATCGGCATGATCCTGCGCGAGCTGGGAGTGACCTTCCAGTTCAACGTGATCCCGATCCTGCGCAAGGATTCGCTGCACATCACCGATGCCGACCGCGAGCTGATCCGCGCCACCATTGCCGCCCAGCCGACCCGCCACGTGCTGGTGACCCACGGCACCGATTCGATGGTGGCCACCGGCAAGGTGCTGCAGAGCATTCCCGGCAAGACCATCGTGATGACTGGTGCGCTCAGCCCGGCGCGCTTCCGTGGTTCGGATGCCGAGTTCAACATCGGCTGCGCGATCGGCGCGGTGCAATCGCTGCCGGAAGGCGTGTACATCGCCATGAACGGGCAGATCTGGGATCCGCTGCGCGTGCGCAAGAACGTGGCCGCCAACCGTTTCGAAGCCATCGGCTGAGGCACCCAGCCGGAAGCCCGCCACGCCAGCGGCGAAATCGGTATCTCCCCTCCGTCGTGAGGAAAAACCAAAAAAAGACCCCGGCCGAAGCCGGGGTCGAGGTCTAGCAAGAAGCCGATCAGGTTCAGTTGGTGCCGTAGGTCAGCATGACCCCGGAGAAGGCCGAGTACGCGTTCACCTTGATGTAGTAGGTGGTGGCGGTGGTCGGCGTCAGGGTGCAGGTTTCCGCATTGCCGGTCTTGTAGGGGCGGCAAGTGTAACTGCTGGTGGTCGGCGCACTGCCGGCACGCACGTACAGGTCGGCATCACCGGTACCACCGGCGATGCTGATGGTTGCGGTCTTGCCCGCCGCCACCGCCAGGGTGTAGGTGTTGGACCAGCCGCCCGTCGCCACCGACGGCAGGTTGACCGTGGTGGGCGTGGGGGCAGGAGTACCACCGCCAGTGGTGTAATCGCCCAGCAGGCTGACGCCGGAGAATGCCGAGTAAGCCTTCATGCGCACGTAATAGGTTCCGGCCGACGGCGTGGCGAACGAGCAGCTTTCGGCGTTGCCGGACAGATACGGACGGCAGTCATACACGGTATCGGTCGGGGTGCTGCCGAACTTCACGTACATGTCGGCATCACCGGTGCCGCCGGACATGGTGAACTTCAGGTTGGTGGCCCCTGCCGGCACGGCCAAGGTGTACACCACTTCGCCACCGGTCGCCGCCGACAGGCCGGTCACGGTCACGCCCTTGGTCAGGGTGCCGCCGGTGCTGGGCGGGGGCGGCGTGCCACCCGAGCAGGACACGCCCACCGCGGTGAACGCGGCGGTCACGTCGGCCTTGGTGTAGCCCAGGTCGGTGGCTGCCGTTTCCACGCCGCAAGCGCCCTGGTTGAAGGTGCTGCTGGCGGTCCAGTAACTGGCGTTGGCACGCGCGAACACCTGGAAGGCCTTCTTGGTATCCCAGCCGGTCTTCTTGGCCAGGGTGCAGAACGCCTTGTTGTACACGCCCGAGGTGTAATGCACATCCATGCTGCTGGTGTAGTTGGCGGCGTTGTCGATTGAGCTGCCGTCCTGGGTCGGGGTGCACATGTAGCGCAGCGCGCCGGTGCCCTTGAAGATCTCCGCACCCACCAGCCAGTCGTTGCTGCCACGGCTGTAGAACTCGGCCGCTTCACCGGCCATGTCGGAGAACGCTTCGTTCATGCCGCCGGACTGGCCGGAATAGGTCAGGTTGGAATGCTGCTCGGTGAAACCGTGCGAGACCTCATGGCTCGACACGTCGAGGCTGACCAGCGGGTAGAACGTGCTGGCGCCATCGCCGTAGGTCATGGCGGTGCCATCCCAGTAGGCATTCTCGTAGCCGGTCTTGTAGTGCACCTTCATGACCAGCTGGAAGGTCAGCGGGTTCATGTTCATGTACGCGTTGTACATGTTGAAGATCACGCTGCCGAAGTAGTGCGCGTCATTCAGCGGCGAGTAGGCGCCATTGATGGCCTTCACGGTGTTGCGCGGGCAGGTGTAGGAGAACGCGGTGGTGCTGGTATTGGTACTGGCGTTGTTCAGGTTGACGGTCTTCACCTGCGCGTTGTTCATGGTGCAGGTGGTACCGCTCTGGGTGACGTCCAGATAGCCGTAATTGGTGCCGTATTCGTACTGGCCGGTCTTCTGGTTGCCGCCGGGGCCGGTACCCACCAGCGCATGCTGGAGGTTTTCCCACTTCTTGATGACCTGGCCGCTGAGGGCATCAAGGATCACGACCGGACGAGTCGGCTTGCCGCCCGCCATCGAATCGGCATAGAAGGTCACCGCATAGGCCAGGTGGCCCTTGCCGGCGTCGTCGATGAAGATCACCAGATCCGACTTCTCGTTGCGGCTCTGCATGCCGGCGATGGCATTGCCCAGTGCCGCACGCTTGCCGGCCACCAAGGCAGCCGACTTGTTGAATGCCGGTGTGGTGGAGGTGATGTCACGCTCCAGCCCGGACACATAATTGCCGAACATGCCGCGGACATTGCCCGCGCCGTCTTCACTCACGGCCAGGCCCTGACCGAACACGGGAATGCCGCGCCAGGCCTGGTCGTAGCGGTAATTGCGCACGCCACGATCCTGGCGGGTGCTGCGCATCAACAGAGTGTTGCTGGCGTCCGCACCCATGAATTGCTCATGGCGGGCATGGGCGGTGCCGGCAATCCCCCTGGTCGCGGTCAGCGACTGGTACTGCTGGCGCAGCTGGCTGATATCGCGCTGGTGCAGATCGGCGCGGGTGGCTGCCTGTGCGCCCACGGCGGACAAGGACAGCAGAATGGCGGAGCTGAGCAGACTGGTGCAACGAAAGCGATTCACTTGGCATTACCCCTGGGTAGTTGGTTGAGTGGCCGCGGCTGCGGCTTGAACGAAACAACGACATCCAGCCTGCGTGCTCCCCGGCGTGAACCGCCATGTCTTGCACTTCAGACACGCCTGGAACCTGAACGGTGCCCAAGGCGATGGCGGACGTTCAGGTGCATCTCCCACTCCTGTCAATAACCATGCGTTATGCATGTATTTCCGTTCGTTATGTTTTGAAAAAAAACCAGACAATTCAGTCACTCAGGAAACCAAGTGCAAATGCTGCAACGCAGCATCACAAGCGCGAACCCGGTCACAGTCGGTCGATTTTCCGCATCGCAACATGTCGATGCGCGGCAGGAATTGTCAGAAAGTGACAATCAAGGTCTGGGCCCAAGGTCATCCAGTCCCGATTCGTTCAGACACTTGCGCAACCATCCACACTGCAAGCCCGCACCAGCACTTGCTTTCGAATACCAGCGAAGCGCGCACCCGGCCAGTCAGAACATGCCGGTCTCGAGCCGCGCCACGTCGGACATCAGGCTCTGGTTCCACGGCGGGTCGAACACCAGTTCGATGTCGGTATCTTGCACCGTCGGGATCTTGACCAACTTGCTGCGCACATCGTCGACGAGAATGTCGCCCATGCCGCAGCCGGGTGCGGTCAGGGTCATGCGCACGCGCACGCCCCGACCACCGTTCTCGGGGGTGTACAGTTCGGCCAGATACACCAACCCCAGGTCGACGATGTTGACCGGGATTTCCGGGTCGAAGCAGGTGCGCAGCTGCTCCCACACCACGCGCTCGACATCCGCATCGGTGGCCCCTTCCGGCAATTCCAGCGGCGCCGCCGGCTGCTTGCCGATGGCATCGCCATCCTCGCCGGCAATGCGCATCAGATTGCCTTCCACGAACACCGTCCAGCTGCCACCCAACGCCTGCGTGATGTAACCGACCGTGCCCACCGGCAAGGTCACCGCATCGCCTTGCGGCACCAGTACGGCATTGCAATCGCGCTCGAAACGGACGGGTTCGCTACTACGGGAATACATGAGAGCCAAGGTCAATGTTGAATCCGTACCATTCTAGTCCCAATGGCGTTGCCCGTCTGCCGCCACGATGGGATCATCGCCGATTCGTTGACTTCGATCAGCCAACCTCATGGCCCAAGCCCCATCCAACCAGCCGCACTGGTTCGCCTTGCCCCTGCTGGTACTGGGGGCGACCGGGTTTGCCGCCGGCTGGCTGCTGCTGGCACTGGCGCTGGATCGCACCTGCAGCTGGCTGGCTTTGCTGGCGGCGCTGGATCTGGTGCTGCTGCTGCGCCTGGGCCGATGGCCTGCAGGTGCCGCGCGGCTGGCGCTGGCGGTGCTGGGGACGCTGGGCGTGATCGTGATGGCCAACGGCCTGATTGCCGCCGGGCAACTGGGCAAATCGCTGGGGATGCGGCCGTGGGAATCGGCGCTGCGGATCGGCCCCGACTACGCCTGGCTGCTGATGCGGATGGCCAATGACCACATCGACCTGGCCCTGTACGCCGCCAGCCTGTTGCTGGCGGCGTGGCTGGGCGGCTTCAGTGGCCGCCGTCCAGGGCCTTCAGCTCGCTGACCAGCGCGCTGGCCATTTCGGCACCATCGCCGTACAGCATGCGGGTGTTGTCGGCGTAGAACAGCGCGTTTTCGATGCCGGCAAAGCCGGTGCCCTTGCCGCGCTTGATGACGATGGTGTTCTTGCTGTTCACCACGTCGAGGATCGGCATGCCGTAGATCGGGCTGGCCGGGTCGGTCTTGGCCACCGGGTTCACCACGTCGTTGGCACCGATCACCAGCGAGACGTCGGTCTGCGCGAATTCGGGATTGATGTCGTCCATGTCGGCGATCAGGTCATACGGCACGCCGGCTTCGGCCAGCAGCACGTTCATGTGGCCGGGCATGCGCCCGGCGACCGGGTGGATCGCGAACTTCACCTTCACCCCGCGCTCGATCAGGCGCTGGCTCAGCTCCCAGATCTTGTGTTGCGCCTGCGCCACGGCGAGGCCATAGCCGGGCACGATCACCACGCGCTCGGCGAAGGCCATCATCGCGGCCACGTCGGCGGCCTCGATCGGCTTCATCGACCCGCCGATTTCCTGCATCGCGGCAGAGCCGCCGCCGAAGTTGGAGAACAGCACGTTGCTGATCTTGCGGTTCATCGCCTTGGCCATCAGCCGGGTGAGCAGCATGCCGGCCGCGCCGACCATGGTGCCGGCGATGATCAGCGCCTCATTGCCCAGCACATAGCCCTCGAACGCCACCGCCAGCCCGGTGAAGGCGTTGTACAGCGAGATCACCACCGGCATGTCGGCGCCGCCGATCGGCAGGGTCATCAATTTGCCCAGCCCCAATGCCAGCACGAAGAAGGCGATGATCCACGGCAACGACAGCGTGGTCAGCGCCATCACCCCGCAGGCCACCGCCGCCAGTGCCACCAAGGCGTTGAAGTACTGCTGGCCGGGGAAGGTGTAGCGCTTGTCCATGCGCCCGTCGAGCTTGGCCCAGGCGATGATCGAGCCGGTCAGCGACACCGCGCCGATCAGCGACCCCACCACCGCCAGCACCAGCCCCAGCTGCGAGGGCACCGGCTCGCCGCCGGAAAACCGCACCAGCTCCACCGCGCCGATCGCGGCCGCCGAACCGCCGCCCATGCCATTGAACAGCGCCACCATCTGCGGCATGTCGGTGAGCGCCACCTTCCTGCCCCAGACCCAGTTCAGGCCCACGCCCAGCGCGATCGCCACCAGCATCAGCGCGATATTGTGCAGACCCGGCAGGAAGAAGGTGGCCACGGTGGCAAGCAGCATGCCCACGCCCGCCCACTGGATGCCGCTGCGCGCGGTCTTCGGGCTGGCCATCCGCTGCAGGCCCAGCAGGAACAAGGTAGCGGCGACGAAGTAACTCAACTTGACCAGATCGAGGACGCTCACTTGCCGCCCTCCTTCTTGCTGGACTTGAACATCTCCAGCATCCGCTCGGTGACGACGTAGCCGCCGGCGGCATTGCCGGCACCCAGCAGCACCGCGACGAAGCCCAACGCCTGTTCCAGCGGGGTCTGCGCGTGGCCCAGCACCACCATCGCGCCGATCAGCACGATGCCGTGGATGAAATTGGAACCCGACATCAACGGCGTGTGCAGGATCACCGGCACCCGCGAAATGATGACGTGGCCGGCGATCGCCGCCAGCATGAAGATGTACAACGCCACGAACCCGTCGCCCACAGCCCGCCTCCCCGAATCGACTGCCTGCATCATTAACACGGCTGGCGATGCCGCGCCATGTCAACCCCACCCAAGGCCATGCGTTTTCCACATGACCGCGGCAATTCCGCCCGGTGCAACCCGCGTGAGGCCCCATGCTGCTGTTGTCCACCGCTAAGCTTGCGCCGGTGACCACCGAACCGCGCCCGCAGGAGCCAGCTCCGCCAGCCACGCTGGAGGACTTCCTGCGTGGCATCGAGGCCCGCGCTTTCCGCTTCGCCGAGCTGGGCCTGCGCCACCGCGAGGACGCGCTGGACGCGGTGCAGGAGGCGATGCTGAAGATGCTGGCCTATCGCAGCCATCCGGCCAGCGAATGGGGCCCGTTGTTCTGGAGCATCCTGCGCAACAAGATGACCGACATGCAGCGGCGTGGCTTGTTCCGGCTACGCTGGCTGCTGCCGGGCAGCACCGACAAGGACGGCGAGACGGTGGATTGGGCCGACGACGCGCCCGGCCCGGCGCGCCGCCACGACAGCCGCGAGGCCTGGCAGCAGATCCACGCCGCCCTGCATGCACTGCCGGCGCGCCAGCGCGAAGCCTTCACCCTGCGCGTGCTGGAAGAACTGGACGTGGCCGACACTGCCCGCGTCATGGGCTGCAGCGAGGGCTCGGTGAAGACGCACCTGTCGCGCGCACGCGAGGCGCTGCAAAAGCAATTGGAGGACTTTCGATGAACAACCAGCCGATGAGCAGCGTTCCGATGAACGGAAACCCGGACAATTTCGACGCCCGCCTCCGCAGCCACCACGCCGCCGCACTGGCGCAGCTATCGCCGCAAGTGCAGGCGCAACTGGCGCAGCGCCGCCATGCCGCCCTGCGCGGCCAGTCGGCACGTCACCGCCACGGCCTGCGCTATGCCGCCGCCAGTTTCGCCACCTTGTGCGCCCTGGCCATCGGCCTGCGCCTGTATTCGCCGTCCACCGCACCGACAGCCATGCCGGCAACCGGCCATGCAGCCCTGGTGGTGACGGCACCCGCCGCAGCCACTGTGCGTTCCACCCCCGCTCCCACCACGAACAGCAACCCGATACTGGAAGAAGACCCCTCGTTCTACGCCTGGCTGGGCACGCCCGACGTGCGCCAGCTGGCGATGGAGTAAGCCATGACCCCGCGCACCTCCCCGCTGCTCCTGCTCGCCGCATTTGTGCTGGCCCCGGCCGCCTGGGCGCAAGACGCCAAACCCGCCGCGCCGCTGCCCGCCTGGGAACAACTCACCCCGGCACAGCGCGACCTGCTGATCGCCCCCGTGCGCGACCGCTGGAACCGCGAACCCGAGCGCCGGCAGAAATTCATGGAATACGCCAAACGCTGGAAGGACATGCCGCCACCGGATCGCGACCACGCCCGCATGGGCATGGATCGCTGGGAAGCGATGAGCCCCGAACAGCGCGAACAGGCGCGTGCCGTGTTTCACTTCGTTCGCGGGATGGAGAAGGATGCACGCCGCGACTTCATGGACAAATGGCGGCAAATGACCCCGCAGCAGCGCGCCGACTGGGCCAAACTTCATCCGGCGCCTCCCAGGCCCGATGGCCCACCGCCGCCCAAACCGAACGGGCCGCCACCGCCGCGTTGAGCGTGGCTCAGCCGGCCGGCCGCTCCGGCCACACCGTCTTTGCCAGCAATTCGTCGCTCCAGTCGAAGTGCAGGGCACCGTCTTTCAGCAGCAGGCTGACGAAGTTGAAGACGTTGCGCGCGTACATTTCACTGGCGTGCTGCGCGCCCTGTGATGCTAGGTTCAGTGGGCCGGCGATGGTGACGCCGCCGCTTTCCACATCCTGCCCGGGCTGGGTCAGGGCGCAATTGCCGCCGGTTTCGGCCGCCAGGTCCACGATCACGCTGCCCGGCTTCATGCCGGCCACCATGTCGGCACTGATGATCTTGGGCGCGGGCCGACCCGGCACGGCGGCGGTGCAGACCACCACGTCGATGCCCTTGAGATGGTCGGCCAGCCGCTGCTGCTGCAGCGCGCGCTCTTCGTCGGTCAGGGCGCGGGCGTAGCCGCCTTCACCGGCCGCAGATACGCCCAGATCGAGGAACTTGCCGCCCAGCGATTCGATCTGCTCGCGGGTTTCCGGACGCACGTCGAACCCTTCCACCGCCGCGCCCAGCCGCTTGGCTGTTGCAATTGCCTGCAGGCCGGCCACGCCGGCACCGACGATCAGCACCTTCGACGGGCGGATGGTGCCGGCTGCGGTGGTGAGCATCGGGAAGAAGCGTGGCGCCAGCTGCGCGGCGATCAGTACCGCCTTGTAGCCGGCCATGCCGGCCTGCGAACTGAGCACGTCCATCGCCTGCGCGCGGGTGGTGCGTGGCAGTTTTTCCAGCGGAAAGGCGACGATGCCGCGCGATGTGATGGCTTCGCTGCGTGCTGCATCGGCCTGCGGATGCAGACTGCCCACCAACACCGCGCCCTGCTTCAGGCCGGCAATGTCGGCATTGGCGGGCGGCTGCACGCAAACCACCAGATCGGCATCGGCCAGTGCGTTTTCGTCCAGCTGCGCACCGGCTGCGGCATAGGCGGCATCGGGAAAGTACGCGCCGGCACCGATGCCCGGCTGGATCCGCACCGTGCAACCGGCCGCCACCAGCTTCTTGCAGGTTTCCGGGCTCAACGCCACGCGCCGTTCGCCGCTCGCCGTTTCCCTTGCCACGCCCACGATCACCGCCATCGCGCATTCCCCGTTTCGGTTCGATCCCTGCATCCTACCGCTACCATGGCCACTCCCCGCAATGACATTCGCTGATGTTGACCCTTCAATCCCTGTCGAGCCGTCTGTCCACCCCCACCCGACAACTAGCTGCACCCGGCCCCGGCGATGCGCAATTGCGGGCGATGCTGCAAACCGCGGCGCACGTGCCCGACCACGGCAAGCGGGTGCCATTCCGTTTCCTGCGCATCGTCGGCGATGCCCGCCAACGGTTGGCCGCTGCCGCCGAAGCCCGGCTGCGGGTGCTGGAGCCGGCAGCAGGCGATGCCGTGGTGGAAAAACTGCGCACCCGCTTCACCCTGCCGCCGGTCACCATCGCGATCGTCGCCAGGTTGGGCGATGACGAAAAAATTCCGGCTTCGGAACGTTTCTCCAGCGCTTGCTGCGTGGCCTTCCAGTTGCTGCTGGCCGCACACGCCGAGGGTTTCGGCGCGCAGTGGCTGACCGGCTGGCCGGCCCATGACCGCGTGTTTCTCGAACACACGCTGGGACTGGCCGCCGACGAACAATTGGTGGGCACGATTGCCATCGGCACCGCCACGGTGGCGGTGCCGGAACGCGAACGCCCGGACGCGGCAGCGCTGCTGACGGATTGGCCGCCGCGCCCATGACCGACGCTATGACCACCACCCAGACCGCGCCCACCCTGCATCTGGTCGACGCCTCGCTGTACGTGTTTCGCGCCTGGCATTCGATACCGGACGAATTCCACGACGCCGACGGCTGGCCCACCAACGCGGTGCACGGTTTCGCGCGCTTCCTGCTGGAACTGCTGGAGCGCGAGCGCCCGCAGCACATCGCCGTCGCCTTCGACGAGGCGCTGGATTCCTGCTTCCGCAACACGCTGTACCCGGCCTACAAGGCCAACCGCGACCCCGCGCCACCCGAACTCAAGCGCCAGTTCGCCTGGTGCAAGGCGCTGTGCCAGGCGCTGGGGCTGGCCACGCTGGCGCACGGCGATTACGAAGCCGACGACTTGATCGGCAGCGCGGCGCACCGCGCGCGGGGCGCCGGGTTTCGCAACGTGATTGTCTCTGCCGACAAGGATCTGTCGCAGCTGCTGCACCAGCATGACGAACAGTACGACTACGCCAAGCGCGAGCGCTGGAGCGCCGACGGGGTGAAGGCGCGGCACGGCGTGCACGCGCACCAGATCGCCGACTATCTGGCCCTGACCGGGGATGCGGTGGACAACATCCCCGGCGTCACCGGCATCGGCCCGAAATCGGCGGCGGTGCTGCTGGCCCATTTCGGCAGCCTGGACGCGCTGCTGGCGCGCATCGACGAAGTGCCCTACCTGCGCCTGCGCGGTGCCGCCACCCTGGCCACGCGCCTGCGCGAACAACGCGACGCCGCCCTGCTGTGGCGGCAGCTGACCACGATTGCATTGGACGCACCGCTGCCCGAAGGCGATTTCCGCCGCGCCACCGGTGATGCCGACGAATTGGCCGCGCTGGCCGAATGGGTGAAATTCGGGCCGATGACGCGCAAGCGGCTGGCCGGCGCGGCGGGTTCATAGCCTGGCAATGGCGCCAGCCGGCGGGGGTGCGTTCGCCGCTTAGGCTACGCATCCAGCTCCGATGCGCGGCCGCGCGCCATCCATGGCGCACTCGAACATACCCCCGCCGGCGGGTGCCATTGCTCCGATTTTCCTGACATGCGTCTGCGTTAGCATCGGCGCATGAGCAATCTCAAACAGACCCTGTACGAAGGCCAGTGGCTGCGGCTGGTGAAGATCGGCCATTGGGAATCCTGCGAACGTACCCACGGCCAGGGCATGGCGGTGATCGTGATCGCGGTGACCCCGGCGGACGAAGTGCTGTTCGTCGAGCAGTACCGCATCCCGCTGGGCGCACGCACCATTGAAATGCCGGCCGGGCTGGTGGGCGACGATCACGCGCAGGACACCCTGATCGACGCCGCGCGCCGCGAGCTGATCGAGGAAACCGGCTGGTCGCCCGGCAAGGTGGAGGTGCTGCTCACCGGCCCCACCAGCTCCGGCATGAGCAACGAACGCATCGCCTTCGTCCGCGCCCGCGCGCTGACGCGCGTCGGCGCGGGCGGCGGCGTGGATGACGAAGACATCACCGTCCACGCGGTACCGCGCGCGCAGGCCCCGGCCTGGCTGATGCGCAAGCAGGCCGAAGGCTTCGAACTGGATCTCAAGCTGTGGGCCGGGCTGTGGATGATCGACCACAACCCGGATGGCTCACCGGCGGCGTAAGTTGCCGTCAACCGGCAAAGAACCCCTGCACGTCGGCCAGGGCCCGCGTGATGGGCAGCGGCGGCAATGAATCGAGGAAGGTCTTGCCGTAGGACTTGCCCAGCAATCGCGGGTCGCACAACACCAGCACGCCGCGGTCGGTTTCGGTGCGGATCAGGCGGCCGGCCCCCTGCTTGAGCGCAATCACCGCCTGCGGCACCTGCTCGTCACGGAACGGATTGCCACCGGCCCGACGGATGGCATCCAGCCGCGCTTCGAACACCGGATCGTCCGGCGCCGCAAATGGCAGTTTGTCGATCACCACCACGCTCAGCGCAGCGCCGGCCACATCCAC
>JAGWUF010000067.1 GCA_028868545.1 Lysobacteraceae bacterium | reverse complement strand
AGCCGGGCTGGCGTCCGTCGGGTTCGGAGGCGGCATGACGTTCTGGCTGACCCTGCTGGGCTACCAGGCCACCTGGTTCGCGGCGGTGATCGGCGCCGGCCATGGCCTGTGGTGGCCGGGGGTCGCAGCGGCCGGGTTGTTCACGCTGTGGCGGTTGTCGGTGTCGTCGCACCGGGCGCTGGAGGTCCGGCTGGTGGTGGTCTCGCTGGGGCTGGGCCTGCTGCTGGAGAACCTGTGGGTCCGCACCGGTCTGCTCGACTACGCCGCGGCCTGGCCGATGGCGGGTTCGCCGGCGTGGATCCTGGCGCTGTGGTGGGCCTTCGCGCTGTCCATCATCCCGCTGCTGGGCTACCTGCATGGGCGCCTGCTGCTGGCGGCGGTGTTCGGCGCCATCGGCGGCCCGCTGGCCTATCTCGGCGCCGCCCGCGGCTGGAACGTGGTCCAGTTCGCCCAGCCGCGGTGGCACAGCCTGCTGGCGCTGGCGGCGGGCTGGGCGGTGGCGATGCCGCTGTTGGCCTGGCTGGCCCGGCGCGGGCTGCAATCCCATTCCCCCGGAGGCACCGCATGACGCCCGCCCAACAGCTTCCGTGGATCTGGCTGCTCGCCGCCGTGCTGATGGTGCTCGGCTGGCAGTGGCAGCGCCGCCGCGACAATGCCGGCATCGTCGATGTGCTCTGGTCCGCCGGCCTCGCGGCCGCGGCGCTGCTGCTGGCCCTCACCGGCACCGGCGCACCCGGCGCACGCCTGCTGGTGGGCGTGCTGACCACCGCCTGGGCCCTGCGCCTGGCCCTGCACCTGTGGATGCGCGTGCGCAGCGAACCCGAGGACGGCCGCTACCGGGCACTGCGCGAGCACTGGCAGGGCAGCCAGGCGAAGTTCTTCGGCTTCTTCCAGTTCCAGGCACTGCTGGTGGTGCTGTTCTCGCTGCCGCTGGCGGCGGTGGCCGGGCATCCAGCCCCCGCGCCCTGGCAGCTGGCCGTGGCCGCCGCGATCTGGCTGGTCTCGGTGGGCGGTGAATCGCTGGCGGACGCGCAGCTGGCGCGCTTCCGCGCCGATCGAGGCAACCGCGGCAGGACCTGCCGCAGCGGCCTGTGGCGGTATTCGCGCCATCCCAACTACTTCTTCGAGTGGCTGCACTGGTGCGCGTACGCGGTCGCCGCCATCGGCGCGCCGCTGGCGTGGCTGGGATGGCTGGGGCCGGTGGTGATGTACCTGTTCCTGCGCTACGTCAGCGGCATCCCCTTCACCGAGCAGCAGGCCCTGCGCAGCCGCGGCGACGACTACCGCGAGTACCAGCGCACCACCCCGATGCTGTTCCCGTGGTTCCCGAAATCCTGACCTTGCAACAAGGAGCGCGCACATGACCACCGCCACCCTGGACGCCAACGAACTCTCCCGCGACCGCGCCGCGCCCGGCCTGCTGGGGCTGGCGGAGCGCGGCCTGCTGCCCGACGCCGCCATCCGCGCCGGCATCCGCCGGCTGTGCGCGCAGCGCCTCGAGGACGAGCGCGCCGGCGGCGTCGAGCTCCAGTCGCTGCGCCAGCAGGAGCTGCTGGAGTTGCTGCGGCAGAGTCCCGTCGCCATCGAGACGGAAGCCGCCAACGCCCAGCACTACGAGCTGCCGCCGGCGTTCTTCTTCCATTGCCTGGGCCCGCGCCTGAAGTATTCCAGCTGCTACTACCCGCGCGGCGACGAGACCCTGGCCGAGGCGGAGGAAGCGATGCTGGCGCTGTACTGCGAGCGCGCCGGACTGGCCGACGGCCAGGACATCCTGGAGCTGGGCTGCGGCTGGGGCTCGCTGACGCTGTGGATGGCCGAGCACTACCCGAATGCCCGCATCACCGCGGTGTCCAATTCCAACGGCCAGCGCGGCTTCATCGAAGCCCGCTGCCGCGAGCGCGGACTGGAGAATGTCCGCGTGCTGACCCGAGACGCGAACACCCTGGAACTGCCGACCGATGCGTTCGACCGCTGCGTCTCGGTGGAGATGTTCGAGCACATGCGCAACTACGACAGCCTGCTGGGCCGCATCGGCAGCTGGCTGCGCCCGGGCGGCCAGCTGTTCGTGCACATCTTCGTGCACCGCACCCTGTTGTACCCGTTCGAGACACAGGGCGACGACAACTGGATGGGCCGGCATTTCTTCACCGGCGGCCTGATGCCGGCGGCGGACACGCTGCTGCACTTCCAGGGGCCGCTGGCGATCCGCCAGCAGTGGCTGGTGGAAGGCACCCATTACGAGAAGACCGCCAACCACTGGCTACAGCAGCAGGATGCGCATCGCGATAAGGTGATGGCGATCCTGCGCGAAGCCTATGGCGACGCCGCCGGGCTGTGGTTCCAGCGCTGGCGGATGTTCTGGATGGCCTGCGCCGAGCTGTTCGGCTATGCCGACGGCCAGGAATGGATGGTGTCGCACTACCTGTTCGAGCGTCCCTGACCGGAGCCCCGCCATGCGCCCGTGCCTGTCCGCAAGACACTGGTGGTTACTGGCTGCGCTGCTGTGGATCGGCAGCGTGGCCGCCAATCTGCCCGCCATCCGCCCGGTCCCGCACGTGGACCTGGGCCGCTTCATGGGCACCTGGTACCTGGTGGGTGGCATCCCGACCGTGTTCGAGCGCGATGCCTGGAACGCGGTGGAAACCTACACGCTGCTGAAGGACGGCAGTATTCGTACCACTCTCACCTTCAACCAGGGCCGCGCCAACGGTCCGCGCAAGCACATCGAGGCGCCCGCGCGGGTGCGCCCCGGCACCAACAACGCGGTCTGGGACGTGCGCGTGTTCGGCCCGGTCAAGGCGCAGTACGTGGTGGCGTGGCTGCGCGACGACTACAGCCTGATGGTGGTGGCCCGCGACTCGCGTGACTATGCTTGGGTCTTTTCACGTTCCAAGCAGGTTTCCGCCGATGATCTTGAGCATGCGCGACAACAACTGCGCGGCTGGGGCTACAACGTGGACAAATGGCGTCGCGTGCCACACACCGCCACATTGGCGGCCCGTGACTGACGCGGCCAACCGGTTGCGCGGCGCGCACCCTGTGGCCACACCCGCGATTCACGCACACTAGGCAAATGGGAATGCTGCAACCGAGCGCGCAGATGGATCAGTCGATTTTGCTGGTGGGCGGCGAGTTGTGCCAACGTGTCGCGGCAACACTGCACGCTGGCGGATGGCAGGTCTGGCATTTGCGGCGCAGACCCTGTGCTGCACCCGGCGTCTTCGGCATTCAAGGCGACTTGTCCGCACCGCATACGCTGCGCGGGGTGCTTCCGCAGGTTGGCCACATCCTGTTTGCGCCCTCACCTGATCAAAGGACTGCGGCCTGCTATCAGGCCACCTACCCTGCCGGCTTGCAGAATCTGCTTGCCGCACTCCCTTGTAGGCAAAGCCTGCAACGCGTGCTGCTGGTAGGCTCCACCGTGGTGTGGCCAGAGGCGGGCAGCGAATCCGCAGCGTCCTGGGTCGATGAGCGCACCCCTACGGTGGCGAGTGAATTTCGCAGTCACGCCCTGCTGATGGCCGAAGCGTGGTTGCAGCAGCGCCTGCCACAGCAGGCCGTCACCCTTCGGTTGGGCGGCATTTACGGCCCCGGGCGCACGCGCCTGCTGGACAGCTTGCGGCACCAGCGTTTGCTTGCGCCGGAGGGTCCCGGACATTGGTCCAACCGGATCCATATTGAAGATGCCGCTGCCGCCTGCGTGCATCTGCTGCAAATCACGCAACCGCAGCCCTGTTATATCGGCACTGATGGCACCCCTACAGAGAAAGCGGCGTTTTATGATCAGCTTGCCAATCTGCTGCGTGTCCCCCCGCCTGCGCGTACGCCAATGCCCCCCACCGGCAAGCGGCTGTCCAATGCGCGCTTGCTGGAAAGCGGCTGGCGCCCGCGTTGGCCGGATGCCGTAGCCGCGTACCGTGAGTTGCTGCAGGCTTGACCCAGACCGCTTTGTTGCTTGGTCAAGCCCAAACCAGCCGGCTGATGCAATTCAACGGCTGGCTACCGGTGGCGCGTGTGGACACGTGCTCGGCGACAACAGCGTGATGCGCGCTTGCTTCCTGATGGATGCGTACATGGACGCGCCGGACGCGTAGTTCCGCGCCTGCTTGCGGCTCCTCCCAAAGCCCGGATATGCCGGGCTTTTGCTGTTCCGGAATGCACTATTCCCAAAACCGGCTTGATCGGAAACAGCTATTCCACAGCTGGCTAATACCCGCTAGATTAGGCGACAACCGCATGACGCTCAGGGGAGCAACGAGCGCCAGCGATTGCAGCGGCCGCAGATACGGCCGGTCACACACACCACCGGGGAATCGCGATGTCTTCACGCACCACACTCCATATGCGCCGCCTGAGCATTGCGCTGTTGGCCGCCTTGACCATGCCCGTCATGGCGCAGCAGGCTGACAACCAGGCAGGCAACCAAGACACCACCGATGCCAGCAAGGTCAAGACACTGGATCGCATGACCGTGACCGGATCGCGCATCCAGCGCACCGACGTTGAAACGGCGCTGCCGATCACCATCATCCAACGCGCGGAAATCGATGCCCAGGGCATTACCTCGGCCGAACAGCTGTTGCAGCAGTTGAATGTGGCCAGTAACGGACCGGACAGTCTTGCCGCCAACAGTGGCGTGGCCCCTCCCGGCACCCGCGGCAACAACGGTGTGTCCGGTGCCAATCTGCGCGGGCAAGGGGCCGATGCCACCCTGGTGCTGTTGAACGGTCGCCGTGTGGCGGCACACGGCCTGGCCGGGCAAGTGGTGGATCTGAACTCGATTCCGTTTGCCGCCATCGAACGCGTGGAAGTGCTGCGTGACGGGGCCTCGGCGGTGTATGGCACCGATGCCATCGGCGGCGTGATCAACTTCATCACCCGCAAAAATTATCAGGGCTACTCGATCAGTGCTGGTGCCGATGTCACCCAACAAGGCGGCGGCAACATCTACAACGCCAGCCTGCTGGGTGGCTGGGGCGATCTGGATACTGATCACTGGAATGTGTGGGCTGCGGTCAACATCAAGAAAAACAAAATCCTGCGCGGCAACCAACGCGATTTTGCCAACAGCTTTCAGCCTGAACGCGGCTTGGGTCCCGATACCCGCGGCACGCCATTTGCCAACGTCGTCACCGGCACCGGCAGCATGATTGGTGGCGGCCTGAAAGATCCCGGCAGCGGCCTGACCAAGACCACCATCAACACCCTGGATTTGCCTGGCGGTGCCGGCTGCAGCAATGGTGGCGACATGATGGGCCCGTACGATGACAAAGCCTGGGCCAGCCCCGGTGCCAGCTTCGGCTGCGCATGGGACTACGGCCGTGCACGCACCATCCAGCAACCGGTGGATACCGTGCAAGGCATTGGTCGCGCTACCTTCAAGATCAATGACAACCATGAATTTTTTGCCGAATTCATGGGCTCCAAAGTCACTTCGACGCGTTTCTTTGAAGCCCAGCAAATCAGCTCCAGCGTCAATGCCAGCGCCACCCAGCTGGACGCCTACGAGTTGAATGCCAACACCAAAGCCACCTACGACGCGATCTACAACCAGATCCACACTTATTTCGGCGATCAGGCCAATCTGGTGTATGGCAAGCCGATCACCTACCGCTGGCGTTGCTACGCCTGTGGCCCACGCCAACTGGAGACCGAGACCAAGGCGTACCGGCTGTTGTTTGGCCTGACTGGCACCGTTGCTAACTGGGACTACGACGTGGGCCTGTCGCGCGCGCAAAGCAGCGCGCAATCGGTGCTGGCCGGTGGTTATTACTACACCCCGCAACTGAAGGCCGCCTTGAAAAGTGGGCTGCTCAACCCGTTCCTGATGCCGGGGCAAGATCAATCGCAAGCCGCCTATGCGGCGTTGGCTGCAGCCGATGCCAGTGGTTTGCTGTTGTACAAAGGCGTTTCCACCACCACCACGCTGGATGCCAGCGCCAGTGGCAGCTTGGGCTTCAAGCTGTGGGGCGAAGAAGACGTGAAAGCCGCGGTTGGCGTGGATATTCGGCGTGAAGAATACGAGTTCAATGGCCCCAGTGAGTGGGCACTGGGCAATGCCTTCATTTTTGGTGCACCGGGCGATGCATCCAATTACATGGCGCCGAAAAAGCGGAATGTCAAAGCCGTATTCGCCGAATTCAACCTGCCGGTCACCAACCGTCTGGAATTGAACATCGCCGTGCGTCATGACCAATACGACGGGTTTGGCGGCACCACCAATCCGAAATATTCGTTCAAGTGGCAACCCATCGATTGGCTGGTGTTCCGTGGCGCCTACAGCACCGGGTTCAAGGTGCCGGATTTCGCGAAATTGTTCCGTGGCATCACCGAGACCCAATACACCGGTCTGGACCTGGCCGACCCTGCCAAATGCCCGAATGGTCGTTACAACCCGGATGTGGCCAACTGCAATGTGCAAATTCGCCCGGACATCGTCACCGGTGGCAATCCCAACCTGAAGCCGGAGGAAGCCAAACAGCGCAGCTTGGGCTTTGTCCTCGCACCGACGGCCAACTTCAATGTCAGCGTGGACTGGTGGCAAATCGAGCGCTTCAACACCATCCGCAGCGGTTTCAATCTATCCACGATGACCGCCAATTACCCGCTGTATGCGTCCAACTTCATTCGCGACAGCAATGGCAACATCACCCAGATCGACCAGCGCTACATCAATACCGGCGGCACCTTGACCAGCGGTATCGAGCTGGATGCCAACTTGCGCGGCGAGCTTGCCGGTGGCAACTGGAACATCCACTTGAACGGCAACTACCTTGATACGTTCAAGACCAAGAGTTTCGACACCCTGCCCTACACCGGCAACCTGGTGGGCGAATACGAGCGCTACTTCAACCTGCCGATCAAGTGGAAGCACACGCTTGGATTTGCCTGGCAGAAGGGCAACTGGGCGCACTCGCTGACCCAGGTCTATCGCGGCGGTTACAAGGACTGGGTGCCACCGGGAATTGCCAACGGCTATACCCCTGCCGAGTACAACCCGAAGGTGGACAGCTACACCTTGTACAACTACAGCGTGAGCTGGACCGGCATCGACAAGTTGAAGCTGACCTTCGGCATCCGCAATCTGCTCAATACCGATCCGCCGTTCACCCTGCGCTACCTGGATGATGGCGATGGTGCCGCTTGGGAAGCACGTGTGGCCGACCCGCGTGGCCGCGCATTCAACCTGATGGCGGAATACGCGTTCTAAGCCGTTCCACTCGCGCAAATGAAAACAGGCCCCGCATTGCGGGGCCTGTCGTGTTTCTAGCCGGTGCGATTAAATCCCTCGCTGCTTCAGCCATGCATCGATCTGCGGCATCCGCTGCGCACGCAGTTTGACGCGGGTCTGGATGCCTGCCATCACTTTTTCGGCATCGCGGCGCGAGGTGGCTGCAATGTACTTGTCCGCAAACGCCTTGATCTTGTCGACCATCGCCAGATCACGCGCGGCATTGCCTAAGCCAGGGTAGTAGCGTGAGCGCGAGGTGGAATCCACCAGTTTGTCCACTTGCTCGCGATGCGCCACCGCGAAATCGAAGGCCAGATCCGGATGTTCCCACGACACCCCCGAGATCATTCCTGCGGAATTGGTCGCACCCGGCTCGTCGGTCAATGCCATGTCGAGCGCACGCTGCGCCAGTGCCTTGTCCTTGCTGCGTGCCAGCAGACCATAGTATTGGTCACGCAGCATTGCCGATTTTTCCGTTTTCGCCATCGCGTGCAACCTGTCCCATGTGGCGGCATCGGCATTGCGTGCCACCAGGCCCAGCACGGTGCGACGCAGATCCGGCGGCAATGCTTGCGGGTCGGTGGCCGCGGCCGCAAAACGACGGCGCACTTCGGCCAATACCTTGGCATCGCCCAGCTCGCCCAACATGCCCATCAGGCTGGTACGCAATTGCTTGGTGGAACTGGATTCACCGGCACGGGTGTTCCATCCCAGTTGCTCGAATTTGGGCGACAGCTTGGCCAGCGCAAATTTGCGGAATGCGGCTTGCCGCTTGTCGTTGCCTTTGAGCATGTCATCAATCCCGCCCATGCTGCCTGCCACCATCTGCCACAACTCCGGAGCGGCGCCCATTGGCACCTGCATGGCCAGATCCAGGGTGTCCGATTCGGGCTGCAAACCCACCGCTGCCAGCGCGCTGGCATCCATCATCACGCCCATTTGATCGACCACCGGCAGCTTGCTGAAGCCGGCACTCAGGGTCTTGAATTGCGCCGGTGAATATTGGGTGCGGAAATACCCTTTCTGCCCGGCATTGATCAGCACCGGCGCATTGCACCCCGGCACGCTGACACTGGCCTTGCCGTCCACCAGCAGACGCACCTCGCTACCGTCGCCCGCACGCACGGTGACCGGCACGCGCCAGCGCAATGGTGTCTTGTCGGGGCGATCGACCGTGAACTCGCCCTGCTCCAACGCCAGCTGGGTCTTGCCATCCACGCACATCTGGCTGGCCTTGATCAACGGCACGCCGGGCTGCAAGGTGAAGTCATGTGCCACCTGCTCGAATTGCTTGCCCGGTGCGGCTTTCTCCATTTCCTGCCACAGCTCATCGGTCACCGCGTTGCCGTATGCATGCTTGCCGATATAGCTGCGCACGCCGCTGCGCCATGCATCCTCACCCACATAGTCTTCCAGCATCGAAATCACCGCCGAGCCTTTGCCGTAGGTGATGCCGTCAAACGCCTGACTGGCTTGTTCGACGGTGGCCACGTGCTGCACCACGGGGTGAGTGGTTGCATACGCATCGCCGCCCATTGCGCCACGGCTGGTAAACGCCGCATCCACGCCGCTGGTATCCCATTCCGGATGCAGTTTGCGCGTGGTACGGCCCTCCATCCAAGTGGCAAAACCTTCGTTCAACCACAAATCATCCCACCACCGCATGGTGACCAAATCGCCAAACCACTGGTGCGCGATCTCATGCGCGGCGGTGGTAAAGACGGCTTGTTTATCACCAATGCTGGACGTGGCAGGATCCAGCAACAACGCATATTCGAAGGTGAAAATCGCGCCCCAGTTTTCCATCGCACTGAAGAACTGGCTGCGTCCCGGTGCAGCGATGTTATCCAGCTTCGGCAGCGGATACTTCACCCCGAAGTAATCGTTGTATTCGCGCAATACATCGCGGCCGGCCTCCAGCGCAAAACGCGCCTGCTCGGCCTTGCCTTTCTGCGCGATGACGCCCACTTCCACACCATCATCGGTGGTCAATGTGGCGCGGTCGAAATCACCCACCCCCAGAAACAGCAGATAGGTGGACATTTTCGGCGAAGTGGCAAACGTGGTGCGGGTCAGCCCGTTACCCAGGTCTTTGACGTCTTTGGCGGGCATGTTGCCAACCGCCATCTGGCCGGTGGGCGCGTTGACGGTCAAATCGAAGGTGGCCTTGAAGTTGGGTTCATCCCAGGACGGAATGAAGCGGCGCGCATCGGAGTTTTCGAACTGGGTATACAGCGCCCGCCGCTTGCCGGCTTCGGTCGGATAGTCGAGCGCGAACAGGCCGTTGGCCTGGGTACCGATCTTGCCGCTGTATTCGATGGCCAGCAGGTAACTGCCCGCCGGCAAGGTCTGGTCGAAGCCGAAGGTCGCGGTCTGCGCCGCGGCATCGACGCTGGTTTTCGGCACCAGCGCCTTGCCGTTGGCGCGCTCCAGCCGAACCGTGCCGAATTCGAGGTCGGCCGCATTGAGGGTGATGCTGCGGGTGGGCGCCAGCACATCGACATTGATCCGCACCTTGCCGTCGAAGGTCATGCGCTCCGCATGCGGCACGACTTCGATGTCGTAGTTGCTCGGGCGGACGTCGCGCGGCAGCTGCGTCGTCACCGCCGCGGGCGTTGCGGCGGGCGCGGCAGCGGCGGGCTGCGCGAGCGCGGCGTTGCCGGCGCCGGCCAAGGCCAGCGCGATGGCGGTTGTCAGGATGCGGCGCATGGACGACCTCGGGATGGATGCGAAACCGCGATCATCCGGTCTGGGCCAGACGGCGCACACCCCCGTAAGTCATGCCGACCCGGCACTCAAAGCAGATGCAGCATTACCGAAATGTAATGGCAGACGCTGCCCGCAATCACGAAGCCGTGCCAGATGGCATGCGAATACCGGAGGTCGTGCTTGATGTAGAAAAACGTCCCCGCGGTGTAGGCCAGCCCGCCGGCGAACAACCAGACCAGGGAGGCGGTATCCAGCGCATGCAACATCGGCTTGATCGCGAACACGATCAGCCAGCCCATGCCGATGTAGATCAGGGTGGAGACGCGCTTGAAGCGGCCGGTGTAGAACAGCTTGAACACCACGCCCAGCAAGGCCAGCGTCCAGATCGTGCCGAACAGCCACCAGCCGGTGGGCCCGCGCAGGCCCACCAGGGTGAACGGCGTGTAGGTGCCGGCGATCAGCAGGTAGATCGCGCAGTGGTCGAACACCTTCAGCCGGCCCTTGAGCACCGGATGCGAGATCGCGTGGTACAGGGTGGAGGCGGTGTAGAGCAACAACAACGTCACCCCGAACACGATCGAACCGGCCAGCTGCCAGCCATCGCCGAAGATGGCGGTCAGGGTGATCAACACCGCCCCTGCCGCCAGTGCGGCCGCGGCACCCACGCCATGGGTCAGGGCATTGGCGAATTCTTCCCGCGCCAGCCGCAGCTGGTGCAAGGGCAACGACGGGGAAAGCGCGATGGCAGGCTGCATCGCTGCAGCATACCATTGCGTATGCGCCCGGCCATGCGCCGGGCGCGGGTGGCGCAATGCGCGCTTACGCGAACGGGTCGCGCAGCACCATGGTGTGGTCGCGATCCGGACCGGTGCTGACAATGCTGATCGGGCAACCGGCCAGCTCTTCCAGCGCACGCAAATACGCACGTGCCGCGGCCGGCAGCTTGTCCCATTCGGTCACGCCATGGGTGTTCTCGCTCCAGCCCGGGAACTCCAGGTACACGGGGGTGCACTCGTCCCAGCCCTGTGCGTCCAGGGGCGCGTATTCCGTGCGCTTGCCGTGGTATTCGTAGGCAATGCAGACCTTCAGCTTCTCCATGCCGTCCAGCACATCGAGCTTGGTGATGCACAGGCCGGAAATGCCGTTGATCGCCACCGCGCGCTTGAGCGCCACGATGTCCATCCAGCCGCAGCGACGCGGGCGGCCGGTGGATGCGCCGTATTCGGCGCCGCGGTCGCGGATGCCCTGGCCCACTTCATCGTCCAGCTCGGTCGGGAACGGGCCGCCGCCGACGCGCGTCGCGTACGCCTTGGCGATGCCCAGCACGTAGTCGATCGCGTCCGCGCCCACGCCGGCGCCGGCCAGCGCGCCGCCGGTGGTGGTGTTGGAGCTGGTGACGTAGGGATAGGTGCCGTGGTCGATGTCCAGCAGCGCGCCCTGCGCGCCCTCGAACAGCACCCGCTTGCCCTGCTTGCGCAGTTCGTGGCAGATGCCGGCCACGTCGGACTTCATCGGCTCGACGTATTCGCCGAACGCCAGTGCCTCCTGGTAGCAGGCATCGAACTCCACCGCTGCCACGCCCAGGTATTGGGTCAGCACGAAGTTGTGGTAATCCAGCGCTGCGCGCAGCTTCTCGGCCAGCTGTTCGGGATAGTGCAGGTCGGCGATGCGGATGCCGCGGCGCGCGACCTTGTCTTCGTAGGCCGGGCCGATGCCGCGACCGGTGGTGCCGATGGCCTTGCCACCGGCGACCTTCTCGCGCGCCTGGTCCAGGGCGATGTGGTACGGCATGATCAGCGGCGCGGCCGGCGAGATCTTCAGGCGGCTGCGCACGTCGACGCCGGCGGCCTCCAATTCCTCGATTTCCTTGCGCAGCGCGGCCGGCGAAATCACCACGCCGTTGCCGATCAGGCACAGCGCGCCGTCGCGCAGGATGCCCGACGGGATCAGGTGCAGCACCGTCTTCTTGCCGTTGATGACCAGGGTGTGGCCGGCGTTGTGGCCGCCCTGGAAACGCACCACCGCACCGATGTCCTCGGTCAGCAGATCGACGATCTTGCCCTTGCCCTCATCGCCCCACTGGGCGCCCAACACCACGACCGACTGGCCCATGGCAATACTCCTGAGTTTCTGGCGGCCATCGGGGCCGCTGGATGGGTGCGTCGGCATGCTTGCCACCGTTCGCAGGCCGCCATCGGGGCAGCCCGCGGCGGCGAGAATGCCAGACACGGAAAAAGCCGAGGCGAACCCCGGCTTTTGTGCATTCTACCTGCTTCTCCCTCCCCCCGCTTGCCCTCACCCGCCTTCGGCACCCTCTATCTGCTGTGCGAGAGAGGAAAGAGCCTCATCCGCCACGCACCAGCCACAGCGACACCAGCCCCAGCATCAACACCACCCCGCCGATGCGACGGATCTGCTCGTCACTCAGCTGCAGCATCTGCTCGACGGTGCGCTTCCAGGCGGCGGGGGCGGCGAACAACAACAAGCCTTCGAAGATGGCCACCAGGCACAGTGCCGCCCACAGCGCGGACATCAGCGATCCGAACGCATGTACTGCAGGAACGGGGCATTGCGCTCCAGCACGATCAGGCTGTCGTTGCCGGAGAACGCCTTGCGGTAGGCCTCCAGGCTGCGCTGGAAGGCATAGAAGCCGGGGTCGCGGTTGGCCGCCTCGGCATAGATGCGCGCCGCTTCGGCATCGCCTTCGCCGCGCAGTTTCTGCGCATCGCGCTCGGCTTCGGCCAGGATCACCTGCTGGTCGCGGTCGGCACCGGCACGCACTTCGTTGG
>JAGWUF010000066.1 GCA_028868545.1 Lysobacteraceae bacterium | reverse complement strand
AGCGCCGCCAGCGCGGTGTCGAATTCGGCCAGTTGCGCTTCATAGGGCGGGTCGATCAGCACCAGCCCGCGGGCGAATTTCTGGGTGCCGTGCTTCGGTGGCAGCAGCGCCTTGAGCGCGGCATAGCCGTCGCGGGCGTGCACGGCGATGCGCGGGTCGCCGGCGCAGTGCCCGCGCAGCACGTGCGCCTCCTCGGGGTGCAGCTCGCAGGCGGCGATGCGGTCGGTGTCGCGCAGCGCCTGCGCCAGCAACCACGGCGAGCCGGGGTAGGCGTGCGTGCCGTGGGCGTCACGGCAGGCGCGCACGGCGGCCAGATAGCGCTGGATGGCCGGCTCGCGCGGGGCCTCCGCCTGCAGCCGGGCGATGCCGTCGGCCGCCTCGCCGGTAGCCTGCGCGGCCTCGCCGTCGAGCTTGTACAGGCCGCGCCCGGCGTGGGTGTCCAGCGCGAAGCAGGGCGACGGCTTGGCGGTCAGTGTCTCGCACAGGGCCAGCAGCACGACGTGCTTGAGGACATCGGCGTGGTTGCCGGCATGGAAGGCGTGGCGGTAATTCATGCGCGCATTGTCGCGCGACTTCACTTCCGCCGTGCGGTCGCCGGCATGACCGATGGCCCACGCTTTTGTGCGAGGTGCCTGCCTAGACTGGAGGCTGCATGTGACGAGCGGAGGAAATTCAGGCATGAAACGATTGTTGTTGGCCACCGTCTTGCTGGTGACGGGAACCCAGATGGCGTTGGCGCAGGAGCGTGTCGATCTGGACATGACCGCGAAAATCCGCCAGGAAGCATTTGCGCGTTCGCAGGTGATGAAGACCCTGGATCACCTCACCGACGTCATCGGCCCGCGCCTGACCCTGTCGCCGACGATGCTGGAAGCCAATCGCTGGACGCGCTCGAAATTCACCGAATGGGGCCTGGCCAATGTGCATGATGAGGCCATCGACGACCTCGGACGTGGCTGGGAATTCACCGATACCAGCGTGGAGATGCTGAGCCCGCGGCCGATGCCGCTGCATGCCCTGCCCAAGGCCTGGACGCCGGGCACCACCGGCCCGGTGGTGGGCGACGCGATCCACGTCAAGCTGGAATCGAAGGACGATCTGGCCAAATGGAAGGGCAAGCTGAGCGGCAAGATTCTGTTCACCGACGATCTGCGCCCCTACAAGCCGAACGAAAAATCCGATTTCCAGCGTCATGATCACGACAGCCTGGAAGAATTGCTGTCGTACCCGCTGGCAGATGATCGCAGGACGGATCCGGCGATGATGGCACGCTACCGTTCGCGGATGGAGCTGGCGCCGCTGCTCAACCAGTTCCTGATCGACGAAGGCGTGGCCGCCACCGTGTCTATCAGCAGCTGGAACGACGGCATCGTGCGGGTCATGGGCGGCGGTTCGCGCAAGGCCGGCGAATCGGTGGGCGTGCCGTCGCTGGTGATGATGGCCGAGCACTACAACACGGTGATGCGCGCGCTTGAGCGCAAGGAACCGGTGAAGTTGCGCTTGAACGTGGATGCCAAATTCCTCAGCGATGCCAACCAGCCCGGCTACAACACGATTGCCGAAATTCCCGGCAGCGGCCCTTCGAGAGACGAAGTGGTGATGCTGGGTGCACACATGGATTCCTGGCATGCCGGTTCGGGTAGCAACGACAATGGCGCCGGGGTGGCGGTGATGATGGAGGCCATGCGCATTCTCAAGGCGGTGGGTGCACGCCCCAACCGCACCATCCGGGTGGCGCTGTGGACCGGCGAAGAGCAGGGCCTGATCGGTTCGCAGGAGTACGTGAAAAGGCACATCGGCAAGTTCGAGGAACCCAAGGATCCGGAAGAGAAGGCCTTGCCTGCGTTCTTCCGCCAGCACAAGGGCAAGCTGATCCGCGGTCAGGACTGGGGCAAGGTGTCGGCCTATTTCAACCTGGACAACGGCAGCGGCAAGATCCGTGGCGTCTATGCGCAGGAAAACCTGGCGGTGGCGCCGATCTTCGAAGAATGGTTGAAGCCGTGGCACGATGTGGGCGCCACCATCGTCACCCAGCGCAATACCGGCAGCACCGACCACGTCAGCTTCGACGCGGTGGGCATCCCCGGCTTCCAGTTCGTGCAGGATCAGCTGGACTACTTCAGCCATGTCCACCACACCGACCTGGATGTGCAGGATCATGCGGTGGAAGCCGATCTCAAGCAGGCCTCTGCCATCGTCGCCTCGTTCGTCTACAACACCGCGATGCGTCCGGCCAAGCTGCCGCGCAAGCCGTTCGTCGAGAACTGAGCGGCGCAGCTTTTGCGGGTACCGAATGGCCGGCAGCTGCCGGCCATTCATTTTTCAGGCACCCGCACGCCGCGCCGGGTAAACTGGCCTGATCATGCGCCTGAACCGTCACATTGCCGATAGCGGCCACTGCTCCCGCCGCGAGGCGGATCGTCTGATCGCCGAAGGCCGGGTCACCGTCAACGGGCTGCGCGCCCGCGTCGGCAGCGAACTGGGCGAGGGTGACCAGGTGCACATCGACGGCCAGGCGCTGCAGGCGCGTGTGGCCAGCAAGGGCCAGCGCCGGCATGTCTATATCGCGCTCAACAAGCCGGTGGGCATCACCTGCACCACCGAGGAAGCGGTGCCGGGCAATATCGTCGAGTTCGTCGGCCACCAGCAGCGCATTTTCCCGATCGGGCGGCTGGACAAGGACTCGGAAGGCCTGATCCTGCTGACCAGCAACGGCGACATCGTCAACCGCATCCTGCGCGCCGAGCACAAGCTGGAAAAAGAGTATCTGGTGGGCGTGAACCACGCGGTGACCGACGAATTCCTGCGCGCGATGGCGCGCGGCGGGGTGCCGGTGCACGGCCAGGCCACGTTGCCGTGCAGAACCGGCAAGCTGGGGCGGTTCGGCTTCCGGATCGTGCTCACCCAGGGCCTGAACCGCCAGATCCGGCTGATGGCGGCCCACTTCGGCTACCGGGTCAAGCAGCTGCACCGGGCGCGGATCGGGGGCGTGAAACTGGGCCATCTGAAGCCCGGCCAATGGCGCAATCTGAGCGATGTCGAACTGCGCGGCCTGCTGCCCGAGCAGGCCGACTGGTAAGTCCGCGCCGCGGCTTGAAAAAAAATTTCGCGCGGGTTCACATTTGTGGTCAAAAACAGGTTATGGTGCGCCCACTGTTTCAAGCGGGATCACGGTACATCGTGACCCGATGCGGTAGATCCGTCGTGATCCGCTCATCGTGTGCGTTACCCCTTGCTCGACAGTCGCACCTCGTTTGCGGGGTGTGCTTCCATTTCCAAACTGTTATCAGGAGTAGCAAACATGTCGGATCGTCAGACCGGTACTGTCAAGTGGTTCAACGACGCCAAGGGCTTCGGCTTCATCACCCCGGAAAGCGGCCCGGACGTTTTCGTCCACTTCCGTTCCATCCAGGGCACCGGCTTCAAGTCCCTGCAGGAAGGCCAGAAGGTGACCTTCAAGGTCGTGCAGGGCCAGAAGGGCCTGCAGGCCGACGAAGTGCAGGCTGGTTGATTCCACCCGCGCATTGCGTTCGAAAAAACCCGGCTTCGGCCGGGTTTTTTCATGCTTTCGAGATGAAGAGCAACCCGGCTTCGGCCGGGTTTTTTCATGTCTGCATTTCAGCTTTGCGGCCTCAACCCAGCCAGCTCGCGCCGACGCCCAGCAAGGTGGCGATGCCCAGCGCGGCAAACATCGCAGCAGCAATGCCATGCACCAGCTTCATCGGGATCTTGGCGGCCAGCTTGTCACCCACGAACACCGCCGGCACATCGGCGAGCAGCATGCCCAAGGTGGTGCCGGCGATCACCAGCAACGGGGTGCCGTAATGGGCTGCCATGGCAATGGTGGCGATCTGGGTCTTGTCGCCCATCTCGGCCAGGAAGAACGTGATCAGGGTGGCCCCGAACACGCCGAAGCGGCTGGCGATACTGGTCTCTTCCTCCTCGATCTTGTCGGGGATCAAGGTCCACACCGCCATGCCGACGAAGGACAGGCCCAGCACCCAACGCAGGACGTCTGGGCTGACCGAGTGCGTGATCCACGCACCCAGCGCACCGGCCAGGCCGTGATTGACCAGGGTGGCGCACAGGATGCCGAGGATGATCGGCAGCGGCTTCTTGAAGCGGGCGGCCAGCAGAAAGGCCAGTAACTGGGTTTTGTCGCCGATTTCGGCCAGGGCGACGACGCCGGTGGAGACGAACAGTGCTTCCATGAGGGGTTCCAGGCCGGAAAGCGGACGATTGACCACGACGCCTCCCCGGCCAACTCGGAGGCGTGGTGGTCAAAGGTCTTGCCAAGCGTGGGAACCGCCTGCGCCATGGCCATCGGCCAAGTGTGTTGACGCAGGCCACTTCGGGAAAAAGTGCGGCTACTCCCCAATGACGCGCGTATGTTAGCAGCTTCGCGCCGCCATGACTCCGCGCCACAGCGCATCGACCCGCTTCTCAACGCCGGCATCCAGCTGGATGGGTTTGCTCCAGGTGCGGCTGGTTTCCGCCGGCCATTTGTTGGTGGCATCCAGCCCCAGTTTCGAACCGAGGTTCGGGGTGGGGCTGGAGAAGTCCAGATAGTCGATCGGGGTCTTGTCGATCAGCACGCTGTCGCGCACCGGATCGACGCGGGTGGAGATCGCCCAGATCACCTGCGACCAATCGCGCACGTCGATGTCCGCGTCGGTGACGATCACGAACTTGGTGTAGGTGAACTGGCGCAGGTAGGACCAGATGCCCATCATCACCCGGCGCGCGTGGCCGGGGTACTGCTTGCGGATCGACACCACCGCGATGCGGTAGGAACACGCTTCCGGCGGCAAATAAAAATCCACGATTTCCGGGAACACCTTGCGCAGCAGCGGCACGAACACGTCGTTGAGCGCCATCGCCATTACCGAGGGCTCGTCGAACGGCGCGCGACCCATGTAGCTGCCCTGGTAGATCGCATCCTTGCGCAGGTGCATGCGCTGGATGGTCATCACCGGGAAATGGTCCTGCGCGTTGTAGTAGCCGGTGTGGTCGCCGAACGGGCCTTCCAGTGCGGTTTCAGCCGGATCGATGAAGCCCTCCAGCAGGATCTCGCAGCCGGCCGGCGCGTCCAGCCCGGTCAGCTTGCTGGGCCACACACGGGTGCGCTGGCCGCGCAGCAGGCCGGCGAATTCGTATTCCGACAGCGTGTCCGGGATCGGCGCCACCGCCGCCAGCAGGGTGCCGGGATCGGCGCCGATCGCCACCAGCACCGGGAACGGTTTGCCCGGATGGGTGGCCTTCCAGTCGGCGAAATCCAGCGCGCCGCCGCGGTGCGGCAGCCAGCGCATGATGATGCGGTTCGGGCCGATCACCTGCTGCCGGTAGATCGCCACGTTCTGGCGCGGCTTGCGGGTGCCGCGGGTGACCACGAGGCCGAGGGTGATGAGCCTGGCCGCGTCCTCCGGCCAGCAGCGCTGGATCGGCAGGCGCGACAGGTCGATGTTGCCGCCTTCCACGGTTTCGTACTGGAACGCCGCTTCGCGCACCTTCTGCGGCGCCACGTGCGCCAGCTGCGCCAGCTCCGGCCAGCTGCCCAGCGCCTCGCGCAGGTTCGACGGCCAGCGCGGTTCGCGGATCGCCGCCAGCAGCTCGCCCAGCTCGCGCAGGCTGGCCAGCGGCCGTCCGGCCAGCGCCGCCTCGATGCGGTCGCGGTGGCCGTAGAGATTGCCGAGGTAGGCGTGATCGCTGCCGATGGGCTGTTCCATCAGCAGCGCCGGCCCGCCTTCGCGCAGGGCGCGCAGGCTCAGCGAGGTGGTTTCGAGTTCTGGATCGACCGGCGCGCTGACGCGCTGCAGGCGTCCGTGGCGTTCGAGTGCGGAAAGGTAGGCGCGCAGGTCGTGGAAGCTCATGAAGAACCGTCGGGTGGCGTGAATGTTCCGGTGGCCAGCGCATTGCCCAGCGCGTGCTGCCAGGGCGCGATGTCGAGGCCGTGCGCGCTGCGCCATGCGGAGTCGAACAGGGTTTGCTGGTAGCGCTTGCCGCGGTCGCAGAGCAGGGTGACGATGCTGCCGGCTTCGCCGCGCGCGCGCATCGCCGTCGCAAGTTGCAGGCAGGCGACGAAATTGGTGCCGGAGGAGCCGCCGTAGCGGGTGCCCAGCTGGTCTTCCAGCAGCAGTGCGGCGGCGATCGAAGCTGCGTCATCGACCTCGGCCACTGCATCCACCACTTCGAACAGGAAACCCGGTTCCACCCGCGGTCGGCCGATGCCTTCGATCAAGGTGGGCCGGCTGGCCACCGCGTTGCGGTCGCGTGCGCGCCAGCCGTGCACGTAGCCGCTGCCGGCGGGTTCGGCCACGCACAACAGGGTGTCCAGCCGGCGATAGCGCAGGTAGCGGCCGATGGTGGCCGAAGTGCCGCCGGTGCCGGCACCGCAGACGATCCAGCGCGGCACCGGCTGCGGCTCGCGGCGCAACTGGCCAAGGATGGATTCGGCGATGTTGTTGTTGCCGCGCCAGTCGGTGGCCTGCACGGCCAGGCCAAACTGGTCCAGATGGCAGGCCCCTTCGGCGGCGTGCTGCGCGGCGCGGGCGTGCACTTGCGACGGGTCTTCCACCAGGTCGCACTGGCCGCCCAGCGCCTGCACGTCGAGGATCTTCTGCGGCGCGGTGCAGGCCGGCATCACCGCGATGAACGGCAGCCCCAGCAGGCGCGCGAACCACGCCTCGGAAATCGCGGTGCTGCCCGAGGAGGCATCCACCACCGTCTGCCCCGGCTGCAGCCGGCCGTTGCACAGCGCGTACAGGTACAGCGAGCGCGCCAGCCGGTGCTTCAGGCTACCGGTGGGATGGCTGGCCTCGTCCTTGAAGTAGAAGGCGATGTCGGGAAAGCCCGGGAAATCCAGCCGCAGCAGGTGGGTGTCGGCCGAGCGCGTGGCTTCCTGTTCCAGCAGGGCGATGGCGTCGTGGGCCCAGCTGCGGGCGGCGGTATCGGGGCGTGGCGTGGGTATGTTCATGTGCCCATGATCCCGCGTCTGCCGCCGTTCCTCAATTTCCCGCCGCCAGCAAGGTGCGCACGCGGCTGGCCAGATGGTCGAAATACAGGTCGATGTAGCTCACGCCGTTGTCTTCGTCCAGCAGATACGGGTTCATCAGCGTATGCCGCAGGATGAGCAATTTGCCGGCACCGTCTTCGTCCAGCGTGGCCATGTCCAGCCCCAGTGCATCGAGGATGCGGCGGGTGTCGGCTTCGCCCAGCGCTTCCGGCCGCAGGGTGGTGACCGAGCCGAAGAACTGCTTGTTCTGCACCGGCTGGTGCGGGTCGATGCGAAGCTCGTCGTGCAGGCGGCGGACGAAGGCGTTGGCCGCCGCCACGCTGCGGTTGCCGGCGGGGTTCAGCGCCAGGCAGACCAGGTTGCTGTCGGGGGAAAACGGCACCAGCGCCTGCGCCACCCCGGCCACTTCGGATGCGAAATGGCGCGCGCGCGCGTCGAAGGCTTCGGCGGCGCGGATGGTCTGCGCCGGCAGCAGGCCGAAGTGGGCATGATCCAGCGGCAGCACCTGGTGGGTGACGTAGACCGCCGCCACCGCCGCGCCGGATTTGGAGCCTTCGGGGATGTACTGGCCCAGGCTGCGATAGCGGGTCATGTAGTCCTGTGCGGTGTCGCCATGAAACACGTAATCGGCGGCTTCCGGCAGCAGCGCCATCACCCGGTGATCACGGCAGATGAACGCGCCGGAGCCATAGGGCAGATAGCCCAGCTTGTGCGGGTCCACCGTCACCGAATCGGTCTGCGCGATCGCCGCCACCGCCGCGTGCACGCCGGCGCTGGGGAAGGCGCGGAAGCCGCGCGCCACGTCCGCGCGCGCGCGCAGGCTGCCGTCTTCGTTGCGGAACAAGGTGGCCAGATAGCCACCCCAGGCGGCATCCACGTGCACGGCAAAGCCCAGCCCGCGTTCGGCGAAGCGCTGGCGGGCATCCACCACCGCATCCACCGGATCCACCGTGCCGTATTCGGTGGTGCCCAGCACGGCCACCGCCAGCAACACCGGCTGGCGTTCGCGCTGGCAGCGTTCCAGCGTGGCTTCCAGCGCGTCCACGTCGATCCGCATGCCGCGTTCCGGCAGCAGTTCCAGTTGGTTGCGGCCCAACCCCAGCAGCTTGCAGCCCTTGCTCCACGAATAATGCGCGGTGATCGGTGCCAGCACCTTCGGCACCTTCAATGCCGGATGGGCGGCGAAGAACGCCACCAGCCCCAGCTGTTCGATGCGTGCGGCCTGTACCCGCGCCTGCCACTGCCGGCGCTCGGCCGGGGCGGCCTGTGCCAGCCAGTGCTGCCATTGCTCCAGCAGTGCCGTGGCGTGCTGCGGATGCAGGTTGAAGGCAGCGTGGTCGTCTTCGGGCAATGCCAGCTCCGGCACGCCGGCCGCGCGCAACGCCACCGGGAACGCTTTTTGCGCCAGCGCCAGCCGCAGTGCCTGGTAGTTCGCCACGGTGCCGCCGGAGGTGAGGTGGCCGAAGGCGCAATCGGGGCGCGCGGGGTCATCCACATAGCCCAGCATCCGCGCCAGTTGCAGGCCCACCTTCACTTCCAGTTCCACCGTCACCGGCGCGGTGTCTTCGGTGACGTTGTTGGGGTTGTAGGGCAGGGTGAGGATTTGCGCGGCCAGCCCGGGCAGCAGCAGGTCGGAGGCCATGTGGCCGATGTAGCGCGGGCTGTGGAACGGCACCGATTTCTTCAACTGCGCCGACAACAGGTGCAGCTCGCGGCGCATGCGCGCCTCGAACGCCAGATAGTCCGGGTGATAGGCCGCGCTGGTGCCGATCGCCAGCGGGTCTTCGGGGTGGAAATTGCGCCGCCAATACACATGGTCGCGCAGGAACTCGACGACCAGCTTTTCCAGCAGGGTGTCGTTCTGCGCGTAGGGCCCGAGGAAGCAGGCATCGATCATCCGCGGCCTGGCATGGCCATCGCCGGTGGTCGTGGTAGCAGATGCGGGAGAAGTCGGCATGCAGGGCTCCGTGGCTCAGCGCAACAGCAGCAGCCAGCCCAGTGGCTGGTGCATGCGGGCGATGCCGTAGATGAAAAAGTAAGTGGCCAGTGCCGCCACGTAGAATGGCCAGCGTTGGCGTGGCGTGCGCTTCTGGCGCATGGCGAAGATGCCCAGCAGCACGTACAGCACCACCAGCACCAGCTTCACCGTCAGCCAGCCGTTGGCAAACACGCCCAGCGGCAGCAGCAGCGAAAACAACATGGTGGCCGAGGTCAGCAGGATGGTATCGATGGTGTAGCTGCCGTAGCGCGGCAGCCAGTGGTACGGCCACTTCGCGCCCAGCAATGCAGCCCCGCCGCGCACGGCGAAAATCGCGCCGCTGCACAGCACCGCATGCACGTGCACCCATTTGATCTGCGGGTACAGCTCCATCATCGGGTTCATGCGCGCAGTCTCAGCCAGGACGCCCGTCTGCGCGCGGGTGCAGGTAGATCGACAGCGAGCGCAGTGCCCACGGCAGGAACGCCAGCAGCCAACCCGCTGCAGCAATCACCTGCCAGAAATAGTTGTCCGGTGCGGCTTCGGCGGCAATGCGGGTGATGGCCACCAGTTGCAACAGGGCGAACGCGAACCAGCCGGCGGCGGGCATCGCCATCGGCCGCCCCGAGTGGCCCTGCGTCACGCGGGTGACCATCGCCACCAGCAGGCTGCCGAAGAAACCGATGTACAGCGCATGCTGCGGCCCGCGGCCGAGCAGGAACTCGTGATTGACGGCATAGATCGCGCTTTGCGCGGCAAACAGCGCAAAACCCACCGGCAGCCACAGCATGCCGAGGAACAGCACCCACAGGATGCCCGGCGCCTTGCCGCGTGGCCACCAGCGCCACAACACCAGCGCGCTGCCCAGCGCGAACAGGGCATCCACTGGCCACATCCAGGCATTGGCATGCGCCAGCTCCAGCCCCAGATGCGCTGCCAGCAGGCCCCACATCGCGGCCAGCAGCCACAGCGGCCGCCACGCGCGGTAGCCGCGGACGACATTGGTGGCGAAGAACGGGAACATACGATGCGCCACCGTCATGTACACCGGCAGCAACAGGCCGAAGGTGCCCAGCTTGATCGACACCGTCACCGTCCACGGCCCCGCGCCGTGCAGGTAGGCCGCCATCAGCAGGATGCCCAGCAGCCCCAGCGACAACGCCGTGAAGCACGACCACGCATGCCACGTCGGCCCCTTCCCGGCCCGGCGTTCGGCCAGCAGTACCCGCAGCAATTGCACCAGCCCGTAGCCCCAGCCCACCAGCGCCATCACCACGCCGATGTGCACCATCGCTTCCTGTCCCAGCAGCATCCCGCCCACCACCGACACCTGACCGCCCAGCAGGCCCAACCCCACCGGCACGTAATGCCAGCGCGACAGATCGGGCATGCCCATCCAGCGCGGGAAGGTGGTCAGCAGGAAGCCGAACATGAAGGGCGGCAGCAACTGGTACTGCATGATGAAAGCGTGCATCCAGCCGCCGAACGGGGTGCCGCCGCGCAGGCCGATCACCCCCCAGCGCGCATCGATCAGCCACAGCAGCCACCAGCTCATCGCCAGCAGCACATTGACCGCACCGACGAAGAACAGCAGCCGGTGCGGGGCTGCGGCCAGCAGGGCGGGCGAGAGCCCGGCCATGGAATCATTCGGCATGGTCTTGTTCATGCCGCGCAGTGTCGCCCGACGGGCGTGAGGGCGCATTGATGCAGGTCAGGCGCCGGTTGTGGCCGGGCGGCTGTTACAGTCCGGCCTTCTCCATGCAGGAAGCACACGATGGCATCCACCAGTCCCGAGCTTGAGTTGTTCGTGCGTGAAGCCCTGTTGCGCGGGCAGTCCCGTGATGCCATCCAGCAGGCGTTGGTTGCGGCTGGCTGGAGCGGTGAGCAGACCCGCGGCGTGCTGGAGGGGTATGCCGATGTCGCGTTTCCGGTGCCGGTGCCACGCCCGCGTGCATCGTTGTCGGCGAAGGAGGCCTTCCAGTATCTGGTGCTGTTCGTCACGCTGTATTTCAGCGCCTATCACCTGGGCAGCTTGCTGTTCGACCTTGTCAATCAGGCGCTGCCGGATCCGGCAGTGTCGACGTATTACGATTTTCGTGGGGATTCGATGCGGTTTTCGGTGGCAGCCTTGCTGATCACGTTCCCCGTGTTCGCGTGGATGTCCCGCAGGCTTGCCATCGACGTGGCGCGCAATCCGATCAAGCGGTTGTCACCGGTGCGACGGTGGTTGACGTATCTGACCTTGTTCATCGCCGCAAGCACATTGATTGGCGACATGACCTCCTTGGTCTACAACCTGCTGGGGGGCGAAGCCACGCCGCGATTCCTGTGCAAGGTGGGCGTGGTGGCGATGATCGCGGGTGGCGTCTTCTATTTCTACATGCACGACCTGCGCCGCGAAGAGGTGGAGGCGTGAACGGGCAGGGGGTGGGGCGTCATTTGCTGATGGCGGCCACGCTGGTCGTGGTGGCAACCTTGGCTGCAGCAATATGGGCGATGGGCTCGCCCGCCAAGCAACGCGACCGACGCATCGATCAGCGTCGCACGCAGCAGTTGGAAGCAATTGCCGATGCCGTGGATGTCTGGGTGCTTGGCCACAAGCGCCTGCCGGCATCGCTGGCCGATTTGGCCAACCAGCCCGGCGCTTCCCTGGTGGTGGCCGATCCGGTGGATGGCAAGCCTTACGGTTATCACGTGACTTCGGGGTCGGGCTATCAGCTTTGTGCAAGGTTCTCGACTAGCACCGCTGATCGCAACGGCAATGGCGGTGGTTTCAACATGCACGAAAAGCGTTGGCTGCACCCGGCAGGGCTGCATTGCTTTGATCGCACGGTGACAAAATCGGCGGCAGATGCTCTTGAGGCCGTTGCCAAACCCTGACGTCGATCCGGCGCCGGATTCGTGATGAAAAGCGGAATAAAAACAGAAAAACAGGGACGGCCTGAGCCGTCCCCGTGTCAGTAAAGCGGAACAAGGACACGCACCCAAGAACAAGGACACGCACCAATCCCCCTTTCACTGACCCGCCAATTAGGGTTTCCTGATAGTGCCGCAGCTCATGTGCGCCGACACTGGCACCATGACCACGGCCCGTTCCCAACTGATCGCCCCCGGCACCGGTGGCACCTTCCATTGCGTCCAGCGCTGCGTGCGCCGCGCCTTCCTGTGCGGGCAGGATCGCTACACCGGGCAGTCCTTCGAGCATCGCAAGGCCTGGGTCGAGCAACGCATCGCCCTACTGGCCGACTGCTTTGCGGTGGCCATCCACGCCTATGCGGTGATGAGCAACCACCTGCATCTGGTGCTGCAGCTTGATCCAACGCTGCCTGCTGCATGGTCCGATGCCGAAGTTGCCACCCGCTGGGTGCGCCTGTTCCCCCCGCGTGAGGCCACCGAGGCCGCCCGTGACGCCAAGCGCGAGCGGCTGATGCAGCAGCCGGACTATGTGGCGGTGCTGCGCGAGCGTCTGAGCAATCTCTCTTGGCTGATGAAATGCTTGGCCGAGCCGCTGGCACGCGCCGCCAATGCCGAGGATGCCTGCAAAGGCCGGTTCTGGGAGGGACGGTTCAAAGCCCAAGTGCTGTGCGACGAACGGGCGCTGCTGGCGGCCATGGCCTACGTGGACCTGAACCCCGTCCGGGCAGGCATGGCCGAGACCTTGGCGGTCTCCGACCACACCAGCATCCGGCATCGCCTGGCCACATTGACGCCTGCCGACCTGGATCGTCCGCTGCGCCCTGTGCTGGGGCAGGCGACAGCCCGCACCCCGCTGGGC
>JAGWUF010000065.1 GCA_028868545.1 Lysobacteraceae bacterium | reverse complement strand
GATCCACAGGAAGAACGCCATCCCGCGCCCGGCCACGCCACTGTCGAACATGGCGTAGAACCCCAGCAGGGTGACGATGAAGAACCCGTACACCACCGGCAGGAACACCCGCCGCGGCCAGCGGCTGACCACCCACCCATACACCGGCTGCAACGCCAGCATGATCAGGAAGGTGCAGGTGAACAGCACCTGCAATTGCAGCTCCTTGAGCGCCACCCCACGCGCACCGAAGAACTCGATCATCGCCGGCGGGAACAGGGTGCCGACGTCGCTGGACGCACCCATCGCCTCGCGCACCGGGCGCAGCAGGTAATAGCCGCACAGCAGGCAGAAGAAGTACAGGAACGACCACAGCAACGGGGGTGATTGCCGCAGCGCGGCCCGGAAGCGACCCCAGCGGGTGGAAGCAGCGGTGTGGTCGGTCATGCGTGCCAACAACGGCGGCGGCGATGCGCAACGGTACCCGCAGGCGCGGGGTTTGGCCACCGAGCATTTGCTCTAGCCATGGCGCATAGCGTCGGGAAAACGGGCGACGGGGGCATGGGCGTTGGACAGTACTTACGACTACATCATCATCGGCGCCGGCTCGGCCGGCTGCGTGCTGGCCAACCGCCTGAGCGAAGACCCGGCAGTGAAAGTGCTGTTGCTGGAAGCCGGCGGCCGCGACTGGCACCCGTTCATCCACATGCCGGCCGGGCTGGCCAAGATCGCCGGGCTGACCTCGATCAACTGGGACTACGCCACCGTGCCGCAACCACAACTGGGCGGGCGCGTGCTGTGGTGCCCGCGCGGCAAGGTACTGGGCGGTTCCAGCTCGATCAACGCGATGTGCTACATCCGCGGCGTGGCCACCGATTACGACAGCTGGGCGGCGCAAGGAGCCAGCGGCTGGCACTGGGACAACGTGCTGCCGTATTTCCGCAAGAGCGAGGGCAATGCCCGCGGCAGCGATGCCTTCCACGGCGGCACCGGCCCGCTCACCGTGTCCGATCTGCGCCACGTCAACCCGCTGACCCGGGTCTTCATCGAAGCCGGCCATCAGGCCGGCCTGCGCCTCAATGACGATTTCAACGGCGCGCGGCAGGACGGCGTGGGCCTGTATCAAGTCACCCAACGCGAAGGCGCACGCTGCTCCACCGCCGTGGCTTATCTGGCACCCGCCAGGGCGCGTCCCAACCTCACCGTCTGCACCCATGCCAATGCCAGCCGCATCACCTTCAATGGCAGCCGCGCCAGCGGCGTGACCTGCGCGGTGCGCGGGCAGGGGCATCATTTCGAAGCCCGCCGCGAAGTGATTTTGAGCGGCGGCGCGATCAATTCGCCGCAGTTGCTGATGCTCTCGGGCGTGGGGCCTGCGGATGCGCTGCGCAAGCACGGCATCGAGGTGGTATTCGATGCCGCCGAGGTGGGCAGCAACCTGCAGGACCATCTGGATGTCACCACCCTGCAGCATTGCAGCCAGCCGATCAGCTACGACCGCGCCAGCGAGCTCAAGACCGCGCTGCAGTACTTCCTGGGCGGCCATCGCGGCCCCGGCACCAGCAATGTGGCCGAGGGTGCAGGCTTCTTCCGCTCGCAGCTGGCCACGGACGAACGTTGCGACATCCAGCTGCACTTCATCCCGGCGATGATCGACGACCACGGCCGCAACCGCCTGCCCGGCGACGGCTACACCATGCATGCCTGCTTCACCCGCCCGCACAGCCGTGGCAGTCTGCAACTGGCCAGCAACCGCGTCGCAGATGCGCCGCTGATCGACCCCAACTACCTGGGCGACCCGGAGGGCTTCGACCTGAAGATGCTGGTGGAATGCGCGAAACTTTCGCTGGACATTTTTTCCCAGCGCGCGTTCACCCCCTATCGCGGCGCACCGATCTTCCCGGCCTCGCAACCGAAGACCGAGGCCGACTGGATCGACTTTGTGCGCACCCGGGCCGAAACCGTGTACCACCCCATCGGCACCTGCCGGATGGGCAGCGACGCCACCGCCGTGGTCGACCCGCAGTTGCGGGTGAACGGCGTGGACGGCCTGCGCGTGGTGGATGCCTCGGTGATGCCCTGCCTGCCCAGCGGCAACACCAACGCGCCGACGATCATGATTGCGGAACGCGCGGCGGATCTGATCAAGGACGCTTGATCGCGCGACCGCAGCCGATGCCGACAGGGCATCGGCCAAGCGCGGTCACTCCCCCAGCACCGGCGGCAACGGGCAGTGCAGCACGGCGCAGATCATCCGCAACAGCTCGGCTTCGGCCACGCTGATCTGGCCATCGCTGCTCACCGCTTCGGTGATGGCTTCCACCAGCACCTGCTTGGCCAGCGGATCCAGTGCGTCCAGCGGTGCCCACACCGCATCCAGCGCCAGCACGCCTTCGACCGGTGGCGCGTACGGCAGATGGTCGCGCGGCAACACCCGTTGCAGGCCCGCCAGATACGCGCGCCGGGCAGCGGCTTCGTCCGCATTGCCGGCCTGCGCAACCACCGCCAGCAGAGTGGCGAATTCGTTGCGCACACTGCCGGGCTTGCGCCGACCGAAGCGGATATGGCGGGCGGGGTCGAGCGCTTCGCGCACCTGCACGTTCAGCAGCTTGCCCAGACAGTATTCGAACAATGACACCTGCCCATCGGCCTGGATCACGTCCTCCACGCAGGCCAGGAATTGCTCCAGCGCCGGTCGCGGGCGCTGGCGCAGCCCCGGGAACGCCAACGCGGCCAGCGGCAGCCGCAGCGCAGGGTGCAGGTCGGCGGTGAGTTGCTGGTGGATGCGCAAGGCCTGCGCGGCCGTGCCGGCCCCCAGCCTTGCATCGATGGCTTGACGCTGGGCGTCCTGCAACGGCCCTTCCTCGGCCAGCAGCATGGCCAGCAGCAGCGGCATGACCTGCTCGCGGCCGTGTGCCAGATCGCGCAATGCATCCGGGAGGATCGCGGCAATGCTGTCGGCCCGTTGATAATCGTCATTGCCCGGCCGCGACACCTGCGCCGAGACAGTGGCCGGCGCGACCGGCAGCCGCTGCCGGGGCGAAGGCAGCCGGGCCTGCCCGCCCGCCGACAGACCCAGCGTCAGATCTTCCTGCAGCCCATCCGGCGGCTGCGTCTGCCACCGCGCCTGCAGGCGTTCCAGCTGTTCGCTGCGAAACCCCGGCTGCAGGGCCTGGATGCGTTCGAGCAATGGCGGATGGGTGGCGAACAACCTGGAGAACCCCAGGCCTTCGCCGAACAGCATGTGGCTGACTTCCTCGGCATTGGCCCGTACTGCCAGCTTCGAGCCTTCCTCCAGCCCGGCGATTTTTTTCAGCGCCCCGGCCAGCCCCTCGGCCTGCCGGGTGAATTGCACAGCACTGGCATCGGCCAGCCGCTCGCGCGAGCGGCTCACGCCGGCCTTGATCATGCGGCCGAAGAACAGGCCCACATACCCGATCACGATTGCCACCAGCGCTGCCAGCCAGAGCCCGCCATCACCGCGGCTGCTGCGGCCGCCGAACCGGCTGTATTCGAGCACCTTGCGGCCGATCAGCCCGATCATCAGGATCCCGAACAGCAGCCCGATCAGGCGGATGTTCAGGCGCATGTCGCCATTGAGGATGTGGCTGAACTCGTGCGCGATCACGCCTTGCAGCTCGTCGCGGTTGAGCCGGTCCAGCGCGCCCCGGGTCACCGCCACCACCGCATCGGCCGGCGAGAAACCGGCCGCGAAGGCATTGATGGCGGCCTCGTGCTCCAGCACGTAGAGCTTGGGCACTGGCACCCCGGAGGCAATCGAGATTTCCTCCACCACGTTGCGCAGCCGACGCAGGCCGGGCTCGGCGGTGTCCGGCGGCACCAGCGTTCCGCCCAGCTCCTGCGCCACCGTCTCGCCGCCACCGCTCAGGCTGGCGATGCGATACAGCGAACCGAACACGATCACCACCAGGGTGATGCCGCTGACGAATGCCAGCAAGCGCCACGAATGGGTGACCTGCCACAGCACCAGGTCGACGCTCCCGATGATGCACAACACCGCCAACCCGAGCAGGACGACCAGCCGCGTGGTGTCACGCCGTGCGACCGCCTGGCGTTCGAAGAAATTCATGCGGATCGATCAGAACTGCACGTTCGGCGCTTCCCGCACCTGCGCCTGCTTGTCGGTCGGGATTTCCAGCAGGGTGGCTTCGGCAAACCCGAACAGGCCGGCAAACAGGTTGCCAGGAAACACCTCGCGCTTGTTGTTGTAGGCCATCACCCCGTCGTTGAACGCCTGCCGCGCGAACGCGACCTTGTTCTCGGTGCTGGTCAGCTCCTCGGTGAGCTGCAGCATGGTCTGATTGGCTTTCAGATCCGGATAGGCTTCCGCCACCGCCAGCAAGCGCCCGAGGCCGGCATTGAGCTGGCCTTGCGCCGCTGCCAGCGTGGCCATGGCATCGGGGTCGCCGGGGTTGGCCTTGGCAGCGGCCAGTCCGGATTGCGCCGCCGAGCGCGCGGCGATCACCGCCTCCAGCGTCTCGCGCTCGTGCGCCATGTATTTTTTGGCCACTTCCACCAGATTCGGTATCAGGTCGAAGCGGCGCTGCAACTGCACATCGATCTGGGCGAACGCATTCTTGTAGGCATTGCGGGCCGTGACCAGACCGTTGTAGATGCCGATCGACCAGAACGCGACAACAACAAGAATTGCGATGAAAATCAGAAAGCCAGGCATCAAAGTTCCCCTTGTTCATGCAATCGTGGCAACAGGCGCTAGAATCGACCCGTCGATGCAGCATACGCAGGGGGTTCATCCGATGAAAGAGCACACCCTGCGGGTTTCGATCCGCACCATCCTGCTGGCCACCTTGCTGCCGCTGGCACTGGGCACCACCGCGCAGGACACCGGCAGCCTGCATGGCGCGATTGCACGGCCGCAGCCGGCACCGCCCCCGGTCGCGCTGACATCGGCCACCGCCATCACGACACCCGGTATCGGCGCCGGCAATGCCGCTGCCACCCTGGACATTTCCCGTTTCGAAGCCATCGCTTCGGCACTGGTCACCAACGGGCGAGTTCCGGGCATGGCCATGGCCATCGTCAAGAACGGGCAAGTGCTCAGTGCGCGTGGCTACGGCATCACCGACATGCGCAACCCGCAGCCGATCGATGCGCATACCGTGTTCCGGCTGGCCTCGCTGTCGAAATCGTTCGCCGCCACCATGACCGGCATCCTGGTCAACGACGGCGTGCTGCGCTGGGACAGCCATCTGACCGATTACGTGCCCGCGTTCCAGTTGTCGATGCCGGGGGCGGCCCAGCAAGTCACGGTGGCAGACCTCCTCAGCCATCGCGTGGGCTTGACCCGCAATGCCTTCGACCGTGATCTGGAAGGCAATGCCGATTACCACAGCCTGACCCTGCGGCTGGCCAACGCGCCGATGACCTGCGCACCGGGCCAGTGCTATGCCTACCAGAACGTCGCCTTCAGCCTGATCGGCGACATCGTGTTTGCCACCACCGGCAAGTTCTACAGCGAAAGCGTGGCCAGCCGCATTTTCAAACCGCTGGGCATGCACGATGCCAGCTACGGGCTGGAAGGCATCGAGGCCAGCGGTCGCTGGGCCAGGCCACATGTGCGCGGTCGTGGCGGCTGGGTGGCGCTGACACCGAAGCCCAACTACTACCGGGTGGCCCCTGCCGCCGGCGTCAATGCCAGCATCAGCGACATGGCGCAATGGCTGATCGCGCATACCGGGCACCGCCCCGACGTGCTGCCTGCGCCCTTGCTGGCCACGCTGCATGCACCGCTGGTCGATACCCCCACCGAAATCCACGGCACCAGCTGGCGGCGTGCACGCCTGAGCGCGGCCAGCTATGCGCTGGGCTGGCGGGATTACAACTATTCCGGCCACAACGTGGTGTTTCACGGCGGCGCGGTGCAGGGCTATCGCGGGATGATGGCGATGTTGCCGGAACAGGATCTGGGCGTGGTCATCCTGTGGAACAGTGAAAGCGCCCTGCCCAGTGGGCTGCTGCCCACCATTCTGGACAGCGCACTGGGCCTGAGCGGCGGCCAATGGCTGGATGACGACACCATGGACGGTTCGGATGACGTGCTGTACGCAGAGCGTGCAGGCATTCCGGCAGGCAGCACCACCACCAAGGCCAAGGCTTCACCGCCCTGATCCCGCCCGCCCGCCAGGTGCCGGGCGTTCTGCCGCTGAAAAAAGAAACCCTTCCCGCCTGGGCAACGGGAAGGGCTTGCAATGCGTAATCTTGCAACCAAGGCACCGGTTGCCCGGTGCCATGGGAATTACAGGGCCGGCGTCGGTGCCGAACCCGCAGGTGCAGCCGCAGGCTTCTTGGCAGCAGGCTTCTTGGCCGCCGCCTTTTTCGCGGCCGGCTTCTTGGCAGCAGGCTTCTTGGCCGCCGCCTTCTTCGCGGCAGGCTTCTTGGCAACGGCCTTCTTGACCGCCTTCTTCGCGGCCGGCTTCTTGGCAGCAACCTTCTTCACGGCCTTCTTGACCGCCTTCTTCACGGCCGCGACCTTCTTGGCGACCTTCTTGACCGCCTTCTTGACGGCCGACTTCTTGGCAACGGCCTTCTTCACTGCCTTCTTGGCAGCGGGCTTCTTGGCAACGGCTTTCTTTGCAACTTTCTTCGCCGCCGGTTTCTTGGCGGCAGGCTTCGCAGCTTTTTTCACGGCCATGGTATGGCTCCTCGTCAATGGGTATATCGGTAAAGCCCAGTTTCACAAGACGCCGCAGGTATCGGACCTGCGTTCGACCGCCGGCGCGCCAGGCGCACCGGTACGGATGCGGAACCCATGCACGCAGACCTCGCGGCATCGGCAAAAGACGTTTCCATCGCCAAGAAAAAACCTGCGGCGTGACGCGCTGCAGGTTCGAACTCGGACGCGTGCGGATCAGGCACGGCACAAACCCGGGAGTGACAGAGCCGCGACACCCACCGATTTCCGCTTCTGGTGGCGTTGCGTGACGCACTATCGACTGTCGCGATCTGCTTGCTCACTTGATCCCGCAGGAAACGTCTGCTTGGCGAAACCTAATCACGCTTTTTTCCAGTGTCAACAATCTTGCGCAAAGTTTTTTCGCAGCCGACGCATCGCCGCAACAAGCCGTTGAGCGAACAGCGTGAAAGTAGACCCGTCCAACACCGCCGCGTGCCACCACCACGCATCACGACGCTCCGCGCAACGCAAGCAATGATGCGGCTTGCAGACACTCGTGCGGAATCCGGCCTCACGTGCGCACTGCTGCGGGCACGTTGCGCACGCTCGCGCAGTGCACACGACGCGGCGCACATCACGCATGCGCGTTCGCTGCGATGTTTTCGCGTCGCACAAGCGTGTTTGCGCGAAATCTGCGCGGATGCCGCGCGAAATTTTTCTTGCCGATTGCAACAACCCGTCCTGCATTCCGCATGAAAAAACCCGCGCCGTTGCCGACGCGGGTTGCTTGCACGCGGGGAGTGCGATGCGTCAGTGCTCGTCGCTTTCCAGCAGCTCGGCGTAGTCGTCCGGACCCAGCAATTCACCCAGCTGATCGGCGTCGTCCAGCTCGACCACGAACAACCAGCCATCGCCGTAGGCATCTTCGTTGATGGTCTCGGGCTTGTCGCCGAGCGCACTGTTGACTTCCAGCACCTTGCCGCTGACCGGCGCATAGACATCGGACGCCGCCTTCACCGACTCGACGACGGCGCAGGCGCTGCCGGCCTGGACCTGGTCGCCGACCTCGGGAAGCTCGACATACACCAGGTCGCCAAGCAGGCCCTGGGCGTGGTCGGAAATGCCGATGGTGGCCTTGCCGCCGCCTTCGACGCGAACCCATTCATGGGATTTGAGGAATTTGAGGTCGCCGGGGATCTCGCTCATCGGGGTGGCTCCTGTTGCGCGGTGCGTGGGGGGATGGGGGAAGTCTAACGAAGCGCGGGCGGAAAAATCAGATGCCCGGCTGGATGGCGTTGTCGCGGACGAACGGGAACTTCACCACGCGCACCGGGATTTCCTTGCCGCGGATGTCCACGCGCACGGTGCCCGGCTCGCCGGCCGGCACGCGGGCAAAAGCAATTGCCTTGCCGATGGTGGGCGAGAAGGTGCCGGACAGGATTTCGCCCTCGCCATTGGCGGTGAGCACTTTCTGGCCGTGGCGCAGCACGCCCTTGTCATCCATCACCAGGCCGATCATCTGGCGTGCGCTGCCGGCGGCCTGCTGTGCTTCCAGCACGCTGCGGCCGATGAAGTCGCGCGGCGATCCATCGACGTCATCCAGCACCACCGTCCAGCCCAGCGCGGCTTCCCACGGGGTGACGGTGTCGTCCATGTCCTGGCCGTACAGGTTCATGCCGGCTTCCAGCCGCAGCGTGTCGCGCGCGCCCAGGCCGGCGGGTTTCACCCCGGCTGCCAGCAGCGCATTCCAGAACGTCACCGTCTGCGCCTCCGGCACGATCACCTCGAAGCCGTCCTCGCCGGTGTAGCCGGTGCGGGCCACGAACACGGTGATGCCATCCACTGTCTGCGCCTCGCGCGCGGAGAAGCGCACCAGCTTCGACACCGGGGCGCGGTCTTCCTCGCGCAGCAGGCCCAGCACCTTGGCGCGTGCGTTCGGGCCCTGCACGGCGACCATGCCGAATTCCGGGCGTTCGCGCACCTGCACGTCGAACGCCTGCGCCTGCGCGCTGATCCACGCAACGTCCTTCTCGCGGGTCGAGGCATTCACCACCAGCCGGAACCAGTCTTCCGACATGAAATAGATGATGAGGTCATCGACCACCCCGCCCTGCGGGTTCAGCATCGCGGTGTACAGCGCCTTGCCGGGCTTCTGCAGCTTGTCCACCGAGTTGGCGACCAGATGGCGCAGGAACTCGCGGGTCCGCGCGCCGGTGAGATCGACCACGGTCATGTGGCTGACGTCGAACATGCCGGCGTCGCGGCGCACCTGGTGGTGTTCGTCGAGCTGGGAGCCGTAGTGGATCGGCATGTCCCAGCCGCCGAAGTCCACCATCTTGGCGCCAAGCGCGCGGTGGGTGTCGTTGAGGATGGTCTTGTGGGTCATCGGGGTGTGCCTGCGTGGGGGACGGGCATTATCCCAGAGCCGCGCGCCGTGCGGCGCACCCCTGCGCCCGGGTATGGAAAGCGGCCGCTCAGGCCGGCTCCACGCGCAGGGTCATGGCATCGGCGCCGACGATGCGCACATGGCTGCCCGCCGGCAGTTCCGGGCCGGCGACGTCCCAGTAGGCATCGGCGATCTGCACCCGGCCGCGGCCCTCCACGATGGCGCGTTCCAGCGGCACCACCTGCCCCACCAGCGCGGCGGTGCGCTTGTTGAGCGCCGGCTGGTCGCTGGGACGTTCGCGCTGGCGGAACCACGTGCGGTAGATCTGGATGGAGGCGAAGCCGAGCACCACGAACCCGGCCACCTGCGCCAGCACCGGAATCCCCGGCAGCAGCCACGTCAGCAGGAAGACCGCCGCCGCCGCAAACCCCAGCCACAGCATGAACGCCCCCGGTGCGAGCACTTCCGCCGCGATCAACAGCAGCGCGAACGCCGCCCAGGCAAAGACATCCCAACGCATGGCTCAGCTCCCCTGCTTCACGGCCACCGGCCTGGCGGCGGAAGCACCGGCCAGCGCCTCCTTGGCCAATTCGGCGATGCCGCCCAGCGAGCCGATGATGCCGGCCGACTCCATCGGCATCATCACGAATTTCTGGTTCGGGGCCTCGGCCAGGCTCTTGAACGCCTCGATGTATTTCTGCGCGATGAAGTAGTTGATCGCCTGCACGTTGCCGCTGGCAATCGCGTTGGACACCATTTCGGTGGCCTTGGCTTCCGCCTCGGCCAGGCGCTCGCGCGCCTCGGCTTGCCGGAACGCGGCCTCGCGCTCGCCTTCGGCCTCCAGGATCTTCGACTGCTTCTCGCCCTCGGCCTTGAGGATGGCGGCCTGCCGGAACCCTTCGGCTTCCAGGATGTTGGCGCGCTTCTCGCGCTCGGCCTTCATCTGCCGCGCCATCGAGTCCACCAGGTCGCGCGGCGGCTGGATGTCCTTCAGTTCGATGCGGTTGACCTTCAGACCCCACGGGTGCGTGGCCTGATCCACTGCATGCAGCACCTTGGTATTGATCTCGTCGCGCTTGGACAGCGACTCGTCCAGATCGAGCGAGCCGATCGCGGTGCGGATGTTGGTCATCACCAGGTTGAGGATGGCGATTTCCAGTTGCGCCACCTCGTAGGCCGCCTTGGCCGCATCCAGCACCTGGAAATAGACCACGCCATCGACCTTCACCACCGCGTTGTCCTTGGTGATGACGTCCTGGCTGGGGACATCCATCACCTGTTCCATCATGTTGATCTTGCGGCCCACGCTGTACATGATCGGCACCAGGAAATGCAGGCCCGGCGTCATGGTGTGGGTATAGCGGCCGAAACGTTCCACCGTCCACTCGAACCCCTGCGGCACCATGCGCACGGTCTTGGCAACGGCGATCACGCCGACCAGAAGCAGAATCAAAGCAAGCATGCCCGTCATGACCAGTCCTCCCGAAAGATGGAACGAGTATAGGCGGGTGCGGGTCCGGGTTTGCCGACCGGCGGGGTTCACGCATTGAGTGCGGGCCTGCAACCCCCTAAGCTGCGGCAGCACACGAAGGGAGAAATCTTGGACGTCATCGGCCCCGGGCTGCGCGAGTTCTGGCATCAGCTGCGCTCGCCGCCCGACGCACTGATGCTGGAGCTGGGCGCTGGCGGCGAATTGCTGGTGGCGCAATTGCGTGCCGGTTTGTCGCTGGCCTTGCTGCTGCTGCCGCTGATGAACCTGGTGACCGGCGAGTTCACCCCCGCCGAAGGCGTGATCGGCATGCTGGGGGTCATCGCCGCGATCGCGGTGTCGCAACTGTGGCTGGCCCTGGCCAGACAACCGCGCCGCCTGCGCTGGCTGCCCTGGGCGACCTCCAGCTACGACATCACCCTGACCTCGCTGGTGCTCGGCCTGCTTTGCATGAGCTCGCTGCCCACCGGCCTGAACAGCATGGTGGTGTGGGCGTTCTACCTGATCGCCATCGGCATGACGGCGTTGCGCAATGATGGCCGGCTGACATTGTTCACCGGCGGCCTGGCGATTGCGCAATACGCGCTCATCTGCGCCACGGCGCTGTGGTGGGCGCAATTCCCCGAACAACTGATTTCCACCGAATACGGCACGGTGCGCGTTTCCAACATCCTGCAACGCCTGATGCTGCTGGCCATCATGACCGCCATCACGGCGGCGGTGACCTACCGCATGCAACGGTTGGTGGATTTGTCCGGCAACGACGGCCTGACCGGCCTGCCCAACCGCACCCTGCTGGTGCACCGGTTCCCTGCCCTGATCGACGATGCGCGTGACAATGGCAACTCGCTGTCGGCCGCTCTGATCGACCTGGATTACTTTCGCCGGATCAATGACGAAGCCGGCCACATGACCGGCGACCGCGCCTTGCGCCATGCGGCCGGGGTTCTGCGCAGCGGGCTGGAAGCGGGCGACTGGCTGGTGCGGCTGGGCGGCGAGGAATTCGTGCTGGTGATGCCCTTGCCCGCCGGTCGCGCCTGGGAGCGGCTGGAAGCGCTGCGCCGCGACATGGCCACGCAGCCCTTCATTGCGGAGATCGACGAAGACCCGATCCGCCTGACCTTCAGTGCCGGCATTGCCAGCTGGCCGCAGGACGGCGTGGATCTGTCGCAATTGCTGCGTCGTGCCGATCTGCGCCTGCGGCAGGCCAAACTGGAAGGCCGCAACCGGGTGGTGGCGCGCGAAACCTGAGCCCGGCTGCCTTGCACTGCGGCTTGCCGGCATCGCCTGCGCTGACCTACCCTGCGCCAAGCAGGCGCACCGTACCGCCTCGCATGGGAGCCTGTGTGAACCTGAAACTGCGCCTGACCGTGATGAATTTCCTCCAGTTCTTCATCTGGGGGGCATGGCTGATCACCATCGGCGCGTACTGGTTCCAGAACAAGCAATGGTCGGGAACGAGTTTTGGCGCGATCTTCTCCACCATGGGCATCAGCGCCTTGTTCATGCCGGCGCTGATGGGGGTGGTGGCCGACAAATGGATCAGCGCGCAGAAGCTCTACGGCCTGCTGCACATCGGCGGTGCCCTGACACTGTCTTACGTGCCGCAGGTGAACGACCCGCACACCATGTTCTGGGTGATGCTGGTCACGATGATTTGCTACATGCCCACCATCTCGCTGGCGATTGCCGTGGCCTACAACGCGATCAAGCGTGACGGGCTGGATGTCGTGCGCGACTACCCGCCCATCCGGGTCTGGGGCACGGTGGGTTTCATCGCGGCGCTGTGGACCACCAGCTTGCTGAAACTGGAAACATCGCCAGGGCAGTTCTACATCGCCTCCGCTGCCTCGCTCACGCTGGGCCTGTACGCCTTCACCCTGCCGCCCTGCCCGCCGACGTTGGGCCAGCAAGCCGGCAACCGCTCGCTGATCGACGTGCTGGGGCTGTCCTCGTTCCGCCTGTTCAAAGATCGCAACATGGCGGTGTTCTTCGTGTTCGCGATGCTGCTGGGTGCGGCACTGCAACTCACCAATGCCTATGGCGACACCTTCCTGCACGACTTCGCCAATGTCGACGCCTACAAAGACACGCTGGCGGTGCGCTACCCCGCCATCATCATGTCGCTGTCGCAGATCAGCGAAACCCTGTTCATCCTCACCATCCCGTTTTTCCTGAAGCGCTTCGGCATCAAGACGGTGATGACGATCAGCATGCTGGCGTGGTTCCTGCGCTTCGGCCTGTTCGCCTACGGCAATCCCGGCCCGGGCCTGTGGATGATCGTGCTGAGCT
>JAGWUF010000110.1 GCA_028868545.1 Lysobacteraceae bacterium | reverse complement strand
AGCTTGTTTGTCGAACAACAGGCCGACCCCAAGATCCGCGCCTCGGCACAGGGCCTGTACATGTTGATGACCAATGGCATCGGCGCGGTGCTGGGCAGCCTGGTAGCCGGGTTCGTGATTGATCACTGGTTTACCGATGCCGGCGGCGCAAAAGACTGGCACGGCATCTGGGTGACGTTTGCGCTGTATGCGCTGGCGATGGCGGTGGCCTTCGTGCCGCTGTTCAAACACCGGCATACCCCCCACAAGGTCATTCCCGCGCATGGCGCGGCGGATGTGGGCAACCCCTGATGGCCCGCGTGTGTGTCATCGGCTCGTTCAACCTCGACCATGTCTGGCGCGTGCCTGCACTGCCGCAGGCAGGGGCAACCTTGGCCGGCAGGTATGCCACCGGCCCCGGCGGCAAAGGCTTCAATCAGGCGATCGCAGCAGCACGTGCGGGTGCCGATACGCGCTTTATCTGTGCGTTGGGCGATGACGCCGGCGCCCGGTTGGCACGCGAGCTGTGCGCGAATGACGGCATCGACCTCCATGCAGCAGCCAGTGCCGCACCTACCGGCACCGCCGGGATTTATGTGGATGCCGAAGGCCGTAATTGCATCGTGATTGGTGCTGGTGCCAATGCCGAGCTGGCACCGGCCTGGGTCAGTGCACATCTGCCTGAGCTGATCGCTGACGATGTCGTGCTGGCCCAGTTGGAATCCCCGCTGGATGCGGTGGCGCAAGCATTGGCCAGCGGCGCTGCGGCCGGGGCTGTCTGCATCCTCAACCCGGCACCGGCCAATGTGGCGATCAGCCAAATCTTGCTCGATCACGTGCACATCCTGACCCCCAACGAAACCGAATTCGTGGCCTTGCTGAACCGTCATGTGGGTGAACGCGTCGACGCCGACGCGGTAGCTGGCCTCGATCAACCGCGCCTGCACGCACTCTGCCGCACGCTGTTGCCAGAAGGCAGCGTCATCATCACGCTGGGCGCCAGCGGCTGTTTTGTGTCGCATGCCAACAGCCATCTGCGCGGTGATGAGCACGCCTGCTACCGCATCTCCGCCGAACCCGCACACGTGGTCGATACCACCGGTGCCGGCGACGCCTTCAATGGCGCACTGGCGGCATCCCTGGCGCAACGCCCACAGCGTGCGTTTATCGAACACGTCCGTTTTGCTGGCCGCTATGCGGCGCGCTCCACCGAGCACGCTGGTGCTGCATTGGCGATGCCGAAACTGCCGGTTGCTTAAACCGCTGCCGGTACACTACGCCGATGCGCATCGGCCCCTACACCATCGCCCCGAACGTGATGCTTGCGCCGATGGCGGGGGTCACCGATAAACCCTTCCGGCTGCTGTGCAAGCGCATGGGGGCGGGCTTGGCAGTGTCGGAAATGACGATTTCCGACCCGCGATTCTGGAACACCACAAAATCGCGCACGCGGATGGATCATGCTGGTGAGCCGGATCCGGTCAGCGTGCAGATCGCCGGCACCGACCCTGCCGCGTTGGCCGACGCGGCGCGCTTCAATGTGGATCACGGGGCGCAAATCATCGACATCAATATGGGCTGTCCGGCCAAGAAAGTGTGCAACGTGCTGGCCGGCAGCGCGCTGATGCGCGACCCGCAATTGGTGGCGCGAATTGTGTCGGCGGTGGTTGCAGCGGCAAGCGTGCCGGTGACGCTGAAAATCCGTACCGGCTGGGATGCCGAGCATATAAATGCACTGCAGATTGCGCGCATTGCCGAAGATGCCGGCATCCAGGCGCTGGCCATCCACGGCCGCACCCGCGACCAGCACTACGCGGGCAGCGCCGAGTACGCCACGATTGCACAAGTCAAGGCGGCACTGCGCATTCCGGTGATCGCCAATGGCGACATCGACTCGCCGCAGAAAGCCGCGTTCGTGTTGCAGCACACCGCGGCCGATGCGGTGATGGTGGGCCGCGCCGCGCAGGGACGGCCGTGGCTGCTGGGCCAGATCGCGCACTATCTGAAGACCGGCGAGGCCTTGCCAGACCCCGCGCTGCCCCGCGTGCGCGACACGCTCATCGCACACCTGCACGCGCTGCACGCCCACTACGGTGAAGAGATGGGCGTGCGCATTGCACGCAAGCATCTGGGTTGGTATGCCAAAGACCGGCCCGAAAATGCCGCATTCCGCGCCGTGGTCAACCGCGCACAAACCGCCGATGCGCAATTGCAGCTGACCTGCGATTATTTCGATGCGCTGATTGCAGGCGTGTCGCCCGAATTACCCGTTGCTGCCTGAGCCACGGGGGCATTCCAGATCCGCTGCCATACGCTATCCCACATCGCGCCGGGAGCGATACGCAGGGTGTGCACCTGCGTCGGCGCAACTGCTTTCCAAGTTCCAGCGTCGTGCTGCGCCACCCGAAAGCTGAAGAAATAGTCTGGTGCACTGCCCATGCGCAGATCATCCAGCACCAGTGCACCATCGACCACCCGCGCCCCCACAAACCCGTTGGTGAACCACGTCAAACGCTGCACGGTGGGCACATTACTGGCGGCTTGCAGCGCAGCGGTATTCGACGGATGAAATACAAACCGCATCGGCCC
>JAGWUF010000064.1 GCA_028868545.1 Lysobacteraceae bacterium | reverse complement strand
CGTCGCCCAGCTGCAGGCGGGCATCGGCGGGCACCTCCACCAGTACCGGAACCAGGTGGGTTTGCGGGTCGATGCCGCGTCCCGCCGTGCGGATGCGGCCCTGCAGCGGAGCGTCGCCGCCCAGCGCCGGCAGCAGCCGTACCGGCTGGCCGGCCTGCAGATCCAGTGATGCCGCGCTGGGCGCGACCGACAGCGCCACCGCCAGTGCCTGCGCCGGCGTGAAATCCAGCAGCGGGGCGTTGGCGGCGAAGCGGTCGCCATTGGCCACCGCCAGCGTACCCACCACGCCGTCGGCGGGCGCGCGCAGGACTTCGCTGGCGCTGCCGCCGCCCACCGCCTGCTGTGCGGCCAGTCCGGCCTGCGCATCGCTCAGCGCCTTGCCGGCGGCAGCGAGCTGGGATTCGGTCGCCAGATGCTGTTCGAACAGGCTGCGGGTGCGCGCCAGCTCGCCGCGCGCCAGCGCAAGTGCGCTTTCCGCCTGCGCATGGGCGCTGCGGGCGGCGGGCTCCGGGGCGATGGTCAGCAGCGGCTGGCCGGCGCGGACGGACTGCCCGGCCGCAACATGCAGGGACAGGATTTGCCCGCCATGGCCCAGGCTGAGGCTGCGCGCGCGCTGCGGGTCGCCGATCACGCTGCCCCAGGCGTGCACGGTGGCGTGGAACGATTGGCGCACGGCCGGGGTGGTGGTGATGCGTACGCGGGCTTCGGGCTCGGAAGAGGGGTTGCCGCCGTCGTTGCTGCAGGCGCCCAGCAGCAGGCTGGTACCCAGCAACAGCCAGGAAAACCGGAGGCGGGAAGGATTCATGGTTGCGGCTGCTCCGGGCTGAAGTCGGTGCGTCCCAGCAGGGCTTCCAGCGCAATGGCGGTGGCCGACTGCGCCTGCGACAGCGCCAGCAGGTCGGTGTCGGCCGCCAGCGCATTGGCGCGCAGGGCAAGGTAGGTGGGCCAGTCCAGCAGGTGCGCCTGCCAGGCGGTTTCGGCGGCGCGGCGAGCCTGCTCCATCTGCGCAGCGTGGGCCTGCAGCACGGGGCGCTGGGCCCGCTGCGATTGCAGGTCGGCCTGCAGGCGGGCGACATCGGCGCGGGTGGCCAGCATCCGCGCTTCGTAATCGTCCTTGAGCTGCTGCCGGGTGGCGCTGGCGATGGCGATGTTGCCGCGGTTGCGGTTGAACAAGGGCAGGGTCAGGCCGAAGGTGATGCCCTGCGTTTGCAGGTTGGAGGTGTCGCCGGCGCGGGTGACGCCCAGCGAAATCATCGGGAACTGGGCGCGGATCGCCCCGCGCAGCCGGGCATCGGCGGCGCGATAGCCGGCCTGCAGGGCCAGCAGGTCGGGGCGACGCTGCGGCAGGTTGTCCAGCGCGGCCCGAACCTGCGCAGCCGAAGGATCGACCGCATACGCTGCGCCGGTCAGTGGCAGCGGGGCATCGGCCGCCAGCCCCAGCAACAGGCGCAGGTCGCTTTCGGCCTGATGCAGCGCGGCGGCGGTTTCACCTTCGCGCTTGCGGGCATCGCTGATCGAATTGAACGCAGTGGCGGCCACGTCGCGGCTCAGGTTGCCGTCGCGCAGGGCCTGCCGGGCGGCGTCCGCCAGCGGCTGCACGGCCTGCAGTTCCTGCACCAGCTGGCCGTGCTGCCGGCGCAGGCTTTGCACCTGCAGGAACAGCTGCCGCGCCTGGGCAATGGTCTGCCATTCCATCCACAGCAGGTTGAGGTTGGCCTGCGCCGCCTCGGCCTGCCCGGCCGCACGGGCGGCCGGACGCTGCAGCACGCTGGCCAGGTCCCAGCTCAGGCCGAGGTTGAAGCCGGGCACCAGGCCGGCGGTATTGCCCATGGCGCGGTTGGTTTCCAGGCCCAGCTGCGGATCGGGCAGCAAGCCGGCCGCAAACGCCTGCGCCCGGGCGATCCCGACCGCGGCACGCTGCGCCCGCAGGGCGGGGCTGTTGGCCACCGCCAGCATGGCGGTTTCGGTGACATCCAGGCCGTCGGCAGGGTCGAAGCGATGCTGCCGCAGTTCCGGCACCGGCATGCGCGCCAGATCCACCGTCAGCGCGCCGGCATCGGCTGCCCCCGAGCCCTCGGCCAGCGGCAGCGGCTGGAACTGCGCGCAACCCAGCAATCCCGCACATGCCAGTGCCGGCAGGCCGGTTGCAAGGCGCGGGAAGATGCACTGCAAGTGATGCAAGGCCGAGGGCATGCAAAAAAACTAGCATGCAGGCGTTAAGCCACTCTCAGCACGACGCCCGCCGTCGCAACGATGGCGGGCGTTGCAGCCGCCTCAGCGAATGGGCTCGCCCAGCATCAGCTCGCGCACGTAGCGCACCGGCGGCGCGCCGTAGGACAGCACCTGGTCGTGGTAGGCCTTGAGGTTGAACTTCGCGCCTCGCTGCTGCTTCACCGCGTCGCGCAGGTCGAACTGTTCCTGCGCGCCGACGAAATAAGTGGGCAGCTGCGCCGAGGTGAGCTGGGCGCGCACCCATTTGCCGGCGGCTTCGCTTTCCTGCTGGAAGGCGTCGTGGGTCATCAGCTGCATGGCCTGTTCGCGGCTCCAGTTGTCGACGTGCACGCCCTGGTCCAGCAGCGCGTTGGCAATGGTGCGCAGGTAGAACTTGAGCTGCACCAGATGGAACAGCGGGTCGTCATTCAGATAACCCTGCTCCTGCATCATCCGCTCGGTATAAACCGCCCAGCCTTCGGCGAACAGGCCGGAGCGCAGCACGCCGCGCAAAATGGACGGGAACTTGGCCGAATGCCAGCCTTCCAGATAGTGGCCGGGAATGCCTTCGTGGATGGACAGCAGGTGGATCATCTTGCCGTTGTATTCGCGCAGGAACGAATCGCTTTGCGCCTGCGTCCAGTCATCGGGAATGGGCGAGATGGCGTAGAAGGTCTTGAGGTTCTTGTCCAGCGGGCCGGGCGAGTCGCAATAGGCCACCGCCACGCCGCGCTGGAATTCGGGCATCAGGATCACGTCCACCGGCGCATCGGGCAGGGTGACCAGGTCTTTTTCGCGCACGAAATCGGTGGCCGATTTCAGCGAAGCCTTGGCATCGTCCACCACTTTGTCGCGCGCGGGGTGGTCGGCGTAGGCCAGTGCCAGTGCGGCTTCGATGGCGGCTTGCTGTTGCGCGTCGCTGGGTTTGTCGGGCATGTCCGGCGCATTCGGCTTGTCTTTCAGTACCTGCTGCGCGATGCCGTACATCACCCCGCGCACGCGCTGCATTTCACTTTCCGCACGCTGCTTGATGTCGGCGCGCGACAGCGACGAGGACAGCGCGAACTTCAGCTTGGCGTCGTATTTTTCCGCACCGATGCGGAAGTCGCCCTTGGCATTGGGCACCAAGGTCTTGTCCAGCCAGGTTTGCTGTTCGGCCACCGCTTTCTTCAGGCCGTCGATGGCGGCACGGGTGCGGTCGGCCTGGGCCTGCGGCAATTCGCCCAGGTGCGGGGTGATGAAGGTATCGACGATGGAAAGAATGCCAGCGTTCTGCTTGGCAACAGTCTGGGCGTGGATCTTCGGCACCCGCGCCGGGTCGAGATTTGCGCGTGCCTGTGCGAACAGCGCCGGCAGTTTTTCCATGCGCTCGGTGGCCGATGCAATGCGCTGCGGCAGTGGCGCGAATTCGCGCGCCATCAAGCCGTAGATCGCGCTGCCGGCCAGCCCGCCGTAGACTTGCGGATCCCAGGCCCAGCTTTGCATCACCTCGATGTCCCAGATGTCCGCTTGCAACTGGTTGCGCAGGATGGCCGCGTCCACCTGGTTCTCGCGCGAGAGTTTACTGGCATCGATAGTGGCAAGTTCAGCCACTGCTTTTTTGCTGGCCTCCAGACGTTTCTGCCGGCCGGCGGTGCCGAGATCGTCGAGCTGGCCGTCGTAGCGATGATCGCCGGCCTGGGTGGCATTCACTGGCGAGAGTGCCATCCATGCATCCAGCGTGCGCTTGGAAAGCTCCGCGAATTTCGCGTCCATCGCCGCGTCCGATGCGGCCGGCTTGGCCGGCGTCGTCGTGCCGGCCGGCGTGGATTGCTGGCCGCTGCATGCTGCCAGCAGGGCGGTGATGGTGAGGACAAGCAGGGACTGGCGCATGCGGGTATCCGGCGTGGAAACCCCCAAGATACGTGCGCGCGGCGGCCGGCAACAGTGTCGGAAGGGGGGCAAGGCAACCAACGGCACAGGCGGGCGCAGCTTCGGGCGGCTAGGCTTGCAGTTTCTTCCACCGCAGGTGCGTGCAATGAAGGTTTCCGTCTTGAGTCTTGGTATCGCGGGTGTGCTGACCCTTGCCACCGCAACGGCGCAGGCGGCCGGCCCGTCGGGCAAGCCGCAGTTGGGAAGTTTCGGCGTGGACCTGAGCGCACGCGACACCACGGTGAAACCGGGCGACGACTTCAATCGCTACGCCAGCGGGCATTGGATCGACACTTATCAGCTGAAGGATTACGAGACCAATTACGGCTCGTTCAATGCCCTGCGCGATCGTGCCGAGGAGCAGACCCGTGCCCTGATGGAAGGGTTGCAGGCACGCAAGGACCTTGCCGCCGGCAGCAATGGCCGCAAGCTGCGCGATTTTTATGCCAGCTACATGGATCGTGCCACCCGTGATGCCGCCGGCATCAAGCCGTTGCAGCCGGTGCTGGCGCGGATTGCCGGCATCGACAGCAAGGACAAGCTGATCGCCGCGTTCGGCAATGCCGGGATCGACGGCAGCAGCGCGCCGTTCGGTCTGTTCCTGGGTATCGATCGCAAGGATCCTGATCAGTACCAGGTGGGGCTGGGCGTGGGTGGGCTGGGTTTGCCGGACCGTGATTACTACCTCAACCAGGACGCGCGTTTCGTCAAGATCCGCGAGGCTTACGTGGCGCACATCCAGCGCATGCTCGGCTTCGCCGGGGTAACGGGTGCCGATGCCGCCTTGCGTGCACAGGACATCCTCTTGCTTGAAACCCGGCTGGCCAAACCGCAGTGGGATCGCGCCAAATTACGCGACCGCGACAAGACCCTGAACGTCACGCAATTCACCGATCTGCAGAGGCAGTGGCCGGGGTACGACTGGGCGGGGCAACTGCGTGCGCAAGGCCTGGCGCAGCCCGCGCAGCTCAACATTGCCACGCCGGATGTGCTGCAGCCGGTGATCGACGTCATCAACGCCACGCCGCTGTCGGTGTGGCGCGATTACCTCAGCTTCCACGCCATCGACGGCAATGCCGATCTGCTGAGCAGCGAGATCGACCAGGCGTCGTTCGAGTTCAACGGCAAGGTGCTGGCCGGGCAGAAGGCACAGCGCGAAGACTGGAAGCGGGCGCTGGCCCTGGTCGGCGGGCGTGCCGGCCTGGGTGAGGCGCTGGGCGAATTGTATGTGGCGCGCTATTTCAAGCCCGAAGCCAAGGCGGCGATGGATCAGCTGGTGGAAAACCTGCGTGCCGCCTTGCGCCAGAACATCGCGCAGCTGGACTGGATGGGCGATGCCACCAAGACCGAGGCCTACCGCAAGCTGTCCACCTTCCGGCCGAAGATCGGTTACCCCTCGAAATGGAAGGACTATTCCAGCGTGGTGGTGTCGTCCACCGATCTGCTGGGCAACGTGATCGCGGTGCGCCAGTTCAACCGCGCCGACCAGAACCGCCGCGTCGGCCAGAAAACCGACCGCGAGGAATGGGGCATGACCCCGCAGACGGTGAACGCCTACTACAACTCGGCGTTCAACGAGATCGTGTTCCCGGCGGCGATCCTGCAGCCGCCGTTCTTCGACGTGCACGCCGATGCGGCGGTGAATTACGGTGGCATCGGGGCGGTGATCGGCCATGAGATGGGCCACGGCTTCGACGACCAGGGCAGCAAGTCGGATGCCGACGGCATCCAGCGCAACTGGTGGACGGATGCAGATCGCGCCCGCTTCGAGGCCCGCACCAAGGCGCTGGGCGCGCAGTACAACACCTATTGCCCGCTGGACGGACAGTGCGTGAACGGCAGCCTGACCATGGGCGAAAACCTGGGCGACCTGGGCGGCCTGTCGATGGCCTACACCGCCTACCAGCTCAGTCTGAAAGGCAAGCCGGCCAAGATCATCGATGGTCTGACCGGCGATCAGCGCTTCTATCTGTCGTGGGCGCAGGTGTGGAAAGGCAAATACCGCGATGAGTCGTTGTTGCGGCTGATCAAGACAGATCCGCACTCGCCGGCGATGTATCGCGCCAATGGTCCGCTGCGCAATATCGATGCCTGGTATCAGGCCTTCGACGTGAAGCCGGGTGACGCCATGTATCTGCCGCCGGAGCAGCGCGTTCGCATCTGGTGACGGATGCGGGGCAGGGAGAACGGGTGACCCCGGTGGTCGCCCGCTTCCTGTAGCCTGCGGGCATCGCACGCGAAGGATCTTCCCGATGAAACTGGCATGTCGTTGTGGGCAGGTGCAGGGCGAGATCGACCCTGCGCGCAGTTATGCCCGTGCCACCTGTTACTGCCGCGATTGCCGGGCGTTCGCACGCTGGCTGGGCGGTGCGGGCCTGCTGGACGCCGCCGGCGGCAGCGACATCCTGGCGATGGCCCCGGACGGCCTGCGCCTAACCCGGGGCGCCGACCAGCTGGCCTGCATGTCGTTGGGGCCGCGCGGCCTGCTGCGCTGGTATGCCCGTTGTTGCCGCACCCCCATGGGCAACCTGCCGCGCAACCCGAAGCTGTTCTATCTGGGGGTGCCGGTGGCGGCGCTTGCCGCGCCGGCAGCGGATGTCGATCAAACCTATGGCCCGCCTGGCCGCATCCGGATCAACCCGGAATCCGCAACCGGCAACGTGTTGCCCACGCGCATGGCGTCGCTGCGGGGTACGTTGCGCATCGTGCGGAAGCTGCTCGCCGCCCGTCTGGCCGGGCGTAGCCGCAGCGTGTTTTTCGATGCCGAAAGCGGCACGCCCGTTCGCAGCCCCGAGGTACTGACGCTGGAGCAGCGGCGGGAATTGGCCGGACGCGATTGACGCGCGCACCCGCGACGGCACTTATTTGGCCGGCGTTGCCTTGCCCTTCAATGCCAGTGCCGCATCCAGCATCTGCTTGACGTGCTGGTTGGGGTTCATCGCATCGAATTCGGCCGCGATCCGGCCATCCTGACCGATCAGGTAGGACGTGCGGCTGGCCAGATCCGGCTTCAAGGTCATGGTGGCGTCATAGGTCTTGGCGATCCTGGCACCGGGGTCGGCGGCCACCGGGAACTTGCCGGCGCATTTTTCGGTGTCTTTCGAGAATTCGGCCAGGCGGTCGATATTGCCGGCGGTCACCCCGATCACGCTGACCCCTTGCGCCTTGAACTTGTCGATGGCTTGTGAAAAGGCCGCGGCTTCGGCGTTGCAGCCCGGCGTGAACGCGGCCGGGAAGAAATAGACCACCACCGGGCCGGTTTTCAGGCTGGCGGAAAGATCGAAGGTGAAGGGCTGTCCGGCCAGAAACGCCGGTGCGGAAAACGCAGGGGCCGGGGTGCCGGGCTTGAGGGCGGCCAGTGCGATGCCGGGCACCAGCAGGGCGGCGGCAAGCAAGGTGTGATGCAGGCGCATGGCAGGATTCCGTGGGCGGGGTTCCCACGATACGCGCATCCTGCAAAAGCGAGTAGCCTGCGCGGCAGGCAAGCAGGAACGACAGTGATGGCAACCGGATGGGCAGGCGATGGGGCAGTGCAGGAGCAGATCGATGCCACCGTCAACGATGCCATCGCCCGTGCCCGCAGCCGACTGCCCAGCGGGCCGGGCCTTGCACACTGCGAAGAATGCGACGCCCGCATCCCGGAGGCCCGTCGCAAGGCCATCCCCGGGGTGCGCTTGTGCGTGCACTGCCAGCAGGCGCACGACCAGGCCGAAACGGCACACGGCGGCTACAACCGTCGTGGCAGCAAGGACAGCCAGCTGCGTTGACGCAAGAAAACGCCCGGCACGGGGCCGGGCGTGGGGATCGGGAAACCGTGTGGGAAATCGTGTGGTCAGTTGATGCTGAACGCCAGGATCAAGCCCAGGATGGCCGGCAGGATCATGGCTTCGCCGTTGCTGTAGCGGCCGTACTGGGAACGCCCGTAATAGCCATCGCGATAGCCGCGTTCGAAGCCCTGGCGGAAGTAGTAGCGGTAATCGCTGTAGCTCACGTAGTAACCCGAATAGCCGAAACTGCCGTCCACATAGCCGTAGTTGTTGCGGTAATCGAAGCGCCAGCGGTCATTGCGGTCGGCCTGGCCGGCATACCAGCCTTCACGATAGCCATCGCGCACGGCCTGCTGCAGCATGTCGGCACCGTAGGAATTGGTGCTGTACCAGCGGCCACCGTAGCTGTAGCGATAGTTGTACGGGGTGTAGAAGAACGGGTCGTTGTAGTAGTCGAAGCGCTGCGAACGCCAGCGTGACTGCTCGGCCTGCCAGCGCCGCCAGTAATCGCGCTGGTAGCGGTACTGGGCGTTGCGGCGATCATGTTCCAGGTCGCGGTTGTGTCGGTCCCAGTCGTTGCGTCGACGGTCTTCGTCGCGCTGCCATTGCGCTTGCTGACGGCGCTGTTCCTCGATGCGGCGCTGCCGCTCATCGTCGGGAATGCGATTGCCGGGCGGGAAGCCGGGGCGGTTGTCGGGGCGATTGTCGCGGTTCTCGCGGTTCTCGCGGTTCTCGCGATTTTCGCGTTCGACCGCCTGCTGCATCACCCACGCCGGCTGGCTGCGTGCTTCGTTCTGCCGACGTTCCTGGCTCCAGCGTTGCGAGTCCTGCGGGCGGGCATCGTTGCCACGCTGCTGATCCTGCATCCGACGCAGCGAATCGCGCTGCTGGGCCTGCACCCGCGCATCGTTGGCACGCTGGTCGTCTTCCATGCGGCGCAGCTGGTCGCGCTCCCGCGCCTGCGCGCGTTGCTCGTTCTCGCGCTGTTGCTGCTGTTGCATGCGGTCCTGCTGGTCGGCGCGCTGCTGGTCGAACAGCTGCCGCTGCTGCGCGCGTTGGTCGGGCTCGCGCTGGCGTTCCCGCTGCTGGCGGGCCAGTTCGCCCCAATTCTCGCGGCGCTCGCTGTCGCTGCTGCGCTGGGGCTGTTCGCGACGCATGTCCGTGAAATCCCGGTTGGGGCGCGTTTGTTGCTCGGGGCGCTGCTCGGCACGTTGTTCGGCACGTTGTTCGGGGCGCTGCTCGTTGCGAGTTTCCTCGCGCACCGCGCGCCGCAGGTCACGCTGTTCCTGGCGCCGGTTGCGCTCGGCGTTGTCCTGCTCCTGCGGTCGGGCCAGCGCCGGCAGCGCGGCAGCAACACCGAGTACGGCAATCAGCAGTCGGGTTGAAATGGAATGGGTCACAGGCAGGCGGTTCATGGTCTCGTCCCCCGGGCACGAACCATTCGCGCCCTTGCACGCAGTAAGCGGTTTCCGGAATGAATCGTTGCTGAGAATTTCCGCGTTTGCAAAGACTTGCCAGCATCCATTCAGAAATCGTGAATGCGCCTCACGGGGCTGGCCCGTGACCTCCGACAGTCACCGTTCGGGCGCGGGCATGCGAAAGTGCACCCACCCCCTTCACGAGTCCCCTGCGATGCGCCATCGCCACCTCTGGCTCAGCACCGCCTTGGCCACCGGCAGCTTGCTGACTGCCCACGCCCAGCAAGCCGAACTCACCCCGGTCACCCAGGCCACCGGCCTGCCGCGCACGCCGGAACAACTGGCCACCACCCTGGAGCTGGCCGAGCTGTCCTTCAAGGTGGATCCGGCCACGCAAATGCTGGCAGGCGACGCCAGCCTGCACCTGCGCCTGTCTGCACCGGTGTCGCAACTGGTGCTGGATCTGGATCGCAACTACGCGGTGCAGCAGGTCAGCGTGGATGGCAAGTCCGCCCGCTGGCAGAACCCGGATGGGCGGATGACCATTGCCCTGCCCAAGCCGCTGGCCGCAGGCGCGCAAGCGGTGGTGCGGATTCGCTATGCCGGCCATCCGCATGTGGCGAAGAAGACACCGTGGGATGGCGGCATCGTCTGGGCCAAGGCCCCCAGCGGCGAGCCGTGGGTGGCCACGGCGGTGCAGGGCGAAGGCTGCGACCTGCTGTGGCCCTGCATCGACCATCCGATGGCCAAGCCGCTGCAAGTCATCCAGCACATCACCGTGCCCGCGCCGCTGGTGGCGGCCAGCAACGGCATTGAAACCGGAATGATCGAAAAGAACGGCTGGCGCACCTACAGTTGGAAGGCAAGGCAGCCGGACACCTATGCGATTGCGCTCAACATCGGCCCGTATGCAGTGCTGAAGGCGGATTACAAAAGCCGCTACGGCAACACCATCCCGCTGCGCTTCTGGTATCTGAAAGGCAACCAGGCCAAGGCCGAAGGGCTGCTCGCCGAGTTCGCACCGATGCTGGATTTCTTCGAGGACATGATCGGTCCGTACCCGTTCGGCGATGAAAAGATGGGCGTGGTCGAGACCCCGCACCTGGGCATGGAACACCAGACCATCAATGCCTATGGCAACGATTACAAGAAGGCGGAAACCGGTTACGACTGGCTGCTGCAGCATGAATTCGCGCACGAGTGGTTCGGCAACCAGCTGACCAATGTCGATTGGGATGATTTCTGGCTGCACGAAGGCTTCGGCACCTACATGCAGCCGCTGTATCTGCAATGGCTGCGCGGCGACATGGAATACATGGCGGCGCTGATGAAAATGCGCTCCGCACTGATGCTGCGCCACCCCATCGTCGCCGGCCACACGATGGCGGAAAAAGACGTCTCCGACGCCAGCCGCGGCCCCGGCAACGACGTGTATTACAAGGGCGCGTTGATGCTGCACACCCTGCGCGGCCTGATCGGCGATGCCGCGTTCTTCAAGGTCACCCGCGAGCTGGTGTACGGCACCGATGCCCCCAAGCCGGGCAACTTCAAGCCGCGCTATGCCAGCACCCAGGATTTCATCGCGCTGGTCAATCATGCAACCGGCAAGGATTACGGCTGGTTCTTCGATGTCTATTTGCGTTCGGTGCAACTGCCTGAACTGGTGGCCAACCGCAACGGCAACACGCTGGAGCTGCGCTGGAAAACCGAGGGCGACAAACCCTTCCCGATGCCGGTGCAGGTGCGTGCGGGCCAACGCCTGCTGGAACTGCCGATGACCGACGGACAGGGGCAGGTCACGCTGGCAGCCGGCGAGACGGTCACCCTCGACCCGCATTCGAAGGTGCTGCGTGCACTGCCGTACATGGTGGTGTTCCAGAAGGATCAGGCCGAACGCGCCAAAGCGGCCCAGCGCAAGCCCTGAGCCGCCCGGCGTGGCGGTGGCAGCCGTCAGTGCGTCGGTGCGGGCGCCCAAAGCCTTGCCGCAGGCGCACCGCCCAGCATCTGCGCCCGCACCAGCGAGATCGGCGGGCCGCCGAACGACAGGAACTGGTCGTGGAAGCCCTTCCACGCCTTGCGCCCGCCCTTGTCGCGGGCCCAGTCCTCGCGCAGTTGCATGATCATCAGCTTGCCCAGCGTGTAATTGAGATAGGCCGGGTCGTAGGTGCCGCGCGCGGCCTGCTGGCGGGCATTGCCGGGGTCTTGCAGGCCCTGCTCGCGGAACATCTTTTCCGACTCCGCCACGGTCATGCCGCCGGTGTGCAGGCCGATGGCCGACAGGTAGCGCACGTCGCGCAGCAGGGCCTCGCTGAGTTGGCCGATATGCGCCTCCGGGGTGCCACCGCCCAGGCCGGCGTCGAACATCATCTCCTCGGTGTAGTGCGCCCAGCCCTCGGCGAAGGCGTAGCCCACGAACAGCTGGCCGAATGTCCAGTCGGAGCGGTTGGAATGCAGAAATTGCAGGAAGTGCCCGGGCCAGACTTCATGCGCGGAGGTGAACTGCAACACGGACTTGCCCGGTACGTAGGCCTCCTGCTCGGCCTTCGGCCATGTCGGGTCCGGCGGGGCGATGTAGTAGATCGAGGGAAGGTCGTGTTCGTAGGGGCCGGGGATTTCGATGTAGGCGAAATTCCAGCGGTTGAAGGGTGGGGCTTCTTCCACCTTGGCCTGTTCCGGGCCTGGAATCGTCACCAGATCCTTGTCGATGAGGAATTTGCGCAAGTCGGCAAGCTGCGCGCGTGCACCTTCCACCGCGCCACCCACCGGTTTGTCGGCGTTGACCTTGGCCACGCAGGCCGGCAATGGCTGGTTGGGCAGGTACTGCGCGCAGGCGTCTTTCAGCGCCGCCAGGTTGCGTGCCAGGTCGGCCTCGCCGGCGGCTTTCAATTGCGCCAGCGGGATGTCCACCCGCTCGGTGGCGTGCAGCATTTTCGCGAATTTTTCCGCGCCCAATGCGAACGCCTGCGTGGCCTGCGGCTGCTGCGCCTTCAGCCAGTCGGCCATCTCCTGCGTGGCCTTGATCGCCCCGGCATTGCTGGCTTTCAGGCGTGCCTGCAAGCTGGCGTCCTGCACGTCCTTGAAGATGGCCGGCACATCGCTGGCGAAGAAACTGGCATAGCCGCCAAACGAGTTCACACCCAGCTCGATGTAAGACGCCGGCAGCGGCAATTTGAAATTCGCCTTGATCTGCGCGATGGCCTTCGGCAAGGCTTCCTGATAGCGGATGAAGGCGTCCATCCGCTGCGGCAGCGGCGCGTATTCGCGGGTCAGGTACATGCTGGGCGAAAGATCGCCGGTATAGAACGCCGGGTTGTTGTAGGCAAAGCCGGAGTCTTCCAGCCAGAAGAGGGCCCCGTCGATCACTGCCAGCGCGTAATCGCGATGGAAGCGGCCCTGCGCATCCAGCTGCGCATCGGTGAACGCGGCGAACGCCTTGCGCTGCGCGTGCAACCATTGGGCATTGGCCTGCAAGCTCGCCGCGCTGTAATCGGGCAGCTTGCCGTCGTACTCATGCTTGCCGGCATTGGCGGCGAACACCGGGTTGCGCTGGAAATAACCGTCGATGAACGCATCCACCGCCTGGTTCAGGGCGGCATCCTGATGGCGACTGGTTGCCGCAGGGGCCGCTGCCTGCGTGGCGGGTGCCTGCGGTTGGCAGGCAGACAGTGCGGCCGTGATGCAGGCAGACAGGATCAACGCAGGGGCGTGGCGCATTGC
>JAGWUF010000109.1 GCA_028868545.1 Lysobacteraceae bacterium | reverse complement strand
AACGGCCGCAGCGTGACGCTTGCGCAATTGACGGAACTGGCGGGCTTGCTGGTGGAAATCCACGGCCAACACGCCCAGCAGGCGCTGCTGGAACGCCCCCAGCAAACCCGCCTGCTGGACGATTTCGCCCGCCATCCGGCACTGCTGGCCGCCAGCGGCGAATCGGCGCGGCGCTGGAAAGCGTTGCAACAGGAACGCGACGCCCTGCTCGCCCGCGGTGACGTGGTCGAACGCCAAGCCTGGCTGCAACACCAACTGGACGAACTGCAGGCGCAACCGCTGGAACCGGCGGCACTGGCCGAACTCGACGCCAGCCATCGCCGCCATACCCATGCGGCGTCCCTGATCGCCGCCTGCGAGGGCGCGCTGGACGCGCTGGGCGGCGACGACGCCCTGCCCGCGCGGCTGCAGCACTTGCGCCATGGCCTGCAACGCGAAACCGCGCACGAACCACGCCTGTCGGAAGTCGATGCGATGCTCGACTCCGCCACGATCCAGCTCGACGAAGCGCTGGCGCTGCTGCAACGCATCCGCGACGACCTCGACCTCGACCCGGAAGCGCTGGCCGAGATCGAACGCCAGCTCGTCCGCGTGCAGGACCTGGCGCGCAAGCATCGCGTCACCCCGGACAAGCTGGCCGCGCACCGCGACGCGCTGGCCACGGAACTGGAATCGCTGGCCGACGCCGACGCGCGCCTGCAGCGCCTTGATGCCGACATCGCCACTGCGCTGGCGGCGTGGCGTAGCGCTGCCACCGCCCTCGCCGCCTCGCGCCGCAGGGCCGGCGACGCGCTGGGCTCGGCCATCGGCGCGCTGATCGGCGAGCTGGGCATGCAGGGCGGCCGCTTCGAAGTGGCGCTGGAAGCCAACGCCGGCGACAGCCCCGACCCGAACGGCAGCGAGCGCGCCGAATTCCTGGTCTCCGCCAACCCCGGCCAGCCGCCGCGCCCGCTGCGCAAGGTCGCCTCCGGCGGCGAGCTCTCGCGGGTGTCGCTGGCGATCGAAGTGGCCACCCGGGGACAGGACGCGGCCGCCACGCTGGTGTTCGACGAAGTCGATGCCGGCATCGGCGGCGCGGTGGCCGCCGCGGTCGGCGCCAAACTGCGCCAGCTCGGCGCATCGAAGCAGGTGCTGTGCGTCACCCACCAGCCGCAGGTCGCCGCCGCCGGCCACACCCAATACCGGGTCAGCAAGGCCGCGCAGGACGGCATCACCCAGTCCTCGGTGGCCGCGCTGGACGCCGCCGGCCGGGTGGACGAGATCGCCCGCATGGTCGGCGGCGCGGATGTCAGCCCCGAGGCGCGCGCTGCGGCGAAGAAGCTGCTGCAGAGCCTTTGACGGATGTCCCCTCGCGGCATCACCGTCAACCCAGCAAGGACAGACCGCAGCATCCCCATCTTGTTGCTTTCATTGAATTTATCCCGCAAATTAAGAGCCAGCCGATTTGCGGGATAAAACCATGCTGGCACGCCTCTCCGACGAGCAGCTCAGAACCAGCATCAACCTGGCCGACGCTTACGAGGCCTGGCTGCCGCTGGCGCGCAGTGAGCCAGGCTACCGCGACCGCCTGCAATGGAAAACCGTCGCCGGCCGCCAGTATCTGTACCGGATTCGTGACCGCCACGGCAACGGCACCTCGCTGGGCCCGCGCAGCCCGGACACCGAACGCATCTACGACGAATACCAGGCCGCCCGCAGCGATCTGCGCGACCGTGTCGCACGCCTCAGCCCGACGCTGGAACAGACCGCCGCCGTCTACCGCGCCCTGCGCCTGCCGATGATCGACTCCTACGCGGCGCGGCTGCTGCGCGAGTTCGACCTGCGCGGCTTGCTGGGTGAAGTCGTGCTGGCCGTTGGTACCACCGCCATGGCCGCCTATGCGCTGGAAGCGGCCAGCTTGTTCGATGCGCCCGCCCATGCCACCCGCGACTTCGACTTGACCTGGATCGCCCGCGAACGTCCGAACGGCCCGGTGCTGTGGGAGGCGATGAAGGCACTCGACGATACCTTCGTCATCAACACCGAACGCAGCTTCCAGGCCCGCAACCGCGACGCGCGCGAAGTGGAGCTGCTGGTGGGCACGGAGCGCGCAGCGGCGGCAAGTGCCGAACCGATGCGCCCAGTTCCGCTGCCGGAACAGGATTGGCTGTACCGCGGCCGCCCGGTACGCCGCATCGTCTGCGGGCTGGATGCCACGCCCGCAGCTTTGGTGGTGCCCGACCCGCGCTGGTTCGCCCTGCACAAACGCTGGCTGGCCGACAAACCGGCGCGCGACCCGCTGAAAAAACCCAAAGATCGCCATCAGGCGGAAGCCGTCTGGCGCGCCGTGCGCGAGGCAATGCCGCATTATCCGGTGGATGCGGAGTTCATCGCGGCCTTGCCGGATGCACTGAAACCGGTATTGCAGCAACTGGAAGCAAAGGATTCGAAGGCATGAGCAATACCGCAACCCCCAATCTGCTGGCGCGGCTGACCCCCATGCTCAAGATCGACACCCACGCCCACTACCTGCCGCGTGACTGGCCGGACCTGGCCGCGAAATTCGGCGACGCCCGCTTCCCGGTGATCCACCACGGCGACGACGGCCGTCACCGGAT
>JAGWUF010000063.1 GCA_028868545.1 Lysobacteraceae bacterium | reverse complement strand
GTAGCCGGAGGCCCACAGCAAGGTGTTGCGGTCGGCATCGGCGGCAAATTGCGATAGCAAGTGCGCCTGCGGGGAGGTCAGGGGAGTGGGCAGGGGACTGGCAGGAAGCTGCGACATGGCGGCAACGACGTGAGGATGCCGTTGCAGGCTAGGGACTGCGCCACGGCAGGGGAAAGGAACGTCGGTTATGCAGACATGGAGTCCGGTGCGGTTGGATCGATGCGTTCAGGGTCTGCAGCGGGGTTTTCCTACCCGCCGACGGGGCGAAACCGTGGTCGTGCGTGCGGTACCCGCCGATCCCGCCGGTACCGCGATGGCGCGACTCTGTCACTGCCGGTTCACCACAGTGCAGCCGGATCACTCAAACATCAAAGGAGACTGTCATGAAATTCCTGAACACCCTGCTTGCCTCGTTGCTGCTGAGCATTGCCCTGGCCGGAGCCGCAATTGCCGGTGAAACCGTCAATATCAATACCGCCGATGTCGCCACGCTCGACCGTGTATTGCTCAACATCGGCCCGTCCAAGGCGCAGGCGATTGTCGAATACCGCAAGGTGCATGGTGCCTTCCGCAGCGCCGAACAACTGGCCGAGGTCAAGGGCGTGGGCCTGAAGACGGTGGAAAAGAACCGTGACCGCATCAGCCTGGGTGGGGCGGTGGCGGCCCGTCCGGCGGCGGCCCGCCCGCAGGTGGCAGCGGCACAGCCCAGGCCGGTGGCACGGCGCTGAATGCAGCAATGGCAGGAATTTCGCCGCGCCGGAGATTGCCGGCGCGGCGGTTGCTGTTGATGCCGTTGTGAACGCGGTGCCGTCAGCGTTGCAGATTGAACTCGATCGGTACCAGACCCAGCGCCTGCACCGCCCGGCCGTTCCGGGTGGCGGGCTGGAAGCTCCAGCGCTTGAGTACCTGCAGCCGCGCAGCCTCATCCAGTTCGCGGTGGCCGCTGCTGCGGGCCACGGTCACGTCCAGCGGGTGGCCGTTCTCATCCACCAGCACCTGCAGCAGCACGGTGCCGGACAGATTGTGAAGCAAGGCGGCTCGCGGATAGCTGGGTGCGGGCGCTTGCCGATAGGCCAGCTGCAATGGCACGGGGGCACCGGTCACGTTGGCGGGCGCTTCCAGCGGGGCATCGGTGTCGGTACTGGCGATGTTGGTGGTCGGCAGCGTGCCGCTCTCGCTGATGACGGGCTGGTGGCTGGTCGGCGGGCTGGGGTCATGGCGGGTGGCGGGCTGCACCGGCACCGGGTTGGGTGGTGTGGGCCTAGGATGGGTGATGGGCACGATGTCCACGATCACCGGTTTGGGCGGCTTGAGGATGGCCCGAACCATCGGGTTGTGGCTGACGCTGTCCTGCAGCGCGGTCGGCGGAATCGTCATGGGCGTCAGCAGCAGCCCGAACAGCAGCAGGTTGAAGGCCAGTGTGCCGCTCAGGGTGAAAATGCGGGCCGGATCGAGCTTGGGCTTGGTGGCAGGCGTCAGCAGGGCAAAGCCGGACGAACGGGGCAAGGCCATCACGGGTGTGCGAACCATGGTCAACCTCCTGGGCGGTGGAGCTGTGGAGTACGTGCACCATGCAACGGGTGAGCCGGCGCAACGGGGTCAGGGCACGCCGATTGCACACTGCGACGCTGCGTCGTGCGTGGGGGCGAGGGCAAATCAATGGCGACGATCGGTTGTCTGCGACGGATGAGCGGCTGCATGCGCGGGTATGCTGAGCGGTTGTTCTGGGAGCCCTTCAAAAGCAGCAGTACCCAACTGGGCACGTTGGGGATTGGTGTTGCAGGCAGTGTCGGCAGGGCCAATGGCGCGTTCGCAGGAACGCGTGTTGTTCACACGTGCGCAATTTTCTTTCTGAAGCATTGGTTATCGCCCACTGAGCGATCGCTATTCACGCGGTTGCATTCAACACGGAAAATGCAGGCATGAACGTCACCAAACATGCGTCATTCAAGAAGCTGGTACCGGTTGCACTGGGTCTGCTGCTGGTTCTGGCGGGTGCGGCAGCTGCCGGCAATCAGGCGCTGCTCAATGTCTCCTATGACCCCACCCGCGAGCTGTATGCCGACATCAACCAGGCGTTTGCCGCGGATTGGAAGAAAAAGACCGGCGCGACGGTGGATCTGCGCACATCGCACGGTGGCTCGGGAAAGCAGGCGCGGTCGGTCATCGACGGTCTGGAAGCGGACGTGGTGACGCTGGCACTGGCGTCGGACATCGATGCGCTGGCCGAGAAGGGCAAGCTGCTGCCGTCGGATTGGCAAGGCCGGCTGCCCCACAACAGCACCCCCTGCACCTCCACCGTCGTGTTTCTGGTGCGCAAGGGGAATCCGAAGGGCATCAAGGACTGGGGCGATCTGGTCAGGCCGGGCATTGGCGTGATCACGCCCAACCCGAAAACGTCGGGCGGCGCACGCTGGAATTATCTGGCGGCCTGGGCCTGGGCATCGCATCAGTATCGCAATGGCAGCAAGGTGCTGGACTACATGGGCCGGCTGTACCGCAACGTGCCGGTGCTGGATAGCGGTGCACGTGGCGCCACCACCACCTTCGTCGAGCGTGGGTTCGGCGATGTCTTGCTGGCATGGGAGAACGAGGCACTGCTGACGATGAGCGACGCGAAGTTGCGCGGCCAGTTCGAAATCGTGGTGCCCTCCGTCAGCATCAAGGCCGAACCGCCAGTCGCCTGGGTGGACAAGAACGTGGCGCGACATGGCAGCCGCAAATTGGCGGAAGCCTATTTGCGTTTCCTGTATTCCCCGGAGGGTCAGCTGATCGCCGCGCGCCATCATTACCGTCCGGTGCAACCGGAGGGTGTACCGGCGACCTTACTGGCGCAATTTCCGCCGGTACGGCAGGTGACCATCGACACCGCCTTCGGCGGCTGGAAGCAAGCGCAGGCACTGCACTTTGCGGATGGCGGGTTCTTCGATCGCATCTACCGGCCATGATCGGTTCGAAGGCGCGACGGGCACGTTTGCAATGACCAGGATGCGCGCGCGTGCCCGCAATCCGCTGCCGGGCTTCGGCCTCGGCCTCGGGCTGGGAATGGCCTGGCTGGGGGTGGTGGTGCTGCTGCCGCTGGCGGCGCTGGCGGTGCGCGCGGCGGGCATGGGCGTGCAGCAATGGCTGCATGCCCTGCTCGACGCCCGTGTGCAGGCGGCATTGAAGTTGAGCTTTGGTGCCGCATTGCTGGCGGCGGTGCTGGCGTCGCTGGTGGGTGGGTTGGTGGCATGGGTGTTGGTGCGCTACCGCTTCCCCGGCCGGCGCTTGCTGGACGCACTGGTGGACTTGCCGTTTGCACTGCCCACCGCCGTTGCGGGGATCGCCTTGACCGCCATCTACGCACCCACCGGCTGGGTCGGTGCATTGCTGGCCGGCTCCGGCATCAAGATCGCGTATGCGGTGCCCGGGGTGGTATTGGCGCTGGTGTTCGTCGGGCTGCCGTTTTCGGTACGCACGTTGCAGCCGGTACTGGAAATGCTGGGGCGGGAGCCAGAGGAAGCAGCGGCGTCGCTGGGCGCCGGCAAACTGACGACGTTCCGGCGCGTGATCTTCCCCGAATTGCTGCCGGCCTGGTTGACCGGGTTCTCACTGGCGTTCGCGCGTGGCCTGGGCGAGTACGGTTCGGTGATTTTCATCGCCGGCAATCTGCCGTACAAGACCGAGATCGCCCCGTTGTTGATCACCATCCGGCTGGAAGAATATGACTACAACGGCGCGGTTGCGATTGCCGCCCTGCTGTTGGTGGCGTCGTTCCTGTGCCTGCTGGCGATCAACGGATTGCCATTGTTGTTCCAGCGCGGGAGGCTGCATGACTGATCGACCTGGAGCCGGTCACGACCCCTTGCGGGAGCCGGCGTGGTTGCGCTGGCTCCTGATCCTGATGGCGGTTGCCGCGATGGGGCTGTTGGTGGTGCTGCCGCTGGGAATGGTGCTGAGCGCCGCATTCGGGCAGGGCTTCGTTTTCTGGTGGAAATCGCTGACCACGCCGGATGCACGCAGTGCCTTGCAACTGACCCTGTTCAGCGCGGCCATCGTGATTCCGGTCAACGCCGGGTTTGGCGTGTTGGCGGCGTGGGCCTTGACCCGGTTTTCTTTCACGGGGAAACGCGTCCTGCTGGCATTGATCGACCTGCCGTTCGCGGTTTCGCCGGTAGTGGCCGGGCTGTGCCTGGTGCTGCTGTTCGGCAATGGCGGCTGGTTCCATGATGGGTTGCAGGCGCACGGCCTGAAGATCCTGTTCGCCCGCCCGGCCATCGTGCTGGCGACATTGTTCGTGACCTTCCCGTTCGTCGTCCGCGAACTGGTGCCGTTGATGCAGCAGCAGGGGGCGGATGAGGAGCTGGCAGCGCGCTCTTTGGGCGCAAGCGCATGGACGATGTTTTTCCGGATCACCCTGCCCAAGATCAAATGGGGGCTGCTGTACGGGGTACTGCTGTGCACGGCACGGGCGATGGGGGAATTCGGCGCGGTGTCGGTGGTGTCCGGGCATATCCGTGGCTTGACCAACACCCTGCCGCTGCACATCGAGATTCTCTACAACGAATTCGACGCGACTGCGGCATTTGCGGTGGCGTCGCTGCTGGCGGGGCTCTCGCTGCTCACGCTGGTTCTGAAATTCTGGCTGGAAGCGCACCACGCTGACGCGCTTGCCCACTCGCACAGGCGGCATTGACGATGCAATTGACGATTTCTTCCCTCAGCAAACGCTACCCGGGCGTGGCGGCACTGGATGGGGTTGATTTGCAGGTGGCTTCCGGCGAGCTGGTGGCGCTGCTCGGACCATCCGGTTCCGGCAAGACCACGTTGCTGCGGGTCATTGCCGGACTGCTGCATGCCGATGCGGGGCGGGTATTGTTCGGGGAGGTCGATGCCACCTTGCTCAGCCTGCGCGAGCGCAATGTCGGTTTCGTGTTCCAGCATTACGCGCTGTTTCGGCACATGACCGTGGCCGAGAACATTGCGTTCGGCCTGCAAAGCCGGCCCCGTGCCCGCCGCCCGGACAAGGCAACGATTGCACGGCGGGTGGAGGAGTTGCTGCAGTTGGTGCAATTGCCGGAGCATGGCGGGCGCTATCCCGACCAGCTCTCCGGCGGGCAGAAGCAGCGCATCGCGCTGGCGCGGGCGCTGGCGATCGACCCGGCGGTGTTGCTGCTGGACGAGCCCTTCGGCGCGCTGGATGCCAAGGTGCGGGTGGAGTTGCGGCGCTGGCTGCGGCGGCTGCACGAGCAAACCGGGCAGACCACCTTGTTTGTCACCCATGACCAGGAGGAGGCGCTGGAGCTGGCCGACCGGGTGGTGGTGATGCGTGCCGGCAAAGTGGAGCAAGTGGGCACGCCGGACCAGATTTATCGCGCCCCGGCGTCACCGTATGTGTACGAATTCATTGGCCGCGCCAATGTGCTGCAAGGCACCGTGACGGGTGGGCGCTTTTGCATGCCGGGGTTGGCGCTTGACGCCGCCGGGGTGGAAGACGGCCCGGCGCGGCTGTATGTGCGCCCGCACGATCTGGTGCCGGGGCGGATGCCGGCACGCGTGCGCAGCGTGCAATGCCTGGGTGGAAGGATTTCGGCCGAACTGGATGCCGGCGGGCAGACATTGGAGCTGGAAGCGTTCGACGCCACCCTTCCGCCACCAACGGTAGGCGATGTGCTGCATTTGCAGCCGGCACGCTATCGGGTTTTCCCGCTGGTGCCGTGAGCCACCAGCGGGGCCACGGCCTCACTGGCCCAGCTCGAACACCATCTCCACGTTGACCGAGACGGCGCTTTCGCCCGTGGCCACGGCGGTGTCTTTTTCCATTGGTGCCGCTGCGGCCATCATCCGCAGCACCGGCATCGGTTGCGGCGCACTGTTGCCACCTTCATTGATGCTGACGATGCGCAGTACCCGCAGGCCCAGGGTGTCGGCATAGGTTTGCGCCTGTGCTTGTGCTTTTTTGACGGCGGCGATGCGGGCTTCGGTGTAGGCGGCATCGGGCTTGTCGATACCGAAGCTGGGGCCATTGATCTGGTTGGCCCCTTGCGCCACCAGTGCGTCCAGCACTTTGCCCAGCTTGTCGAGCTGGCGCACCTTCACGTTCACCGTGTTGCTGGCCTGGTAGCCCACGATGACCGGCGGCTGGTTGTCGGCGTATTTGTATTGCGGGTTGAGGTTGATGCCGCTGGTCTGGATGTCGCGCCCGGCAATCCCGGCGGCGCGCAGCGCGGCCATCACCTTGTCCATCTGCAGCGCGTTGTTGCGCATGGCGGCATTGGCTTCGGTGGATTGGCTGACCACGCCGGTGGAGAGGGTGGCGATATCCGGCGCGCGGCTGGCTTCGGCACTGGCGGCAATCGACAGCAGGGTGCTTTGCGGGGCGTGGGTGGTGATGTCGGCGGGGGTGGCCTGGCTGGTCATGGGCAAGGTGGCGGCAAGGGCGAGGGCAAGCAACAGGGGGCGCAGCAGCATCTTGGACTCCGGTCGGGTTGAGGCAACAGTCACTTGCCGGGAGTGAACGCCCGGTGAGCCGCAACGGGGTCAAACCGTGCAGGGCTGGGGTGCACCGTCAGTCGCGGGTTAGACTGGGCGGATGCTGCATCTTGCCTCGAAATCCCCCCGCCGTGCCGATTTGCTGACCCGCCTCGGGCTGCCGTTCGGCATCCTCGATCTGGACATTCCCGAACAACAGGGCGCCAGCGAGCCGGCGGCCGAATATGTGCGCCGGGTGGCACGGGAAAAGGCCGGCGCGGGCCTGCTGCGGGTGGCCGGGGTGGCCGGGGCGGTGGTGCTGGGGGCCGATACCGAGGTCATGCTCGACGAGATGGTGTTCGGCAAGCCGGCCGATGCGGTGGATGCCGCTGCCATGCTGCGACGCCTGTCCGGGCGCACCCACCAGGTCATCACCGCGGTGTCGGTGCTGTCGGCCGCGCGCGAGGCGCAGGTGGTGGTGGTGTCGCAGGTCGAGGTGGAAGCCCTGTCCGATGCGGCCATTGCGCGCTACCTGGACAGCGGGGAATGGCGCGGCAAGGCCGGCGCCTATGCGATCCAGGGCGGCTTCGAGGCCCATGTGGTGCGACTGGACGGCAGCTATTCCGGGGTGATGGGCCTGCCGCTGCAGCAAACCGCCGGCCTGCTGCGTGCGTTCGGACTGCTGCCATGAGCGAAGAGTTGCTGGTCAACGTCACCCCACGTGAAACCCGCGTGGCGGTGGTGGAAAACGGCATGCTGCAGGAATTGCACATCGAGCGCGGCAGCCAGCGCGGGGTGGTGGGCAATATCTACAAGGGCAAGGTACAGCGGGTGATGCCGGGGATGCAGGCGGCATTCGTGGACATCGGGCTGGAACGCGCCGCGTTCCTGCATGCCAACGACATTTTCCGCGCCACCCCGCTGGACGTGACCGAGGGCGAGGATGTTCCGGCTTCGCCACCGCCGCAGGTGCAGATTCCGATCGCCGAGCTGCTGCGCGATGGTGCCGAGATCGTGGTGCAGGTGGTGAAGGACCCGATCGGCAGCAAGGGCGCGCGGCTGACCACCCAGATCAGCATTCCCTCGCGTTATCTGGTGCTGTTGCCGCGCTCCAAGGTGACCGGCATTTCCGCCCGCATCGAGGACGATACCGAGCGGGCGCGGCTGAAGGCGCTGATGGCCGAGTTGACGGCCGGCGGCACCGGCCACGGCTACATCGTGCGCACCAATGCCGAAGGCCAGCCGGCCGAGGCACTGGCCGAGGACATTGCCTATCTGGGCCGGGTCTGGGACCTGATCGAGCGCACGGCCGCCAGCGCCCCGCAGGGTGCCCGCGTGTACGAAGATCTCAGCCTGCCGCTGCGCGCGGTGCGCGACCTGATCCGCCGCGACGTCGACAAGGTGAAGGTGGATTCGCGCGAGACCTGCGAGCATCTGCGCGAATTCGCCGCCAAGTACATGCCGGTGCTGGCCGACAAGATCGAGCACTATTCCGGCGCGCGTCCGGTGTTCGACATGTACGGCGTCGAGGACGAGATCCAGCGCGCGCTGGACAAGCAGGTGCCGCTCAAATCCGGCGGCTACCTGGTCATCGACCAGACCGAGGCGATGACCACGGTCGACGTCAACACCGGCAGTTTCCTCGGCCAGCGCAACCTGGAAGAGACGGTCTACCGCACCAACCTCGAAGCCGCGCAGGCGGTGGCGCGCCAGCTGCGGCTGCGCAACCTGGGCGGCATCATCATCATCGACTTCATCGACATGCACGATGCCGAGCACCGCCGGCAGGTGCTGCGCACGCTGGAGAAGTCGCTGCTCAAGGACCACGCCAAGACCACGGTCTACGACTTCTCGCCGCTGGGGCTGGTGGAGATGACCCGCAAGCGCACGGTGGAATCGCTGGAGCGGCAGCTGTGCGAGCCCTGCCACGAATGCAACGGGCGCGGCATGGTGAAGACTGGCGAAACCGTGATCTACGAGATCTTCCGCGAGATCGTGCGCGCGGTGCGCCAGTTCGATGCCGCGCGGCTGCTGGTGATCGCCTCGCCGAAAGTGGTGGCGCGCATCACCGAGGAGGAGTCGAACGCGGTGGCCGAACTGGAGGAATTCATCGGCAAGTCGATCCGCTTCCAGCCGGATGCACAGTACCTGCAGGAGCAGTTCGATGTGGTTCTGCTTTGATGCCGTTGCGCCCCCCCTTGCGGCATGTGCGCAGGGGACGGGGATGCGCGCATGAGCACGCCACCGCCGCGCGCACGTTGGCGCACGCTGTGGCACCACACCTGGCATGCGCTGGCCCTGATGCTGGCCCTGCTTGCGCTGGGCAATGGCATCGGCAGCCTGCTGTTGCCGATGGTCGAGCGCCATCCGGAACGGGTGGCCGCGTGGCTGAGCGAGCGCGCCAACCGGCCGGTGGCGTTCGACCACCTGCAGACCGAATGGACCCGGCGCGGCCCGCTGCTGCGGGTGACGAATCTGCGGGTGGGTGACCCGACGCAGCCGCTGCGCATCGGCAATGCCGAGATCCAGATCGCCCAGTTCAGCGGCCTGCTGCCGGGCCATTCGTTCACCGAACTGCGTCTGCGTGGCCTGGACCTGACGCTGCAACGCGGTGACGACGGGCAATGGCAGGTGCGCGGCCTGCCCGGCCAGCAAGCGGGTGGTGACCCGCTGGATGCGTTGTCGAACCTGGGTGAATTGCAATTGGCGCAGGCACGGTTGCGGGTGCTCGCCCCGGCACTGAAGCTGGATCTGCATCTGCCAAGGATCGATTTGCGGCTGCAGGTGAACGGTGATCAGGTGCGCGCCGGTGCGCGGGCCTGGCTGGAGGCGGGGGCCACCCCGTTCGCCATTGCCGGCGAGCTGGATCGTCGTCGCGGCGATGGCCGGGTGTACGTCGGCAGCCGGATGGTGGATCTGTCGGTGGTGGGCAACAAGCTGCCTTTGACGGGGGCAAGCGTTCTGTCCGGTCGCGGCCGGCTGCAAGGTTGGGCACAGCTGCGCAGCTACCGGGTGGTGGCGGTGCGGGCCGATGCCGGTTTGCTGGACGTGCGCCTGCGCGGTGCACCGCTGCCGGGGGTGTCGGTACCCGTGCACGAGGTCGGCGAATGGGTGCTGGCTGCGCACTGGTCGGGCCGCCTGCAGGATTGGCGTCTGCAGATCAGCCGCCTGCGCATGGGCAACGGGGCTGCTCGGCAAGTGATGGATGGCATCTCGGTGGCGGGCGGGCAGCGGTTCGCACTGCAGGCCGCGCATCTGGATGTCGCCCCCCTGCTGCAGCTGGCGGCGCTGAGCAATGCCGTGCCGGCCGGACTGCGGCATTGGCTGTGGACGACCAAACCCGATGCCGTGCTGGATGATCTGAACCTGGGTGGCCAACGCGGCGGTGCGCTGCAGGCCAGTGCGCGGGTCAGCGGTTTTCGCTTCGACCCTGCCGGGCACGCCCCCGGTTTGCGCGGCGTCGGTGGCTGGCTGCAGGCCGATCAGGACGGCTTGCGGTTGCGTTTCGACCGCAATGCACAGGTGGCTTTCGACTGGCCGGCGGGCTTCGGCGTGGTGCATCGCTTCACGTTGAATGGTGAAGCCGTGGCCTGGCGCGATGCGGCAGGCTGGACGATCCAGACCCCCGGCCTGGCCATCGATGGCGGGCCGTTGCAGGTCCTGGCGCGTGGCGGGGTGGGTCTGCAGGACGATGGCAGCCACCCGCATCTGGATATCGCCGCCGATATCGGTGATGTGCCGGTCAGTCTGGCGCACGGGTTCTGGATCCACCACCTGATGCCATCGGGCACGGTGCAGTGGCTGGATGCGGCCCTGCGCGGCGGCACGTTGCGGCGGGTGCATGCCATCGTGGCCGGCGATCTGGACGATTGGCCGTTCCGCAGCGAGCCGGGGCTGGCCGGTGCCGGCATGTTCCGGGCCGACGCACATATCGACGATGGCACCGTGAAGTTCCAGCCCGACTGGCCGGCGGCCGAGCATCTGAATGCCGATGTCAGTTTCGTCGCGGATGGGTTCACGGTGAACGGGAGTGCCCAGCTGGCGGGCGTGCCGGTGCCGCGGTTGCAGGCGGGCATCGACCGTTTCGGCAAGGCCGAACTGCGCGTGGATGCGGCCACCGCCGGCGACGCCAGACAGTATCTGGCCCTGTTGCGGGCCAGCCCCCTGCACAAGGAACATGCCGATGTCATGGATCACCTGCAGGCCATCGGGCCCGCGCAGGCGCAGTACCACATGCTGTTGCCGCTGCATCTGGACGTGCCGGTAGCGCCCACCATCGACGGCAGTGTGAGCCTGGCCGGTGCGAAACTGGTCGAAACCCGCTTCCAGCTGGCTTTCGAGCAAGTGCGGGGGGAGGCCCGGTTCGATCAAGGCGGTTTCATCGCGCCGGCATTGCAGGTGCGGCTGGACGGGGCGCCGGGGGTGCTGGCGCTGCGTGCCGGGCCGCATGCGCAGGATCCTGCGCATGCTTTCGAGGCGCAATTGCAGATGCAGGCCGACATCGACGGCCTGTTGACCCGTGCCGGCACATTGGATTGGCTCAAGCCCTACCTGCGCGGCAGTTCGCAATGGACGGTGGCGCTGGCGGTGCCGGTGCAACGCGGCACTGCCGCCCCGCTGCCATCGCAGCTGCAACTGCATTCCAATCTGGTGGGCACCGCCTTCAACCTGCCCGAACCGTTGCACAAGCCCGCGGCGGAACCGCTGGCGACCAGCGTGGCAATCCGCCTGCCGCTGGACAGTGGCGACATCGAGGCAATCCTGGGCGATGTGCTGCACCTGCGCAGCCGCAGCGCGCACGGGCAAACCGGGTTGCGGGTGCAAATGGGTGGCGGCGAAGTGGCCGCACCGCCGGCCCGCGGGCTGGTGATTGGTGGACACGTGGGCACGCTGGAGGCGCTGGACTGGATCGGCCTGGCCAGCAGCGGGCATGGCAATGCCGACATGCCCTTGCAGCGCATCGATGTGCAGGCCGCCCGGATGCGCCTGCTGGGGGCGGAGTTTGCCGATACCCGCCTGCAGGTGACCCCGGGCGCACAGGGCTTGTCCGTGCAGGTGCAGGGCGCTGCGATTGCCGGGGTCTTGCGCATTCCCGACCAGAACGGGGCCAGCGTGATCGGCCATTTCGACCGACTGTTCTGGGCGCTGCCTGCGGTCCTGCCCGGGCTCGATGCGAAGCCCGCGGACAAGCCCGGTGCGGCACTTGCGGGGGGGGCAGCCGGCAACGGCTTCAACCCGGCGACGATCCCCCCGCTGGCATTGGACGTGGCGGATTTGCGTTTCGGCAGCGCGCCGCTGGGTGCTGCGCGTTTCCGCAGCAGCCCGATGGCGGGAGGGCTGCATCTGGATGAATTCCGCACCGTTGGCGGCAAGCAACGCATGCTGGCGACCGGCAGCTGGACCGGCAAGGCTGCGGCGGCGCATACCCAGCTCCGGCTGGATGTGGACAGCGACGATGTGGGAAGCCTGTTGAATGGTTTCGGGTTGGGCGGCCAGTTGGCGGCAGGCAAGGGCAGACTGGCGGCGACAGCCAGCTGGAATGGCGGGCCCGAGGCTTTCGATGTGACGCTGATCGACGCCAGCCTGCATGCCGACGTGCGCGATGGAAGCTTGCCCGAGGTCGAGCCGGGTGCTGGCCGCATGCTGGGCCTGTTCGGGGTTGGCCAGCTGCGCCGGCGGCTGACCATGGATTTCAGCGATATCTTCAGGAAAGGTTTTGCCTTCGATCGCCTGAGTGGCGATATCCAGCTGGCGCAGGGCAGTGCACGAACCGACAATCTGGATATCAAGGGCCCGGCGGCCGATCTCAAATTGCACGGCAGCGTGAATTTGCGCACCCAGCGCTTCGACCAGACGGTGGAGGTCATGCCGCGTTCCGGCGGTTTGCTGACGGCCGTCGGCGCGCTGGCCGGCGGCCCGGTGGGGGCGGCGGTGGGTGCAGTCGCCAATGCGGTGCTGGACAAGCCGATGCGCAACATCGGTGCCAGAACCTATCGTGTCACCGGGCCGTGGTCGGCGCCGAAGGTGGAAACCATCACCCAGGGCGAGGCGGCCGCGGCAGTGCCAGCAGCAACCGACAGTTCGAATTGATCTCCGACGCCAGACCTCATTCCAGACATCCCAAATGAATGCATTGACCCTTGCCGAATCCCGCCTGCTGCTGCCCACCGGGCTGGACGCCGCCGCGCTGGAGCGCGCGTTCGGCACCCTGCTGGGGCCGGGCATCGACTTCGGCGACCTGTATTTCCAGCACGCCCGCCGCGAGGGCTGGAGCATGGAGGACGGCATCGTCAAGGACGGTTCGCACAGCATCGAGCAGGGTGTCGGGGTGCGCGCGATCTCCTTTGATAAGACCGGCTTCGCCTATTCCGACGAACTGGATGCGCCGGCGCTGCTCGCTGCCGCGCAGTCGGCCCGCGCCATCGCCCGTGACGGCCGCGCGCACGCTGCGCATGCCCTGCAGCGCAGCGGTGGGCGCGCGCTGTACCCCGCGCTCGATCCGGTCGATGCGCTCGACAACGCCGCCAAGGTGGAGGCGCTGCGCCGCGTGGATGCGCTGGTGCGCGCGCTGGATCCACGCGTGCAGCAGGTGATGGTGAGCCTGTCCGGCGGCGTC
>JAGWUF010000062.1 GCA_028868545.1 Lysobacteraceae bacterium | reverse complement strand
GAGTCGCCGCTGGTCACCCGCCAGATCGCCAACGCCCAGCGCAAGGTGGAGGCGCACAACTTCGACATCCGCAAGAACCTGCTGGATTTCGACGATGTCAACAACGACCAGCGCAAGGTCATCTACGGCCAGCGCAACGAGTTGCTGGAAGCCGACAGCATCAAGGACAACATCGACGGCATCCGCCACGACGTGGCCTCCGACATGGTGGACCGCTTCGTGCCGCCGGAGTCGATCGACGAACAATGGGACCTGCCGGGGCTGGAGGCCGAGCTGGCCGCCGAATTCGGCCTGCAGGTGCCGCTGGTGCAGCTGCACAAGGAGCGCACCGAGCTGGACACCTCCGGCATCAAGGAGCAGGTACTGGCCGCGATGGATGCGTTGTTCGCGGACAAGGAAACGCAGGTGGGCGCCGAGACCATGCGCATGCTGGAAAAGCACGTGATGCTGAACGTGCTGGACCAGAACTGGAAGGAGCACCTGGCGCGCATGGACTACCTGCGCCAGGGCATCCACCTGCGCGGCTATGCGCAGAAGCAGCCCAAGCAGGAATACAAGAAGGAAGCCTTCGAGCTGTTCTCGGAGCTGCTGGAAAAGGTCAAGCGCGAAGTGGTGTCGCTGCTGGCGCGCGTGCGCATTCGCAGCGAGGAGGAAGTCGCCGCCGCCGAAGCCCAGGAGCGCGCGCGCGCCGAGGCCATCAACCGGCAGATGCAATTCCAGCACCCCGACATGGGCGGGCTGGGGGCCGACGAAGAGGCGGCCGACGTGCAGTTGCAGCAGGCGCTGGCGTCCGGCGCAATCGGTCGCAATGACCCGTGCCCCTGCGGCAGCGGCAAGAAGTACAAGCACTGCCATGGACAGCTTGCGTGAAGCACGCCCTCCCCTGCACCCGCAGGGGGAGGAGAGGCGCATCCACGTCGTCGCAGCCGTCCTGCGCGACACCGAAGGCCGCGTGCTGCTGGCGCAGCGCACCGCAGGGCGTGACCTGGCGGGCTTGTGGGAATTCCCGGGTGGCAAGATTGAGCCGGGGGAAACCCCGGAAGCGGCATTGGTACGCGAGTTGCGGGAAGAATTGGGGATTGCGGCGGTGATCGGCGCGGTGGTGGCCTGTGTGGACATGACCTATCCCGGCAAGCGCATCACCCTCGATGTGCGCGAGGTCAGCTTCACGGGCCAGCCGCGGGGGCTGGAAGGGCAGGCGCTGGCGTGGGTGGCGCTGTGCGACTTGCATGACTACCCGATGCCGCCGGCCGACCTGCCGGTGGTGCAGGCGCTGCTGGCACCCTGATACGGGACAAGGTTGCAAGCAGCAACGGCCGCCGGACACCCTCCCGGCGCGACATAATGGGCGCATGAGTGATTACATCATTGGCCTGACCGGCGGCGTGGCCTCGGGCAAGAGCGCGGTGGAGGCCTGTTTCCAGGCCCTTGGCGTGCCGGTGGCCGATGCCGATGCCGCCGCCCGCGCCGCCGTGGCGGTGGGCAGCGAGGGGCTGGCCGAGGTGGTGGCCGCCTTCGGCACGCAGGTGCTGGGCGGCGATGGGGGCCTCGATCGCGCCGCGATGCGCCGGCGCATCTTTGCAGACCCGGCGGCGCGCACGCGGCTGGAGGCCATCCTCCACCCGCGCGTGCGAACGCTTCTGGCCGAAGCCTGTCGGGCCGCAACGGGCCCTTATGCGGTTGCCTCGATCCCACTGCTGGCCGAAGGTGGTGGCCGTCGGGTCTATCCGTGGCTGGATCGCATTCTGGTGGTGGATGTGCCGGAAGACGTGCAACTGGCGCGGCTGCTGCATCGCGACGGCATCGACGAAGCACTGGCGCGCCGCATGATCGCCGCGCAGGCCACGCGGGGGCAACGGTTGGCGATTGCCGATGACATCCTCGTCAACGACGGTGCATTGGCCGCGCTGCCGGGACAGGTGCTGGCGCTGGATCGGGCCTATCGAGAATTATCCGGGGCCGCGTCGATGCCGGGTTGAAAGGCCGGGGTTTTCCGACGCGCCCGTTCTCAAGCCAGCCCGGCAAACCGCATGTAGGCGGCCACCAGATCCGTGCCCCAGAAGAACGTGATCCAGCCGGCAAACGCCAGGTAGGGGCCGAACGGAATGGGCGTGGCCTTGTCGCGGCCCTTCACCGCCAGCCAGATCGAGCCCACCACGGCACCGGCCAAGGAGGACAGCAGGATGGTGGGCAACACGCCCGACAAGCCCACCCACGCCCCCAGCGCGGCCAGCAGCTTGAAATCGCCATGGCCCATGCCTTCCTTGCCGGTGAGTTGCTTGAACACCCAATACACCGACCACAGGCTGAGATAACCCGCCATCGCCCCCAGAAGCGCGGACTTGTGCCCCACGTACAGGTTTTCGACCGCAGCCACCAGCCCCAGCCAGAGCAGCGGCAGGGTCAGCTGGTCGGGCAGCAGCTTGGTACGGAAATCGATCCCGGACAGCGCCACCAGAAAGCCGGTCAGCAGCATCGCGCCGAACCCCTTCCAGCCAAACCCGAAGCGCCAGACACAGGCCAGGAACAGCAGCCCGGTGATCAGCTCCACCAGAGGATATTGGATGGAAATGGGGGCCTTGCAGCCACGACACTTGCCACCTTGCACCACCCAGCTCAACACCGGAATGTTTTCGTACCAGCGCAGCGGCTTCTTGCAGTGGGGGCAGTGCGAGCCCTCCACCACGATGCCGGGCGGTGGCGGGTCGTACAGTTCGGGTTCTTCCAGGATTTCACGCGCATCGCGCCGCCACTGCCATTCCAGCCGGCGCGGCAGGCGCAGGATCACCACATTCAGGAAGCTGCCAACCAGCAAACCAAGCCCCGCCGCGGCGGGATAGCCGAGGCCGGGGTGCGCATCGAGAAAGGCCATCGAATCCGGGTTCCCTTACATCACCGTCATCGCGATCTTGAAGATCGGCAGGTACATGGCGACCACGATCGAGCCCACCATGCCACCGATCACCACCATCACCATCGGCTCGATCAGGCTGGACAATGCATCCACGGTATTGCTGACTTCTTCCTCGTAGAACTCGGCCACCTTGTACAGCATGGTGTCCAGTGCGCCGGCTTCTTCACCGATCGCGGTCATCTGCACCACCATGTGCGGGAACAGGTTGACCTGCTTCATCGCCACGTTGACCGGGTAGCCCACCGCCACGTCGTCCTTCATCTTGCGCACGGCCTGCTCGTACACCATGCTGCCGGTGGCACCGGCCACGCTGTCCAGTGCCTCGACCAGTGGCACACCGGCCTTGAAGGTGACCGCCAGTGTACGCGCGAAGCGGGCAATGGCCGATTCGTTCAGCACCTTGCCGATCACCGGGATCTTCAACATCAGGCGATCGACGGTGTGCTGCAGCTTGGTGGAGCGTTTGTAGGAGTAAATGAAGAAGCCGACGCCGCCGGCAACCACGATGCCGATCAGCCAGAACCATTTGACGACGATGTCGGAAATGCCGAACACCAGGCTGGTGAAGGCCGGCAGATCCGCACCAAAACTGCTGAAGGTCTCCTTGAAGATCGGTACCACGTACACCATCAACACCGCGCTGACCAGGATGGCAACCGCGATCACCGCCGCAGGATAGAACAAGGCTTTCTTGATCTTGCCCTTGATGCTCTCGATGTTTTCCTTGTAGTTGGCAATCGTTTCCAGCACGGTTTCCAGCACGCCGGACGCCTCGCCGGCGCCCACCAGGTTGCGGTAGAGCTCGTCGAACTGCACCGGGAACTGGCTCATCGCCTCGTAGATGGAGGCGCCGCCCTCGATGTCGCTGCGCAGGCTGTTGACCATCTTCTTCATGGTCGGGTTCTTGTTGCCGCCACCGATGATTTCCAGCGCGTTCACGATCGGCACGCCGGATTTCATCATGGTGGCCAGCTGGCGGCTGAACACGGCGATATCGCGCGGGGAAATCTTCTTGCCGGCCCCGCCGAACAAGGGTTTGGGCTTGGCCTTGACCATGGTCGGGTTGATGCCCTGCTTGCGCAGTTCGGCACGCAGCAGATTGGCGGTGCGCGCCAATTGCTCACCCTTCATCTCCTTGCCGCGCTTGTCGCGGCCCTGCCAGACGAACTCTTCCAGCGGGTTCAGGCGACGTGCTTCGGTTTTTTCCCTGGCTTTGCTGATGGCGGCTCTGCGAGCGGACATGAAGTTCCCCTTCAATCCTTGGTGACACGGTTGATCTCGATGAGACTGGTGATCCCCTGTTTCACCTTGTCCAGCGCAGAGCGCCGCAGGTCGCGGACGCCGCTGTGCAATGACGCCTCGGTAATCTGCTGCACATTACCACCGGCGAGCACGATTTGCTGGATTTGCTCGGTCATCGGCATCACCTGGTAGATGCCGGCACGGCCCTTGTAGCCTTCGGTGCAGTCCTCGCAGCCCACGGCTTCGTAGACGGTGATGCCCTCGTGCACCTCGTCGGCGGTGAACCCCTCCGACAGCAGGGCATGCTCGGGCAGGTGCACGGCGCGCTTGCAGTCGTGCAGGCGACGCACCAGGCGCTGGGCGATGACCAGGCTCACCGAACTGGTGATGTTGTAAGGCGCAATCCCCATGTTCATCAGGCGTGAAATGGTCTGCGGGGCATCGTTGGTATGCAGGGTGGAGAGCACCATGTGGCCGGTCTGTGCCGCCTTGATCGCGATCTCGGCGGTTTCCAGGTCGCGGATTTCACCCACCATCACCACGTCCGGATCCTGGCGCAGGAAGCTGCGCAGGGCGGCGGCGAAGGTCATGCCGCGCTTGGTGTTCTGCTGCACCTGGTTGACGCCCGGCAGGCGGATTTCCACCGGGTCTTCCACCGTGCTGATGTTGCGGGTCTCGTCGTTGAGGATGCCCAGCCCGGTGTACAGGCTCACGGTCTTGCCGGAACCGGTGGGGCCGGTGACCAGCACCATGCCGTAGGGTTTGTGAATGGCATCCAGGAACAGCTTCTGCTGCACCGGCTCGTAGCCCAGCTTGTCGATGCCCATCTTGGCGGCGCTGCCGTCGAGGATGCGCAGCACGATTTTTTCGCCGAACAGGGTGGGCAGGGTGCTGACGCGGAAGTCCACCTGCTTGGTCTTGCTGATATTGAGCTTGATGCGGCCGTCCTGCGGCACGCGCTTTTCGGCGATGTCCAGTTGCGACATCACCTTCAAGCGCGCCGCGATGCGGGCATGCAGCTTCACCGGCACCTTCTTGGCGATCTTCAGGATCCCGTCGATGCGGAAGCGCACCCGGTACTCGGTTTCGTAGGGTTCGAAATGGATGTCGGAAGCGCCCTTGCGAATGGCATCCACCAGCGCCTTGTTGATGAACTTGACGGTGGGGGTGTCCTCGCCGCCGGCGTCCACGCCGGTGTCGTTGGAGAAGTCGTCGTCGCCGCCACTGACCTCCAGCCCTTCCAGGCCATCGGCATCATCCAGGTCGGCCGCCAAGGCCTCGGCGGCCTCCAGCCACAGATCGAGGCAGCGCTTGATGCGGTCGACATCCACCAGGATGGGCTCCACCGCCAGATTGGTGTGGAACTTGAGCTCTTCCAGCGCCTGGTTGTTGGTGGGGTCCGATGTCCCCACGAACAGCCGGTTGCCGCGCTTGAACAGCGGCAGCACCTGATGCTTGCGCAGCAACTCTTCCTTGACCAGCGCAATGGCCGACTGCGCCGGATCGATGGCCAGCGCATCCACGATCGGCATGCCGAACTCCACCGAATTGGCGGCCGCCAGCGCCGCCGCCGAGGCCAGCCGATGCTGCATCAAATAGGCCGCCAACGGGGTCTTTTCGGCGGTGGCCGCATCCATCGCCTTGCGGGCAGCCCCTTCCTCCAGCGCCCCGTCCATGACCAGGCGGCGCGCGATGCCGGTGATGCCCATCAGGTTGGGGGTGGTGGCTGTGCTCATGGGTGGAGAACCTCGAAAATCAGTCGAAACTTTAACCGCAAACGCAAAATGCCACCTAACATGGCCGTCTGGCAACACCGCCTGCTCCCAGGTGCACTGCGGTTCGCGTTACCCTGTGCGGCATGGGGATACCAGCACTCAGCATCATCCTGCCGGCCAAGAACGAGGCCGAAGGCCTGCGCCGCACGCTGCCTGCGTTGCGGCTTGCCTATCCGGATGCCGAGATCATCGTGGTCGATGATGGCTCGACCGATGGCACAGCCGCCATCGCTGCCGAGCAGGGTGTCCGCGTGCTGTCCTCGCCGTACTCGATGGGCAACGGCGCTGCCATCAAGCGCGGGGCGCGTGTGGCTCAGGGGGCGGCGTTGGTGTTCATGGATGCCGACGGCCAGCACGGCGCTGAGCACGTGGCGGCGCTGCTGGCCAGGCTGGAGGACGGCTATGACATGGTGGTCGGCGCGCGTGACCGCGGCGGCCAAGCCAGTCTCCAGCGCGGGTTAGCCAATGCCTTCTACAACCGCCTGGCCAGCTGGATGACCGGCCACCGGATCCTGGATCTCACCTCCGGCTTCCGCGCCGTCCGTGCCGACAAGTTCCGCGAATTCCTGCACCTGCTGCCCAACGGGTTTTCCTACCCCACCACCAGCACCATGGCGTTCTTCCGCAGCGCCTACCCGGTGGCCTACGTGCCGATCCCGGTAGCCAGGCGGGTCGGCACCAACAGCCATATCCGCCCGTTCAAGGACGGCGTGCGCTTCCTGCTGATCATCTTCAAGATTGCCAGCCTGTACTCGCCATTGAAGCTGTTTGTGCCGACGGCGGCGGTATTTTTCTTCGCGGGAATGGGTTGGTACGCTTGGACCTTCCACGAGGCGGGCCGGTTCACCAACATGAGCATGCTGTTGTTCAGCGCCTCGGTGATCGTGTTCTTGATCGGGCTGGTGTCTGAGCAGATCACCAACCTGACGTACAAACGCGATGCCTGAGCGAGTGCATCAGCCCCGCATCCTCCACATCACCCGCAACCTGCCGCCGCTGGTGGGCGGGATGGAGCGGTTGAACTGGCATATCGCCGATGAGTTGTCGCGCCGTGCGCAGGTACAGGTGGTTGGCCCGCGCGGGGCTACCGCGCTCAAGCCGGAGCATGTTGCACTGGACGAAGTGCCGCTGCGCCCGCTGCCGCGCTTCCTGCTGGCATCCGCATGGCGGGCGCTGCGACTGGCGCGGCGGCAGCGGCCGGACATCGTGCTGGCCGGCAGCGGGCTGACCGCACCGGCGGCGTGGCTGGCGGCCCGCGCCTGCGGCGCGCGTGCAGTCGCCTACGTGCACGGGCTGGACGTGGCCGTGCGCCATCCGCTTTATCGCGCCATCTGGCATCCCATCCTGCGACGGATGGATCGGGTCATCGCCAACAGCCGGCCCACCGCCGAGCTGGTGCGCGCGCTGGGGATTGCCGAGGACAGGATCCGCATCGTCCACCCCGGCGTCGGCCTGCCCGCCGCACCGCAGCCTGCGCAGGCATTGCAGGACTTCCGTGCCCGCCACGCACTGGGCGATGGCCCGCTGCTGCTTTCGGTGGGGCGGCTGACCGAGCGCAAGGGGTTGCGCGAGTTCGTGCAGCACGCATTGCCGGGCATCGTGCAGCAGATGCCCGAGGTGCGGCTGGTGGTGTTGGGCGAAGCCCCGGTGGATTCTTTGCTGGCCGGCGTGCAAACCCGCGCCAGCATCCAGGCAGCGGCGGATGAAGCCGGCATCGGCGAGCATCTGCGCTTCCTTGGCGTCATCACCGATCCGCAGCCATTGGCCTGTGCTTATGAAAGCGCCGCCATTCACGTTTTCCCCGTGCGCCAGCTCCCCGGCGACCCCGAAGGCTTCGGCATGGTGGCCATCGAAGCCGCCGCCCACGGCCTGCCCACCGTGGCGTTTGCCACTGGCGGCATCGTCGATGCGGTGGCCGAAGGTCAGTCCGGCCATCTGGTATCGCCGGGTGACTATGTCGCGTTGAGCGAAGCCATCCTGCGCGTCCTCAAGGATGGCAAACCGCACTGGCGGGCCGGCGCGCAGCAGTTCGCGAGCGGCTTCGCCTGGCCGGTGCTGGGGGACAAGCTATGGGCGGCGCTGCGTTGAAAGAAGCATCACGCAATATTTATATGAATGTCTTGTATTAAGTACATTTTCTGAGTTATAAGTAAAATTGTCTTGAATAAAGGACGAATCTGGCGATGCCTCTCCCCATCCGCACGCTGACGGACCTGGGCGACGTCGTGCGCAGCGCGCGGCGTGGACAAGGCCTGAAGGCGACCCAGATCGCCGTGCAGTCCGGGCGGAGCCGGGATCTGCTGCATCGGCTGGAAACAGGGGGCGACGTCACCACCGGCGCGCTGCTCGACGTGCTGCGCAGCATGGGTTACACCCTGCGTCTGGAGCCGTTGGGCCTGCCCACGCTGGAGGAGGTGCGCCAGCGCTTCGCCGAAGATGATGAAGATTGATCCGGACATGGACGAGCGCATCCGGCTGTTGCAGGTGAACGTGGCGGGCCAGCCCTCGGGGCAATTGCTGCAGCAATCCGGCTTCGAGTATCGCTATCTGCAGACGGATCCGGCCCAGCCCGTGGTCGGCCTGCTGATGCCGCCCACGCGGTTGACCTGGCAGGACGGCGCGCTGTTCCCGGTGATGGATCAGAACCTGCCGGAAGGCGATCTGTTCAATCGCCTGCGTCAGCAATTCCCCAAGCAGCCGATGACCGCCATGCGCCTGCTGGCATTGATCGGCGACAACGGCATCGGCCGGTTGGGTTATCGCGTGCCCGGTAGTTCGACGCCGGTGCAGGCCCAGCCAATTGCCCGGCAAACCCTGCTGCGCATGCCGTTCACCGCGCAGTTGTTCGATGAACTGGTGGATGCCTACCTGGCCACGGGCATCGGCGTGGCGGGCATGCAGCCCAAGATCATGGTGCCCGACCGCGCCACCATTCCCATTCCCAACTTGATCGTCAAAACCGCCGGCGCTGGCTATCCCGGCCTGACCGCCAACGAATACCTGTGCATGACGGCCGCCGCGCGCGCCGGCATCGACGCGGCCAAGGTCGAACTGAGCGACGACGGGCAGCTCCTGCTGGTGGAGCGCTTTGACCTCGATGCCGGCGGGCTGCGTCTCGGCTTCGAAGACGTGGCCTCGCTGATGGGGTTGCGCGTGCGCGACACCCTGTCCGAACGCAAATACCACGGCAGCTACCAGCGCGTGGCCGAGCTGCTGGGCATGATCACTGGCAGCCGCCATGACCTGCAGCGGTTCTACGAGCAGCTGGCGTTTTCGGTCATGGTCGGCAATGGCGATGCGCATCTGAAGAATTTCGGCGTGCTCTACCACGGCGCGGCCGAGGGCATCCGCCTGGCCCCCATGTTCGACGTCGTCACCACCCGCATCTACCGCTACCAGCGCTCTCCCGGCGGCCCCGAACTGGAAGACCACACCCTGGCCCTGCGCCTGTGGTCGGGAAAAGCGCAACGCTCCAAGTCATACCCCCTGCCGGAAGAACTGTGCCGCTTCGGCCGCGACGTCTGCGGCGTGCGCGATCCGCAGATGCCGTTGACTTGGATCGCCGAAGCCATGATCGACACCCTGCACGCCGCCGGCAGCGACCCGCGCATTCCTGCTGGCCTGCTGGCGCAACTTCGTTCGGTGTGGGAAAACGGGATCCGTTATGCACAATGAAACCCGCCAACCGCACGCCGTGCTGGATCTTGCCTCACGCCACTGGAAAGCACTCAAGATTGAGCGACTGTTGGGCCTGCACACGCGCAAACAGCCGCTGCGCCTGCTGGAAATCGGCACCGGCTCCGGCGGCATCGCACATTACTTCGCAACCCATCCAGGCCTGCGTTGCGAAGTGGACGCTGTGGATGTGGTGGACAACCGGCTGGTCAGCGAGGGCTATCGCTACCAGCAGGTCGAAGGCGTGGAACTGCCATTCGCTGCGGACACGTTCGATGTCGTCATCAGCAACCACGTCATCGAACACGTCGGAGACGAGAAGGCGCAGCTTCAGCACCTGCGCGAAATCCACCGGGTCATGCGCCCCGATGGTGTGGGCTACCTGGCCGTGCCCAGCCGCTGGATGCTGACCGAGCCGCACTATCGGCTGAGATTCCTCAGCTGGTGGCCGCGCCGCCTGCGCAGCCCGTATCTGCGGTTGATGGGCAAAGGCACGTTCTACGACTGCGAGCCGCTGCAGATGCGGCCGCTGGAACGGATGCTGGAAACGGCGGGCTTCCGCGCGCGCAACCTGTGCGTTGCGGCGCTGCGCGAGACCTTCGAGATCGAGCGGCCAGAGTCACATGCAGCGCGGCTGCTGCGGCGGGTGCCGGATGGGGTGTTGCATCCAATGCGGCGCATCATTCCCACGTTGATTTACCGGATCGAGCGTGCAACGCAATGACCACGAAGCAGCCGGCTGTCTGGTTTCCTGCAGTGCGCTGCGGCACCGGCACCGACGTGTTCACGGAAACCCTGGTGCAAGGCTTGCGGCAGCGTGGAATCCGGGCAGAAATCACCTGGCTGCCGCACCGCGCCGAATACCTGCCGTGGACGGTGCCCGTGCCAACGCCGCCGCCCTGGGCCAATCTGGTGCATATCAATACTTGGCTGCATCCGCGCTTCATTCCTGGACATGTGCCAGTGGTTGCAACGCTGCACCACTCGATTCATGACCCGGCATTGCGTCCTTACAAGGGAGGGTTGCGTTCTGCCTATCACCGCTGGTGGATCGTACCCATTGAACGCCGCGTGCTGCATCGCGCCGGCAGGGTGGTGGCCGTCAGTCGCTTCGTGGCCGACATGGCGCGTCAGACCCTCTGCGACGTGCCGATGCAGGTCATCTACAACGGTATCGATACGGAATTGTTCCAACCGGGTGATCACGTGCGGCAGTTGGATGCCCCATTTCGTCTGCTCTATGTCGGCAGTTGGATGGCGCGCAAGGGCGTGGATCTTCTGGCGCCGATCATGCGTGAGCTGGGGAGTGGTTTCGAATTGCAATACACCGGCGGCCAGGCGGCTGACCAGCATCGTTCCGCGATGCCAGTGAATATGCGTGATCTGGGGCGGTTGTCGGGTCACCAAGTTATCGTCGCCATGCAGAATGCCGATGCATTTTTATTTCCCTCGCGCAGCGAGGGGTTGCCGCTGGTGGCTATCGAAGCCATGGCGTGCGGCCTGCCTGTGATTGCGATGGAAGGAACCTCTATTGAGGAGGTCGTTGTGCATGGCAGAACAGGCCTGCTGTGCAAACGCGAGGATATTCGGGCTTTTGCAAATGCGGCACGAGCCATGGCCACGAATAGGCAACTGCACCTTGCGTGCAGTGCTTCGGCGCGCGAGACGGCTACAACCCAATTCCGGGGCGACAAGATGGTCGATGCCTATGTCGAGACCTACCGCGACCTTCTGGAAGGCAAGCCATGACCGCCGCCATCACGATCCACTTCCGGAAGCCGGAGTTGACGGCGGGGTGCATCGACACCCTGCTGGCCGATGGTTGGGCGCCGGTCCTGGTCTGGGACAACTCCGCGGACGAAGGGCGCAGCCTGCAGGCGCTGGTAGCCCGCTACGCCGGGGAGCCCCGCGTGCACCTTGTCGGCAATCCAACCAACCTCGGGTTCGGCAAGGGCATGAATGCCGCCTTGGTCGAGCTGGGGCGCAGGGGGCATGTCGGCCCGGTCCTGCTGGTCAACAACGATGCGCAGGTGTTGCCCGGCATGCGTGCGGCGCTGCTTGCTGCGCTGCCCCGCGACAGTGCCATCCCGGTCCTAGTGGCGCCCCGCATCCTTCAGGATGGCCAGGCACAGGGCTGGTTGTACTACCACCGCTGGCTGGCGCTGGTGACCCGTCGCCCGGTGCCGGGCGGCATTGCCTACCTTAGTGGCTGTTGCCTGCTGGTGCGGCGGCCTGACAACGCCGCGCCCTTGTTCGATGACGACTTCTTCATGTACGGAGAGGACGTCGAATTGTCCTGGCGCTGGCGCAGGCAGGGCGGGGCGCTGGTGTTGCTGGAGGACATCTGGTTGCACCACGCCGGATCGGCCAGCACCGGCCAAGCCAGTGTCGCCTATGAGCGCTTTCTGGTCGGGTCGCACTGGACGCTAGCGTGCAAGCTTGCCGACGGTCCGTTGCAGGCAACAGTGATGCGGTTGCTCAGGGTGCCTTCGTTATCGCTTCGTGCTGTCTTGCGTTCGTTGCGGTACCGCTCATGGGTGCCACTTCGCAGCCTTGGTCAGCTGTTCATGCGGTCCAGCATCCGGCCGACGAACCAAGAGGCGCGACGATAACCGCGCGTCACGTAACGCGGGGCAAGGGCTGCCCATTCGATCGGAAGCAGGTGCCTGGCCAGCCATGGCTGCCTCTCGAAGATGGGTTGCAAGGGGGCTGCGCTCGGGGCCATGACTTTGGCTTTCCGGATCGCTGCGCCGAGATACACCGGGCTTGCCGGAAATGCGGAATGGGCGTGGGTGAGCAATGCGGTGGCGACAGCCTCGTTGCGCCGGGGGGTGAGCCTGCCTTGGGTTAGGAGTTCGCGGTGCGCGTGCAGCAGCGCATCCACGAGGATGCGTGAATTCTGACTGGACCGTCGAATCCGGGAGAGTCGGGCGCCATCATGCTGCACGTATGCGCAGACAGGGGCGGGGATTTTCGTCCACGTCATTTCACCTGCGGTGACGACATCCAGCATCCAGAGATAGTCGTCGTAGAGATCCACATCCTCGCGCCATCGAATTTCCCGGATGCGGTTCGTTCGGAAGATGGAGCCTTGCGTCAGGCTGATGGTTGCGGAGTGGATGGCTGCGGCACCGAAATCGTCTGTGACGGGCAGTTCGATTGAATAACGTCGAATTCCGTCCGCAGTGGTGGACTCGAGGGGGGCCGAGCACGCATCAAGTCCCTCGCGCTCGATCAGCTCCAGCTGCCCGGCTGCGGCCGGGAGCAGGTAGTCATCGTCATCCAGGAAGCGCAGGTATGCGCCTTGGGCCTTGGCAAGTCCGTGGTTCCGTGCCGCGCAGGCATTGCCGGCCGGCAGGTAATGCCACTGGATGCGCGGATCATGCCCATGCTGCTCTGCAACGGCCCGCCATGTGTCGTCCTGGCCGTTCGGAATCACGAGGATTTCGAGGTCGACGCTTTTGTAAACGTCGAGGGCGCTGGATATCGCGCGGGCAACCAAGCGAGGGCGCTTGTGGGTGGGAATCACGATGGAAAGCAAAGGTGGCATTCGCGGCTACAGTTTTTTTGGAAGCGCCAGGATGTCCGTGTAGCGGAGCCCTCCAGCCAGATGCTGAGAAAGGGCTGCCAACGATGTCTCTTTGCTCGGCTTTTCCAGATCGTAAATGCGATAGTCCTGAAGCGATTGGAGGAGTGCACTCATCCCCTCCGACTGCTCCAGGAACGTCGGATTGAATTCGCAGACCACGGCGATGCCGGCAGCCAGCATACGGGATGCCCCCTTGAGCGCATGCCC
>JAGWUF010000001.1 GCA_028868545.1 Lysobacteraceae bacterium | reverse complement strand
TGCAGGCGCACATCACGTTCTTGTCGCCATGCACGTTGTCCACGCGCGCCACCGGCGGCCAGTACTTGACCTGCTTGAGTACCGGCAGCGGGAACGCGGCCAGCTCGCGCGGGTAGGCGTGGGCCCATTCGCTGGCCGACACCTGCATCGCCGTGTGCGGGGCGTGCTTGAGCGGGTTGTCGGCGCGGTCCAGCTTGCCGTCGATCACGTCCTGGATCTCGGCGCGGATCTGGATCATCGCGTCGATGAAGCGATCCAGCTCGTGCTGCGATTCGGACTCGGTCGGCTCCACCATCAGCGTGCCGGCGACCGGGAAGCTCAGGGTCGGGGCGTGGAAGCCGAAGTCGATCAGGCGCTTGGCCACGTCCTCGGCGCTGATGCCGGAGAGCTTCTCCAGCGGGCGCAGGTCGAGGATGCACTCGTGCGCGACCAGCCCGTTGCGGCCGGTATAGAGCGTCGGGTAATGCGGGGCCAGTCGCTTCGCGATGTAGTTGGCGTTGAGCATCGCCACCTGGGTGGCCTTGCGCAGGCCGTCGCGGCCCATCATCGCGATGTACATCCAGCTGATCGGCAGGATCGAGGCGCTGCCGAAGCTGGCCGCCGACACCATCGCGCCGCCGCCGCTGCCTTCCGTGCGCACGCCGCCTTCGCCGAACGCCTTGGGCAGGAACGGCGCCAGGTGCGAACGCACCGCGCACGGGCCAACGCCGGGGCCGCCGCCGCCGTGCGGGATGCAGAAGGTCTTGTGCAGGTTGAGGTGGCTGACGTCGCTGCCCCACTTGCCCGGCTTGGCCAGGCCGACCAGCGCGTTCATGTTGGCGCCGTCGGTGTACACCTGGCCGCCGTGCTTGTGCACGATTTCGCAGATTTCCACCACGTCCTCTTCAAACACGCCGTGGGTGGACGGGTAGGTCATCATGATCGCGGCGAGGTTGGCCGAATGCTTCTCGGCCTGCACGCGGATGTCTTCCACGTCGACGTTGCCGTTGGCGTCGCACTTGGTGACCACCACCTTCATCCCGCACATGTTGGCGGATGCCGGGTTGGTGCCGTGCGCCGATTCCGGGATCAGGCAGATGTTGCGATGGCTCTCGCCGCGCGAGGCGTGCCAGGCGCGGATCGCCAGCAGGCCGGCGTATTCGCCCTGCGCGCCGGAATTGGGCTGCAGGCTGACCGCGTCGTAGCCGGTGGCTTCCACCAGCATCGCTTCCAGTCCGGCGATCAGTTCCTTGTAGCCCTGCGCCTGCGCGGCCGGCACCAGCGGATGGATGTTGCCGAACTCCGGCCAGGTGATCGGGATCATCTCGGCGGTGGCGTTGAGCTTCATGGTGCAGCTGCCCAGCGGGATCATGGTGCGATCCATCGCCAGGTCCTTGTCCGCCAGCGTGCGCAGGTAGCGCAGCAGTTCGTGCTCGCTGTGGTGGGTGTTGAACACCGGGTGGGTCATGAACGCGCTGCTGCGCGCCAGCTCCGCCGGGATCAGCGACGGCGCGCTGGCGTCCAGCGCGTCGATCGACGGCAGCGTCGCGTCGTCGCCGCCGAAGATGCGCCACAGCAGTTCGAGGTCGGTGCGGGTGGTGGTTTCGTCCAGCGAAATGCAGATCGAACCGTTGCCGCGCACGCGCAGGTTGGCGCGGTGCGCGCGGGCGCGCTCGACCAGCACGGCGGACTGGTCGCCGGCGTCGATGCACAGGGTGTCGAAGGCGCTGGCGTGGACGCTGGCATGGCCCAGCTCGCGCAGGCCGGCGGCCAGGATCGCGGTGTAGCGCGCGACGCGCGATGCGATGCGCTTGAGGCCATCCGGGCCGTGGTAAACGGCGTACATCGCCGCCATCACCGCCAGCAGCACCTGCGCGGTGCAGATGTTGGAGGTGGCCTTCTCGCGGCGGATGTGCTGCTCGCGGGTCTGCAGGGTCAGGCGGTAGGCGGGGTTGCCGGCGGCATCGACGGAGACGCCGATCAGGCGGCCCGGCATCGAACGCTTGTACGCGTCGCGGCAGGCCATGAAGGCGGCGTGCGGGCCGCCGAAGCCGAACGGCACGCCGAAGCGCTGGCTGTTGCCGATCACGATGTCCGCGCCCATTTCGCCCGGCGATTTCAGCAGGGTCAGCGCGAGCAGGTCGGTGGCGACCACGAACAGCGCGTCGTGCGCGTGGATGGCCTCGGCGTCGCGATCCCATTCGGCGATCCAGCCGCTGGAGGCCGGGTACTGCACCAGCACGCCGAAGTAGTTGCCGGCGGCGATCTTCTCGTGGAAGGCGTCGGTGGAGCGCACGATCTCGACCTTCAGGCCCAGCGGCTCGGCGCGGGTCTGCAGCACTTCGATGGTCTGTGGGTGGGTGTCGCCAGCCACCAGGAAGGTGTCGGACTTCGATTTGGCGCTGCGCTTGGCCAGCGTCATCGCCTCGGCCGCGGCGCTGGCTTCGTCCAGCAGCGAGGCGTTGGCGATGTCCATCCCGGTCAGGTCGGCGACCATGGTCTGGAAGTTGATCAGCGCTTCCATGCGGCCCTGCGAGATTTCCGCCTGGTACGGGGTGTAGGCGGTGTACCAGGCCGGATTCTCGAGGATGTTGCGCAGGATCACGTTCGGCACGTGGGTGCCGTAATAGCCCTGGCCGATGAAGCTGCGGAAGACCTGGTTCTTGTCGGCGATGGCGCGGATCTTCGCCAGCGCATCGACTTCGGTCATCGACTCCGGCAGCGCCAGCGGGGCGGTGGACTTGATGCTGGCCGGGACGATGGCGTCGGTGAAGGCTTCCAGCGAATCGAAGCCGAGCTGGCCCAGCATCGCCGAGATTTCGGCGTCGTTGGGGCCGATATGGCGTTCGATGAAGGCGTCGTGGTGTTCGAGCGAGCGAAGCGAGGGCTGGGTCATGGCGGCATCCGGGGGCGCGAGGGCGCGTGAAGGGGATGCCCGCTCTGTCCTTCTGCCTGAGAGTTTGGAAGCGCGCGGGTGGGGAGGGGAATCCGCGCGGCTTCTTGCCCCTTCGGCGCCGGCAGCGCCGATGGATGGCCTGCCGATCTCTCCAGAGTGTAGTCACACGGCGGTCTTGGGCCTGAGCGATTCCGGGCGGTTGCGCCTTCGGCAGCGCTGCGGGACGAGGTCCGCGCGCTTCTCCCTCCGTGTGGCGCGATTATAGCGGCTGCCGGCAGTTGCAGGCGTGCAACGCAGCTTTCCCGCGACAAACGGCAGCGCCGGCGCTGCTACCCTGTCGGCCGGATTCCCCCATCGCCACGCCCTTGAATCCTTCCATCTCCTTCCGCCGCCTGGCGCTGCTGCTGGGCGGGCTGTCGATGTTCGGCCCGTTCTCCATCGACACCATCTTCCCGGCGTTCCCGCAGATCGGCGCGCAGATGGGTGCGGACAAGCTGGCCATGCAGCAGACCATCAGCATCTATCTGCTGGCGTATGCGGGGATGAGCCTGGTGCACGGCGCGCTGTCGGACGCGTTGGGGCGGCGGCGGGTGATCCTGGGCGGGCTGTCGGTGTTCCTGCTGGCCTCGGTGGGCTGCGCGCTGGCCACCAGCTTGCCGCAGCTGCTGGCGTTCCGCGCGCTGCAGGGCCTGAGCGCGGGCGTGGGCCTGATCGTGGGCCGTGCGGTGATCCGCGACGTGCTGCACGGCGACGACGCGCAGCGGCTGATGAGCCAGGTGTCGATGATCTTCGGCATCGCCCCGGCGGTGGCGCCGGTGCTGGGCGGCTGGCTGCTGGGCTGGCACCGCTGGCCGGCGATCTTCTGGTTCCTGGCGGCGTTCGCGCTGGTGCTGATCGTGGCGGTGCAGCGCGCGCTGCCGGAAACCCACCCGCCCGCGGCGCGGCTGCCGCTGCAACCGCCGGCGCTGCTGCGCGGCTATCTGGAGATGGCTCGCAACCCGCGCTTCCTGCGCCTGTCGATGGCGGCGGCGCTCAATTTCGGCGCGCTGTTCCTGTACATCGCGTCCGCCCCGGCCTTCGTGCTGGAGCATTTGCGTTTGAGCGAGCAGCAGTTCGGCTGGTTCTTCATTCCGATGATCGGCGGGATGATGCTGGGCGCGTTCGTGTCCGGTCGCTCGGCCGGGCGCATCGACGGCCGCCGGCTGGCCAACATCGGCTTCGCCTGCTGCGGCAGCGCGATGGCGCTCAACCTCGGCTACACCCTGTGGGCCGATGTGCCGGCGGTGCCGTGGGCAGTGCTGCCGATGAGTTTGCTCGCGTTCGGCATCGCGCTGGTGTTTCCCATCGTCACCCTCGCCATCCTCGACATGTACCCGCACCGGCGCGGCAGCGCGTCCTCGCTGCAGGCCTTCTTCGGCCTGCTGGCCAACGCGCTGATCGCCGGCCTGCTGTCGCCGCTGCTCAGCGACAGCGGCCTGCATCTGGCGTTGGGCGCGGCCGCCTTCGTGCTGTCCGGCTGGCTGTTCTGGTGGTGGGAAAACCGCGTCTCCGGCCGCGCGCTGCGGGTGCCGGCGGTGCCGGCGGCTATGGAGCCTGGGGAGCTCTAGACCAGCGCATCCACGCATACACCGGTGCCCCCGCCAGCAGCAGCGCGCCGCCCCACAGCAGTGCCTCGGCGCCGGCGCCGAGCAGGGCATAGGCGCTGTAGGCCAGCGCGAAGGCCGCGACCGCGCGGCCCTTGCGTTCGCCGCGCAGCAGCCAGGCGGCGCTGCCGGCGAGGTAGGGCAGCAGGGTGGCGGCGGTGGACAGCAGGATCGAGAAGGTGAACAGCGCCACCAGCGAGCGGCTGAAGTTGGCGGCCACCAGCAGCGAGGCCAGCAGGCTGCTGGCGACGATCCCGAACACCGGCGTGCCGCGCGCGTCCTGACGGGCGAAGGCGCGCGGCAGCAGGCCGTCGCGGGCCGCCGCCAGCGGAATCTGCGCCGACAGCATCACCCAGCCGTTGAGCGCGCCGAGGCAGGACACCGCCGCCACCGTGGCGATGGCGATGCCGGCCCAGCCGCCCCACAGCATCCGCGCGGCATCGGCCATCGGCGCGGTGGACTCCTTCAGCTGCGCCTCCGGGACGATGCCGATCACCGCGGTCACCGCCAGCACGGTGGCGATGCCGGCCAGCAGGGTGCCGGCCAGGGTGGCGCGCGGGATGGTGCGCGCCGGGTCGTCGATGGCGCCGGCCGGCACGGTGGCGGCCTCCAGTCCCAGCAGCGCCCACAGCACCAGCGCCACGCAGGCATGGGTGGTCGCGGGCAGCGACTCCCCGCTGCGGTTGAACGGCTGGAACTGCGCGGGCTCGACGAACCAGATCGCGATGCCGGCGAACAGCGCCAGCGGCACGAACTTGAGCACGGTCAGCACGATCTGCATCCGCCCCGCTTCGCGCAGGCCCAGCAGGTTGATCCCGGCGCACAGCCACAGCCCCGCCAGCGCGCAGGTGGCAGCCCGCAGCGGGGTGGCCACCAGCGCCGGGAACAGCGCGCCCAGGCTGCCGGCGAAGGCGATCGCGATCGCCGCGTTCGCGCTCCAGATCGACACCCAGTAGCTCCACGCCACCATGAACCCCGGCACCTCGCCGAAGGCGTTGCGGGCGAACGCATACGGGCCGCCGGTCTGCGGCCAGCGCATCGCCAGCCGGGCGAAGGTGAGCGCCAGCGCCAGCGCGCCGGACAGGGTGATCACCCAGCCCAGCAAGCTGACCCCGCCGTACGACGCCAGCGACGCCGGCAGCAGGAACACGCCGCTGCCGATCATGCTGCCGACCACCAGCGCGGTGGCCGCCCACGGGCCGAGCGGTTTGCGCTCCGGTTGCCCGCGCGCGGCGCCGGGGTCAGTCATCGCCGTCGGCAGTCGCTGCGCAACCGCGGTACGCATCGCGCAGCAGTTCGTGGAAATGGTGGACGCCGGTTTCGCGCAGCGGGTTGAGCCGGCCCGGCACGTAGCTGCCGGAGGCAATGCCGCGCTGCACGTCCTCGCAGATGCCGATGTCCTCGTGCTGCACCTCGTCGCTGAAGGCAAGGTCGGCGTCGCGCTTCGCAGCGTCGCCGGCATCGGCGTAGTAGCTGTCGAACGTCACCCGGCAGCGATCCACGCCCAGCGGCACCACGGTATTGGTCTGCAGCCGGCCGGGCAGGATGTTGAGCATGGTGTTCGGCCACAGCCAGTAGTACAGCGCGTCGCCGCTGCCATACAGCGCGGGGTCGCTCTCCAGCGGGCTCCACTGCAGCGAATGCCAGCGCACCAGTTCGGTGCGGTAACTGCGGTAGTCCAGCAGCCGGTTCAGGCCCGGATGCACGAACGGGACGTGGTAGCCCTCGAGGTAGTTGTCGACGTACACCTTCCAGTTGCAGGCGATGTCGTAGCTGGCGCGATGGTGGCCGCCGTAGTGCTCCAGCCCGCGGTCGCTGCCGAGGCGGGCGTCGATGCCGGCGACGAAAGCCTCGAAGTCCGGCGCATGCGCTTCATCGACCGCCGCGAACACCAGCCCCTGCCAGATCCGCACGGCGAGCTGCGGCAGGCGCACGTCGGCGACATCGAAGCCCTGCGCGTCCTTCATTTCCGGGGCCGAACGCAGCTGCCCTTCCAGGGTGTAGGTCCAGCCGTGGTAGCGGCAGCGCAGCGCCTTGGCGGCGAGGCCGTCGCACTGCGCGATGGGGCCGGCGCGATGGCGGCAGACGTTGTGCATCACCCGGATTTTGTCGTCGCCGCCGCGTACCGCGATCACCGGCAGCCCGGCGAGGTTGGCGACCACGTGGTCGCCCGCGCCGCGCAATTGCGAGACGTGCGCGACCAGTTGCCAGCTGCGGTCGAAGATCGCGCGGCGGTCGAGGTCGGCCATCGCCGGCCCGGCATAGAAGCGCGCGGGCAGGGCGGTGGCGGTGGCTTGCGGTTGCGGGGCGAGGTCGGTGTCCATGCCGGCAGTATGGCGCGGATCGCGCGGTCGGGTGCAATGAAGAAAGCCGGCATGACCGGCCTTCTGCGTGTTCCTGCGTGCTGCGGATCAGGCACCCGCGGCGGGGGCCTGCCAGCCGCAGTGCTGTCCGGCGTTCTTCTGCTGCAACCAGGTTTGCAGCGGTGCGAAATAGTCCAGCAGCGGCGCGGCGTCCATCTTCTCGCCGCCGGTGAGTTCCTTCATGGTCTGCTGCCACGGCTGACTGTTGCCCCTGGACAGCATGGCCCAGTACTTGTCGCCGGCGGCCTTGCTGCCATGGAAGCTGCAGGCGTGCAGCGGCCCATTGTGGCCGGCGGCATCGCACAAGGCCTTGTAGAACTGGAACTGCAGGATGTTGGCGAGGAAGTAGCGGGTATAGGGCGTGTTGGCGGGGACGTGGTATTTCGCACCGGCATCGAAGTACTCCTCGCCGCGCGGCGTGACCGGGGCCACTCCCTGATACTTCGCCTTCAGCGCCCACCAGGCGGCGTTGTAATGGTCGGGCTTGATCGAGCCGTCGAACACGCCCCAGCGCCAGCGGTCGATCATCAAGCCGAACGGCAGGAAGGCGATCTTGGTCAGTGCCATCCGCATCTGCGCGTTGATCAGCGCTTCCTGGCTTTGTGCCGGCGCGTCGACCAATCCGGCCGAGGCCAGGTATTGCGGCGTCATCGCCAGCACGATGGTGTCACCGATGGCTTCGTGGAAGCCGTCGTGCGCGCCATTCTGGAAAATCGGCGGCTGCGTGTTGTAGGCCAGGTCGTAATACAGGTGGCCCAGTTCGTGGTAGAGCGTGGTGTAGTCCTCCTCGGTCGGCGTGATGCACATCTTGGTGCGCACGTCGCCGGCCATGTTCATGTCCCAGGCACTGGCATGGCACATCACGTCGCGATCCAGCGGCTGGATGAACTGCGACCTCTGCCAATAGCTGTCGGGCAGCTTGGGCAAGCCCATCGAGACGTAGAAACTTTCCGCATCGCGAGCCATCAGCTTGGCGCTGGACAGCTGCGCTGCACGCTCGATGCGGAAGGCCCGCGCGGCGGCGGAGCCGGTGTCGTCGCCCTGCTTCCTCACTTGCGCGAAGGCCAGTTCGGCCTGCGCCCGCTTCTGCAGCGCGCCGGTGATGTCCAGCTTGCCGGCATCCGGATACGGGGCCAGCAGGTCCCACAAATTGCTCCAGTCCTGCTGCCACAAATTGCCCATCAGATGCGCGGGCAGCAGGCCGCCGGGCAGTTCGCCCTTGTCCTTGCCGTAGCGCGCATCCAGCTGGCTGCGGGCATAGCAATGCAGCTGCTCGTACAAGGGCTTGACTTGTTGCCACAGGCGGTCGCTCTCGTCGACCAGTTCGGTCGCAGGCATGTCGTAACCGGAACGCCACAACTGCCCGGCATCGGCAAAACCCATGTCCTTCGCGCCGGTGTTCACCAGCGAGACGAAGCGGGTGTAGTCCTTGCGCATCGGGATGCTGATGGTGTGCCAGCCATTCCAGGCATCCAGCTGGGTGTCGTAATCGCGACTGTTGGCCAGCACGGCACCGAGCTGGCCGATGTCGCGGCAGGAGCGGGCGTTGCCGGCACCTGTGCAGTAGCTGCCTGCGCCGTACATGCCCTCCATCCGGCTGGCGAGGGTGGTGAGCTCTTCCAGCTGCGCGGGGTCGCGTGGCGCCGGCATCGCGGTCCAGAGCTTCAGCAAGGCCATCGCACGTGCGGTCTGCGGCGCCATCGGCGTGTTCCGGTAGCGGCCGGATTGCGCGATCCAGCCATTGAGCTGGCTCAGCCAGCGCGCATTGGCTTTGGCCGCCACCAGCTCGCTGTCGGCGTTGATGTCGGTGTTGGACAGCCATTGCGCGGCATTGAGCTCGGTACCGAGGGCACGCACTTCGCGATTGACGCGGGCGATGAACTGGTCGGCAGTTTCCTGCTGCGCCGCCGCCGGTGCGCTGGGCGTGGGTGCAACCGCCGGCGAATCGCGCCTGCACGCGGCCAGACCGAGACCGCAGGCAATGGCAACGACAAGCAGGACGTGGCGTGGCTTCACGGCGGCAACCTGTGGGGCGGGAGCCGCAAGGCTAACCGCTAACCTGCTCCTTGTCTCAAGGCAGTTGCAACCGGCGTTGCGCGTCCAGCAGGCCGTGCGCGATCAGCCATTGCCAAGCCGCTTCCGCATCCTGTTCCACATAGGCGCGTGCGCTGCCCAGCCGGAAGGTGTAGCCCCAACTGTCCATGTCCGCCCACAGGCGCGTACGGTCGATGCCCAGCACTTCCGCCAGCAGGCCCTGCAGCACGCACACGGCGTCTTCTTCCGGCACCGAATCGGTGGCGTCGGTATGCACGCCGGCGCGGCGCTCCGGCGGCAGCACGAGCAGGTGGCCGGCTTCATGCAGCAGCGAATGCACGGGCGTATCGGCGCGCGCGTACACGGTGCTGCCGATGATCCCGGCCTCGCGGTCGCCCCAGTAGCTGCCGGGAATGGCGTCGCCGTCGCGAGTCTGCACCAGCACCAGCCCGTAGCGCGCCAGCAGCGCACGCGGGGCATCGAAGCCGATGTCCGACAGGGTGAGGACAGTCATGCCAGAGCCCGGGCCGCCGGGTCAGGTCGGGGCGGCACCGCGTTCGGGCAGCGAGACCGAGATGTCCAGCACGTCGTGCTCGCCATCCTTGACCACGTCCACCTTGACTGCATCGGGATCCACGTTCACGTACTTGCGGATCACATCCATGATTTCGCGCCGCATCAGCGGCAGGTAGTCCGGCGCGCCGGCTGAGCTGCGTTCCTGCGCGATGAGGATCACCAGGCGATTCTTCGCGGTCTTGGCGGTGTCTTTCTTGGGTTTGAGGAAATCGAAAATGGACATGCCTCAACCCCCGAACAGCTTGCTGAAGAAGCCTTTCTTTTCCACCGTGGTGAAGCGCAGCGGGCGACTTTCGCCCAGCAGCCGCGCCACGGCGTCGTCGTAGGCCTGGCCGGCGATGGATTCGCCGTCCATGATCACCGGCTCGCCCTTGTTCGAGGCATTGAGCACGTCGCCCGATTCGGGAATCACGCCGATGGTTTTCAGGCCCAGCACGTCTTCCACGTCCTGGATCGACAGCATTTCGCCGTTTTCCACCCGCACCGGGCTGTAGCGGGTCAGCAGCAGGTGGGCCGAAACTTCGCCGTCGCCGCGTTCGGCACGGTGGGTCTTGGACGCCAGCAGGCCCAGCACGCGGTCGGAGTCGCGCACGCTGGAGACTTCCGGGTTCACCACCACGATCGCCTTGTCGGCGAAATACATCGCCAGGAACGCGCCCTTCTCGATTCCCGCGGGCGAGTCGCAGAGGATGAAGTCGAAGCCGTCGGCGGCCAGATCCTTCAGCACCTTTTCCACGCCGTCCTTGCTCAGGGCGTCCTTGTCGCGGGTCTGGCTGGCGGCCAGCACGTACAGGTTTTCGAAGCGCTTGTCCTTGATCAAGGCCTGCTTGAGCGTGGCCTCGCCGTGGATGACGTTGACGAAGTCGTACACCACGCGGCGCTCGCAACCCATGATCAGGTCGAGATTGCGCAGGCCGACGTCGAAGTCGATGACGGCCACTTTCTTGCCGTGACGCGCAAGCCCGGTGGCGAGACTGGCACTGGTGGTGGTCTTGCCGACGCCGCCCTTGCCTGAAGTGACTACGATGATCTCAGCCAAGTTGGCTTCCTCCGTCCTGATCTTGTCTGTTGTAGAGCCGGGCTTGCCCGGCTGCGGTTGGGTTTGCGTCAGCGAAGCAAGCTCCGCTCTACGAATTACGACGTGTTTCAATCCAGCGCGGCAAGCTTCAGCTGGCCGTTTTCCAGCCACACCTGCACGGCCTTGCCGCGCAGCCCCGCCGGAATGTCTTCCAGAACCTTGTATTGCCCGGCCACCGCCACGAGTTCGGCGTGGAACTCGCGACAGAAGATGCGGGCGTCCACATTGCCCTGGGCACCGGCCAGTGCCCGCCCGCGCAGGGCACCGTAGATGTGGATGCTGCCATCGGCAAGCACCTCGGCGCCAGCGCCGACCGTGGCCAGCACGGTGAGGTCGCGCTGTTCGGCATAGACCTGCTGGCCCGAGCGCACCGGCGTGGTCTGGATCAGGCCGGGCGCGGCGGCGGGGCGGGGCGGTTCTGCCGATGGCACCGGCGCGGGTGTCGGCACGGCTGCGGCAGGTGCGGTTTCAGCGCCGCCTGCGCGCTCGTATTGGGCGCGGAACTTGGCCAGCAGCGGCAGGCCCAACTGCTGTGCCAGGGCCTCGATTTCGCGGGTGCCGTAAGCCAGCGCGACCGGCAGCACGCCGGCGTCACGCAGGCCGGCCACCAACGCGCCGGCCTCGTCCACCGAGGGGGGGGCGCTGAGACCGCCGAAATCCAGGATGACCGCGGCGCGGGCAAACAGGTTGGGGGCCCGCTGCACGCGCTCGCGCATTTCCCGGGCAAGCTGCGCCACGTCCAGTGTCCTGATCCGCAGGTTGGCAATGCCGACCTGGCCGAATTTCAGCTCTCCGGCCTGTGCGTAATCGACCGGCGCGCTCATGCATCGGTTCCGGTGGCAAGCGCCGCCAGACGGCGCGCACGCGGACGCTGCAGCCAGGCGACATCCGGCAGTGCATCGCCGTAGGTGGCGTGCACCCAGGGGTAGCTGCACAGTGCCTTCATCAGCATCGCCGCACGCACGTCGTGGCCCGGGCCTTCGGCCCCCGACATCACGTTCTGGCCCACTTCGCGGAAGCCGAAGCTGCCGTGGAACAGCAGGGCGTGGTCGGCACCGTGTTCGAGGAAGACCTCGCAGGCCAGTTGCGGATAGCGCAGTTCCGCATAACTTTGCACGTCGGCATACAGCGCGCGGCCCACGCCGCCGCCACGGCGACGACTGGCCACCACCACGCGATCGATGTAGAAAAAATCCGGATGGCGGGCGCGGAACCAGGCGAAATTCTGGCTGTCATGGCCGCTCTGCGAGCCGAAGCCCAGCAGGAAGCCGGCCAGCGCGCCATCGCGCTCGGCGACACGAAAATACTCCGCGCTGTCGAACAGCTGGCGCAGACGGGCAGACTCGAGGGGGAGGATCGCAGGGCCAGCCGCATTGTTGAGGGCCAGAACCGAATCCAGCTCGTGCTCGCGCACGTCGCGGATGGCGATCGACATTCCTGAAAACTCCGTTCTTGGGTGTTGCATGGAACCCGCGGTGCGGGACGGACGCGGGATTATCGCATGGCTGCCAGATGCGCGGGGCATGACCTTCGGAGCAAGCCGAACCGGGCCGGCAGGCGGTATAACAGGGCATGCTGGTGCGAATCTCCCATACCCGATTGCTGCGCTATGCCGGCCTGTTCACCTGGGCGATGGTGGGCCTGCCGCTGCTGTATTCGTGGCTGGGTACCCATGCCGGCGATGTCGATGCCGAACTGGCGTTGCGGCCGATGCCCTGGCAGGGCTGGCTGGCGTATCTGGCGTTCGGGGCCTGCTATGCCTGGCTGACCCGCAATCTGGGCGCGCGCGGGCACCGCGTGGCCGATTACCTGCTGCTGGTGGTGCTGACGCTGTCCGCGGTCGGGGTGAGCTACTACAACGGGTCGGGTCTGGGCAGCGTGCTGCTGATGGTGGCCGCCTGTGTCCTGCCCTGGTTGTTGCCGTTGCCGCTGGGCGGGGCGTGGCTGCTGGCCAGCCAGTTGGCGGTGGTGCCGGTGTTCATCCGCTGGCTGGGCTTCCCGCCGCTGGAAGCGCTGATGCAGTCGATGCTGTATGCGGGGTTTTCCGGTTTCGTGTTCATCGTGAGTCTTGTTGCGCTGCAGCAAGTGCAGGCACGGGAAGAGCAGCGCCGGCTCAATGCCGAACTGCGCGCCACCCGCGCCTTGCTGGCCGACAGTGCGCGGGTGAACGAACGCACCCGCATCTCGCGCGAATTGCATGACCTGCTGGGGCACCACCTGACCGCACTCAGCCTCAATCTGGAAGTGGCCGGCCACCTGTCCGAGGGCCGCGTCAAGGAGCATGTGCAGCAGGCGCATACGCTGGCGCGCCTGCTGCTGACCGACGTGCGCGAGGCGGTCAGCCAGTTGCGCGAGGGCGGCGCGATCGATCTGGCGTCCGCCCTGCGGCTGCTGGGGGAGAACGTGCCCAAACTGGCGATCGACATGCAGATCGAAGAGCCGTTGACCGCCGACGACCCCGAGCGCGCCCATGTGCTGCTGCGCTGCGCGCAGGAAGCCATCACCAATGCCGTGCGGCATGCGGATGCCGCGCATCTGTGGCTGCGGGCGCAGCGCGAAGGCAGCGAAATCCTGTTGCAAGTGCGCGATGATGGGCGCGGTTGCGAACGGCTGGATCCGGGCAATGGCCTGCGCGGTCTGGCGGAGCGGCTGCGCCAGCATGGTGGCCGGATGGACATCGTCAGCCAGAGTGGCCACGGTTTTCAGCTCACCATCACCTTGCCCGTGGCCCCCAACGCCGCCACCCGACTGCCTGAGGGAGTAGCCGCATGATCCGTGTCTTTCTGGTTGACGATCAAACCCTGGTGCGCCAGGGGATCCGTTCGTTGCTGGCGCTTGCCGACGGGATTGAAGTCGTGGCCGAGGCCATCGATGGCCGGCAGGCGGTGGAGCTGATTCCGCAGGTTCGGCCCGACGTGGTGCTGATGGACATGCGGATGCCGGCGATGTCCGGGCTGGAAGCGCTGCAGGCATTGGGCCGCGCCGGCACGTTGCCGCCCACCATCATCCTGACCACCTTCGATGATGACGCGCTGGTGCTGGCCGGCATCAAGGCCGGGGCCAAGGGCTACCTGCTCAAGGACGTGTCGCTGGAGCAGCTGGTGGATGCCATCCAGGCGGTGGCGGCTGGCGGCTCGCTGGTGCAGCCGGCGGTGACCCAGCGCCTGCTGTCGGGGCTGGAGCACATGCGCAATGATTTTGTCAGCCTGGATCGCCCGGACCCGCTGACCGACCGCGAGACCGAGATCCTGCGCTTGATGGCCTCGGGCTTTTCCAACAAGGAAATCGCCAATTCGCTGGGGGTGGCGGAGGGGACGATCAAGAACCACGTCTCCAACATCCTCAGCAAATTGGGCGTGCGCGACCGTACGCGGGCGGTGCTGAAAGCCTTCGAATTGCAGCTGGTCTGAGCCGGAAACCTCAATTGGTGCGGAAGATCGCGGTTTGTGGCGGCCATCCCCTCGCAGAGCGGGGGTTCAGTTTGCTAGGATGGGGGGTCTGCGCGGCGATAGACCGCCGACAGCCTTCTCCGGAGATTCCTGAATGACTCGTTTGCTCGAGATCCTGATTTCCCTTGCGATCGTTTTCGCGTTGTATCTGGTCGTGGGACTGATGTTGCCTTCCTCGCGCCACTTGGTGGAGAAGGTCGAAACCAATCGCAAGATGACCATCGTGTTCGACACCCTCAACAGCTTCCGTCGCTTCAAGGACTGGAACCCGCTGGTGCTGCGTGATCCGCGCATGCAGCTGGATCTGTCCGGCCCGGTCGAAGGCGTGGGTGCGCGGCTGGACTACACCTCGCAGGAAAAGCGCCTGGGCAAGGGCTCCTACGAGATCGTCGAGAGCGTGGCGAAGGAAAAGATCGCGATCAAGATCGACAACATCGAGCGCGGCGAGAACAAGCGAACCGCGTTCCTGTTCAAGCCCACCGGCCGCAACAACCGCAACGTCGAAATCACCCAGACCTACGACGTGGACTATGGCTGGAACCTGATCGGTCGCTATGCCGGCCTGTACGTGACCCGCCATGTCGGGGATGACCTGAAAATGGGCCTGGCACGGTTGGTGGGTGTGCTGGCCTCGGTGCCGAACATCGACTACGCCGCCAGCGGCAGCAAGATGGCGACCCCGAAGGTGGTGGATCGACCGGCCGAGGACATGCTGGTGGTGAGCGCCGGCCAGGTGGATCGCGGCAATGCCCAGATCCAGGCCTCGATCACCTCCAATGCCGAGTGGATCAAGCGCACCCTGGATGCCAATGAACTGGAAGCGGTCGGCCCGCTGCGCATCATCACCACCGACATGGGCCGCGAGAAGTACACTTTCGACGTGGCCCAGGTCGTGCGCAAGAAGGGTGGCGGTGCGGCTGGCAAGGTGACGATCCCGGCAGGTGCCCCGGTGAAGTTCGTGCAGGTGCCCGCCGGCAAGGCGGCGGTGGCGGCCTACAGCGGTTACATGGCCGAACTGGAGAACACCCGCAATGCCCTGCGTGCCTGGGCGGCGACCCACGGCTACGAAGTCAAGGATCGTGCCTACGAAGACTACAAGTCGGGTATTGCCAGTGCGTTCACCGAGAATGGCCAATTCGACGTGTATTGGCCGGTCAAGTAAGTTCGCGCTCCTCGCAATACCGCAAACGCCGCGCTTCGACGCGGCGTTTGCATTTGTGCGGACGGATGCGGGCACAATGCGGCCATGACAACCTTGCCCACACCCGCGTTCGTCGTGTATCGACGCAACCTGGCCGCCCTCGGCAGCCTGCTGGCCGGCCTGTCGCTGGCGCTGGCGGCCTATGCCTTCCACGCGGCTGCGCCCGAGAGCAGCCCGCGCCTGTTGCAGGCGTCGATGTTCACGTTCCTGCACGGTCTGGCCCTGACCGCGTTGGCACCGCTGGCGCAGCGGCCGACCGGGCTGCTGGCGCTGGCGATGCTGCTGGTGGGCGTGCTGCTGTTCGCGGGCAGCCTGCTGGCGGCGACATGGCTGGGCCTGGCACCGGCCTTGGCCCCGCTGGGCGGCGGCTTGGCCATCAGCGGCTGGCTGCTGCATGCCTACGACCGTCTGCGCGGCTGAGCCATGGCCGGTCGCGGATTCGATGTCGACGATGCTTTTTTGCATCTGTGCAAACGGGATCGCAAATTGGCGGCGTGGCTGCGCAAGTTGCCACCGATTCCGGCCGACCCGCGCTGGGGCAAGCCGTTCGATCCGGTGGATGCGCTGGCGCGCGCCATCCTGTTCCAGCAATTGAGCGGCAAAGCGGCCGGCACCATCGTGGCGCGCGTGGAAGCCGCCATCGGCAGCGACCGCTTCCACTGCGACACGCTGGCGCGGGTCGACGATGCCACACTACGCGGCTGCGGCGTCTCCGGCAACAAGACGCTGGCGTTGCGGGATCTGGCGCGGCGCGAGGCGGCGGGCGAAATCCCCAGCCTGCGGCAGATGGCGGGGATGCACGACGATGCCATCGTTGCCGCCTTGGTGCCGGTGCGCGGCATCGGTCGCTGGACGGTGGAGATGATGCTGATGTTCCGCCTGGGGCGCCCCGACGTGCTGCCGGTCGATGATCTCGGCATTCGCAAGGGCGCGCAGGTGGTGGACAAGCGCGATGCCATGCCCACTCCCCGACAGCTGGCCGAACGTGGTGAACGCTGGGGCCCGTATCGCAGTTACGCCAGTTTCTATCTGTGGCGCATTGCCGATGCCGCGGCAGCGGCGAAGCCGGTCAGGCGTTCCCAGGGTTAGGCGCTTTCCACGATGTCGGCCCCGGCATCGCGCAGCAACTCGCGCAGCGCATGCCGGTGGCAATGCGCCTCGTTTTCGCAATAGCAGCCGAGTGAAAAATCCGCCGCGTGCGACATTGCCGCCAGCAGCGCGATGGCGTGCTGGGCATCGGGTCGCTTCATTTCCGCGCGGTAGTGCTTGAAGAAGTTGGCCCAGTCCTTGTCCGTGACGGCGGCATGCGCGAGGTCCATGGTTTCCTGGCTGGGCGCGACGGTGGGCAGCCAGACATCGTAGAAATCACGCTTGGAAAACTCGGATTTCGGCACCCCGCGCGGCGGCCGTCGCACCGTACCCACGCGCAGCGCCTCGCCCTTGGCGCGCGGGGTGCCCAGACGAACGACACGAATGGCCATGACATCTCATTTCGGTTGCCTGCGGAGGAGGCAAGCATCCTGCGAATGCGGCAGCAGTGCAAGCAAACCGGCCTGCTGCAAAACAAACATCGGTGCGTGTTGTGTTTTCGTTATTCAGCAACGATGCGGTTTTTCCGGCGAAACAGCAGGCACACTGCGGCCTGCCCAAAGGACAAGGAAATGCAGGATGCGAATGTCAGGTTTGGCGGTGGCACTCATCACGTTCATCAGCACGCTGTCAGCGAATGCACAGCAAGTGCAGCCAGCGCAGGAAGTGCAGCCAGCGCAAGCAGCGCCACCACCGGAAGCCGCACTGCCCGCGGCAAAGGACGGCATTCGTACCGAGGCCACGGTGGTGGTGGAGGGCGAGCAGCCCGGGCCTGGCTTGTGGATCGTGCGCAAGGGCAATCATGACCTCTACATCCTGGGTTTGATCAGCCCCTTGCCGACCAAGATGCAATGGCAGTCGGCGCAGGTCAGCCGGGTGCTGGCGGGCGCGCAGGAAGTCATTCGTGCGCCCTCCGCCGGCCTCAAGGTCGATGTGGGTTGGTTCAAGGGCCTGTTGCTGATGCCGAAGATGTTGGGCGCACGCAACAACCCGGATGACAGGAAACTCAAGGATGTAGTGTCGCCGGCCTCGTATGCGCGCTGGCAGGTGCTGAAAGCACGTTACATCGGCAATGACGGCACAGTCGAGAAATGGCGGCCCTTGTTCGCAGCGCAGGAGTTGTATGCCAAGGCGATGAAACATGATGGGCTGGATGGCAGCAACATCATCACACCGGTGATCAACAAGGTGATCGAAGCGCATCACCCCGCCGTGACCGTGGTCAAGGAAGAAATCGTGGTCACCGACCCCAAGCCGCTGCTCAAGGAATGGTCGAAGACCACGCTGGATGATCTGGCGTGTTTCGACAACACGATGAACCAGCTGGAAACCGAAATCGATGCAATGCGCGCCCGCGCCAATGCCTGGGCCACCGGCGATGTCGCAAGGTTGCGCGCCTTGCCGCCGGCGTATCAGTGGGAAGCGTGCAGCAATGCCATTTCCGAGGCGGGCATCGGCAAGCGGCTGGGCTTCGGCGATGCCGGCAAGCGTTTGGACACCAAGTGGATGGCCGCTGTCGACAAGGCGCTGGACAGCAACTCGGTGACCTTCGCGATGCTGCCGCTGAACAAGATGTTGGGTGCCAACGGTTATCTGGCGAAATTGCAGGCCAGGGGCTACACCGTCATCGCACCGGACGAGTGAGCGCGGTGCTCAGGACGCCGCCTGCACGCGATTGGGCGCGTGCAGTGCGGGCCAGCGCTGCAGCACCGCCGCACGGATGCCGGCGGCGTCCAGCCCGGCTTCGGCCAGCAGGTCTTCGCGGCTGGCGTGGTGCTGGAACGCGTCGGGCAGGCCCAGGTGCAGGATCGGCAGGGTGATGCTTTCGGCGGCCAGCAGTTCGGCCACGCCGCTGCCGGCACCGCCGGCGACCACGTTGTCCTCCAGCGTCACCAAGCCTGCGTGGGTCTTCGCAAGCTCCAGGATCAGCGCGCGATCCAGCGGTTTGACGAAGCGCATGTTGACGACCGTCAAGCCCAGTTCTTCGCCGACTTGTTCGGCGGCCGGCACGACCGCGCCGAACGCGAGCAGGGCGATCCGCGCGCCGCTGCGGCGCAGCTGCGCCTTGCCGATCGGCAGCGTGTCCAGCCCCGGCTGCACCGCCACGCCGGGGCCGATGCCACGCGGGTAGCGCACCGCGGCCGGGCCCTGGTGGCGGAAGCCGGTGGACAGCAGCTGCCGGCATTCGTTTTCGTCGGCCGGCGCCATCACCAGCATGTTCGGCACGCAGCGCAGGTAGCTCAGATCCAGATTGCCGGCGTGGGTGGCGCCGTCCGGGCCGACCACGCCGCCGCGGTCGATGGCGAACAGCACGTCCAGGTTCTGGATGGCGACGTCGTGCACCAGCTGGTCGTAGCCGCGCTGCAGGAAGGTGGAGTAGATCGCCACCACGGGTTTCGCGCCTTCGCAGGCCATGCCGGCGGCCAGCGTGACCGCGTGCTGCTCGGCGATGGCGACGTCGAAATAGCGGTCCGGATATTCCTGGCTGAAGCGCACCAGTCCTGAACCCTCGCGCATCGCCGGGGTGATGCCGAGCAGCTTCGGGTCGCTTGCCGCCATGTCGCAGAGCCAGTCGCCGAACACGTCGGTATAGGTGGGCTTCTTCGCCGCGGGCTTGCCGACCACGCCGATCGACGGGTCGAACGGTGACACCGCGTGGTAGCCGATCTGGTCGCCTTCGGCCAGTTCGTAGCCTTTGCCCTTGGTGGTGATGATGTGCAGCAGCTGCGGCCCTTTCAGGCCCTTGAGCGTCTTCAGCGTCTGCAGCAGGGCGTCGGTGTCGTGGCCATCGATCGGACCGGTGTAGTGGAAGCCCATCTGCTCGAACAGGGTGGACGGCACGAACATGCCCTTCCAGTGTTCTTCCCAGCGCTTGACGAAGCGCGCCGGCGGGTTGCGCTTGTCGCCCAGCAGCTTCTTGCCGCCCTCGCGGATGGCGTTCAAGGTGCGGTTGCCGGACATCCGCCCGAGCATCTTGGTCAGCCCGCCGACGGCTTCGCTGATCGACATGCGGTTGTCGTTGAGGATCACCAGGATGTCCGGCTCCTCGTCCATGCCGCCGGCGTGGCCCAGCGCTTCCCAGGCCATGCCCGCGGTCATCGCGCCGTCGCCGATCACCGCCACGATGCGGCGGTCGATGCCGGCCTTCGCATTGGCGATGGCCATGCCCAGCGCGGCCGAGATCGAGGTCGAGGAATGGCCGACGCCGAAGGTGTCGTATTCGCTTTCCTCGCGCTTGGGGAACGGCGCCACCCCGTCCTTCTGCTTGACCGTATGGATGCGGTCGCGGCGGCCGGTGAGGATCTTGTGCGGATAGCTTTGATGGCCCACGTCCCAGACCAGGCGGTCTTCGGGCGTGTCGTACAGATAGTGCAGGACGGTCGTCAGCTCGACCACGCCCAGGCCCGCGCCGAAATGTCCGCCGGACTTGCCGACCGATTCGATGAGGTGGGCACGCAACTCGTCGGCCACCGCACGCACGGAGGACTCGGGCAACTGGCGCAGGTCGGCAGGGCTGTCGATCTGCGACAGCAAGGGGTAGCGGGACACGTCGATCATCCGCCTATTGTCGCGCCGTCGGCGGGTGTGGGCAACGTGACGCCCGAAACGCACAAAGCCCGCCGGGCGGGCTTTGTGCAAGCGCGTTGCCGCAGGCGGGTGGCCTCAGCCGCAACTGCCGCAGCAGGTGCTGCCTTCGGCATGTTCGGGGGCAAGGGTCGCGGGGAACCCGGCAGCGCGCAGGGCGTCGCTGACATCATTTTCGTGCAATTGACCTTCCACCAGCAGGCGGCCACGGGCCAGGTTGGCGGTGATCTTCGCTTGCGGGTCGAGAGCATGGATGGCAAAGGCAATCGAACGGGCGGTGGTCTCATCCACGAGGCCGAGGACATCAAACAGCATGGGGGGCTCCGAATCAGTGGCATGCGCTGTGCGTGGTGCCGGCATGATCGCGGCAGCGAAGCCGGCCTGCCTTGACCGGGGTCAGCTCTGGTCGGCTTGTGCGGCCGTCGGCGGTGAAAACGGGATGGAGTCGGGCGCCACCGCACCGCCGCTGATGATGAAACTCATCGCCTGATCCACGTTCCAGTCGGTGGGCGTGATTTTCTCCATCGGCACGATTTCCAGATAGCCGGAGGTCGGGTTGGGCGTGGTGGGCACATAGACCGCCGCCAGCTCGCGCCCGGTGCCCTGTTCGCGCATCACCCGGGTGACGAATCCCAGCGTTTTCATTTCATTGTGCGGGAAGTCGATCAGCACCACGCGCTGGGTGCCATCGGGTTTGGTCTGCAGGATGTCCAGCAACTTGCGCGCACTGCCGTAGATGGTGCTGGCCAGCGGGATGCGTGATACCAGGGTTTCGAACCAGCCCAGCAGGCGCTGGCCGATCACGCGCCGGGTCAGCCAGCCGGCCAGCAGGATGAAGCCCACCGTGGCCACCAGGGCAATTGCGTTCTGCACCCAGGGCTCCACCAGCCAGCCGAAGGTCATCGGGTTGCCATCGGCGATGCTGCGCAGGCCCGGCTCGACCAGTGGTTTGCTCAGATCGCCCAGCAGCACGAACACGAACTTCACCACCACCCAGGTCAACCAGAGCGGCAGCAGGGTGAGCAGGCCGGTCAGGAACAGGCGCTGCAGGCGTTGGCCAAGCGTGATGGTGGGGGTCATCCGCGTAGTCTACGGGGGAAGCCTGTGCTGCGGTTCAATCGAGCTTGGCCAGGCGAATGCCGATGTTGTCGTAGCCGCGATTCGCGTCCAGGGCTTGTTGCTTGCTGCTCATGCGCTGGCCACAGGCGTGGTCGGCACATAAATTCAGCCAGCCGGCCACCGGCGTGGCGGGTTGGGCGCTCAATTCGCCGGCACTGGGCAGGCGGTAGTGGTGGCCGTCCTGGGTCTGCAGCCAGCGGGCATAAGCCTGGGCATCGGCGGCGGAGACGCAGACCACGGGTTTGCGGTCGCTGCCGGTGTTGTTCCAGCGCAGGGTGCGGCCCAGAAAGCCCTTGCCGCATTCGGCCGGCTCGCGTTGGGTGGCACTGGCGAAGCGGGCGTATTCGCCGCGGGTGACGCTGATGATGGCAGCAGGCGTGACCACGGCCGCTGCTGCTGCCGCTGCCGGCGCAAGCCTGGATGCGGCAGTGGATCCGGAGGTCTGCGCAAGAGCCGTGCTGATGCGGGCCTGCAGGCTGCGCTTGCGGGCGGGGCTGAAATTCAGCCAGGCAGATTGATCCAGCAGGATCTGGGCGGTCTTGCGGGTGTCGGGCTTGGCCAGTTGCAGGGTGAGGCGCTCATCCAGTGCCTTGTCCAGCCGCGCCTGCAACAGGGTCACGGCGGTGCCGGTGCCGCCGCGACGGGTATCCAGCAGTTGCGCACGCTGGAACGCCAGCCGGGCACCGGCGGTATCGCCGTTGCGCAGCGACTTCTCGGCCTGATCGCCCAGGCCATCGAACAGCAGGGCCATCAGTCGCAGGGTTTCGGCCTGGGCGGGATCGGCCCGCCAGGCTGCTTCCAGGCTGTCCCAGGCATTGCCATTGGCCGGTGCCAACAGCAGCCCGGTGCGCAATTGTTCCTGGGCATTGGCCTGGAAAGCGGCAATGCCAAGGTCGCTGGCTTCAGGCGCGGTTTCCACCAGCGGTGTCGCGCCGGCCGGGTCGACGGTGACTGGGGCAGCGGGTACCTGCGCGGTGGCGGCCGATGCGGCGGCCGGAGGGGGAGGCGTGCGGTTGGCGTACATGCGCCAGCCGACTCCGCCCAGCGCGGCCACGACTGCGACCGCGGCCACGGCTTGCAGGCCGCGATGCCGTCCGGTTCTGGCGGTACCGGCGGGTGCAGGCTCGAACTGGGTGGGCACCTCCACGGCGGTGAACGCCTTGCCGGCCTGCTGTTCCAGCTGCTCCAGCGCATCCAGCATTTCCTGCGCGCTGGCAAAGCGATCGCCGGGCTGCTTGGCCATTGCCTTGTCGATGATCGGCTGCCAGTGCTTCAGCACCGCCGGCAGTTGCGGGATGGGCTCCTGCACATGCTTGATGGCCATCGACAGCGCATCGCCGGCGTTGTACGGCAATTTGCCCAGCAACATTTCCCAGGTCAGCACGCCGAGGCTGTAGAGATCGGCGCGCCGATCCACTTCCTGGCCACGCGCCTGTTCGGGCGGCATGTAGGCGGTGCTGCCCACCGCCAGACCGGCATTGGTCAGGCGCGGATTGCTGCCACGGCGCAGGGCGATGCCGAAATCGGTCAGCAGCGGGCGGTCGGCATCATCGAACAACACGTTCTCGGCCTTGACGTCGCGGTGCACCACGCCGCGGACATGCGCGTAATCCAGTGCCTGCAGGAGTTGGCGCAGGATCGCCAGCACCTTGGGCTGGTCGCCCTTCAAGTTGCGCTGGGCCAGATGGCCGTGCGAGAGATAGGGCATCGAGTAGAACAGCAGGCCATTGCGGGTATGGCCCACCTCGTGGATGCGCACGATGCCCGGGTGCTCCAGCCTTGCAATGGTGCGGGTTTCGTTCTCGAAGCGGGCGCGCTGGATGTCGTCGCTCAGCGCATCCGCCTGCATCACCTTCATCGCCACCTTGCGATCCAGCGAGAGCTGTTCGGCCAGATAGACGGTGGACATGCCGCCCTGGCCGATGATGCGCAGCAGTTTGTAACCGTCGATGCGTGGGTAGGTTTGATCCGTCACAGCCCCGTTGCTCCAGCCAGCCCCCCCGAGCCCGTCGCGAGGATACGACGGACCGTGGCTGCTGGGGAATGCCGGCGGTGCGCGGTGTGCGCCAGTTCGCGGATCCGTCGCTCAGACCAGCAGCAGCGCCGACATCTGCCGGCGCACGCGGCCGACCAGATCTTCATCGTCCAGCACGCGGAACGCGTCGATCAGTGATTTGCGTGCCAGCCCGTCGGCGAACGCCTTGTCGCACCGGAGCATCTCGATGAATTGCGCCAGCCCGGCTTCGGCATCGCCCGCCACCAGCAGGCGCACCCCCAGCAAGTGGCGGGCGCGCAGGTCGGCGGGGTCGCGGTTGAGCGCCGCTTCCAGCACCTCGATCGGCGGCGCGTCCTGGAGCAGGGCGGCGAAGCCCAGCTTGGCGCGGGCCTTGATGGCGCGGTCGTCGGTGGCCAGGTTGGCCGGCAACTTGTCCAGCAATTGTTCGGCTTCGCCGGCGGCACCGATCTGCAGCAGGGCCAGTGCCAGATCCAGCTTGTGCGCGTCCAGCTCGGGTTCGGCCTCCACGGCATTGCGCAGGCGCAGCACGTCCTGGTGCGGGTCGAGCGGGGCGGCCACCACGGCGATTTCTTCGGCAGGCGCCGGAGCCGGTTCGATGCCCACCTGTTTCAGCATCTCGCGCAACTGCCCTTCCTGCAGCGCACCGGGCACCGCGCCCAGCAGCTGGCCATCCTTCACCACCGCAATCGTGGGCACCGAGCGGATCTGGAACGCGGCGGCCAGCTCCTGTTCCTTGTCCACGTCGACTTTTGCCAGCAAGAAGGCGCCGTGATACTCGGCGGCCAGTTTTTCCAGAATCGGCCCCAGGGTCTTGCACGGTGCGCACCATTCGGCCCAGAAATCCACCAGCACGGGGGTTTCCAGCGATTTGCGAATCACCGTGTCTTCGAAGGTGGCAGCGGTGGCGTCGAACACGTGCGGGAGGGCGGTGTCGGTCATGGTATGGGGAGGATTCGAGAGGCGAAGGGATGGCATGGAAGTGGCGACGGCAGCGCAGCTTCACAAGCCGATGTAAAAAACAGTTGACATCGAAAAATCAATATGTAAATTACACATTACATTTCGTCCACTGGAGTTTACGTCATGTCGGGGGTGTCGCCGCGTTTCCGGTTGCAGGTTTGGTTGCTGCTGGCCGGGTTGGGTCTGGTCTTGTTCTTCAGCGGCGAATACCGCGACCTGCCGTTGCCGCTGGACGGGTTGGGCATGCTGCTGTTCGTGGCGGCGGTGTGGTTCGCGGTGGCGCAGGTGCAGGCAAGCCCGCGCAGCGAGGCCGAGGCGCAGATCGCGCCGGGTGAATGGCAAGCCTGGGTGGGGCTGGCGTTTTCCAGCGCCGTCATCGCCGCGCTGCTGGTGGCGGCCAGCCTGTTCCAGGCACAGGTGCCGATCGGGCACAACCCGGACGCAGTGGCGGCAGGCAAACGCATCGGCACCTTGTTCGTGGCCTGGGTGGTACTCGCGCAGGTATTGAAGCGGCGCTGGGGCGGCCAGGTGCAGGCCGACGAGCGCGATGCGCAGATCGAACTTGTGGCCGGTCAGTGGGCACGCTGCGTGGTCGTCATCGGCGTCGTCGCCCTTGCGTTGCTGCTGGGGTTCTCCGAGACCGAGCGCCTGCGCGATTTCAGTTATCCCTTCATCGCACACCTGCTGATGCTGGTGTTGCTGGGCGGGCTGTGGAGCGAGCAATGGGTGACGGCGATCCTGTACCGGCGCGACCGTCGCGGGGTGCAGGCATGAGCCTCTGGCGTCGATACACGGCTGCCCGCGACCCCAGGGCGTTTGGCGAGCGATTTGCGTGGCAGATGGCGACGCTGTTTGCCGCGATGGCGCTGTATCTGGTCTTCGGCGCGCTGCTGGACGGGCACGGGATCGCCCTCGTGGCGACCTTGATCACGCTGCCGCTGACGTTCGGTTTCCGCTTGCGTGCCGCCGAGCAGGAACGCCGGCGCGGCGAGACGATGGAAGACGAGCGCGATGCATGGATCCGGGCGCAGGCGGATCGCGGCTTCCGCCTGGCCGCCTCGTGCTGGTTCGTGCTGCTGGCGCTGCTGCTGTCGTTCGAAACCTGCCGTGCCGCATTGCGGGCGAACGACGATGCAATTCCGGCGTTGCTGCTGCTGGGCGTGATCCTTGCCAATGGCGCGGGGCATGCAACGGCAGCCTGGTTGTACCGGCGCGATCGGCAATGACCGGCACCGCCGTCAGCAATGCCATCCGGCGGCTGCGCTTCGAGCGCGGCGAGCTGACCCAGCAGGCGCTGGCCGATGCCTGCGGCGTCACCCGCCAGACCATCATCGCGCTGGAAGCGGGGCGCTACGCACCGTCGCTGGAGCTGGCGTTCCGCATCGCCGATGCGCTGGGGGTGCGGATCGAGGAGGTGTTCCAGTGGAGCAAGCCGTCGTAAACCTGCCGGGGCCAGTTTCCCGTGAGCAAGTCTGGGCATCTGTTACTGTCTGCGCACGCAGGCTTGTTGCGAAGCGAAGATGGGGGAATGCGATGCGGATCTGGAAATTGGCGTTGACGGTGCTGCTGGCGGGGCTATGCGTTGTTGCGCATGCCAGGGACGATATCCGGGCCGCGGGTGTCAGCAACCCGCCACCGTCGGAAATGCTGGGTGGTTTCGACCGGTTTGAACTGAAGCCGGCCGTGCTTGGCGGTGTGTACGCAGGCCAGCCGATAAACGAGAAGGCACTGGCATCCTTCCAGCGCAATCTTGACCAGCGCGTTGGTGCATGGGTTGCTGCGCAGAATGCGAAACAGCCCGGCCGCGACCCTGCTCGCACGTTGATCATCGAGCCAAGGATGGAAAAGGTGCGCTTCATATCGGGGGGTGCCCGCTTCTGGGCCGGTCCGTTTGCCGGCAGCTCGCGCGTATTGCTGAAGTTGCGATTGGTGGATCAGGCCACCGGCGCGGTGGTTGCGGAGCCGGAGTTCTATCAGCATGCCAAGGGCATGGCAGGTGCGTTCACGTTCGGCGCGACTGACAATGCAATGCTGATTCGCATCGCCGCCATGGCGCAGCAATATCTGGAGACCAATCAACCTGCGGCAATTGGCGGGCCGACAGGTTGGGAAGGCGAGTAACGCAGCATGCGGCTGCTGTCTGCACGAGCGGGCACCATTGCGCTGGTGCTGGCTGGGTTCGCTGCATTTGCATGCTCGCTGCTGCTCGCGGGTAACGGTCTGCCCGAATATTCGCACCGCATCCACCCGGTGGCGTTGCGCGGGGCCAGCGGTTTGCCGGGGGCGATGCTGTTCAATGCCGGTGCATTCCTGCTGCCGGGGCTGTGCCTGTTGTTGGCAATGCAAACACCGCGCAAGGCCTTGAGTGAAGCGGGCTGGGTGGTGCGGATCGGGTTGACGCTGGTGCAGGTCTCGGCGCTGGCGTTTGCACTGCAGGGCGTGTTTGCGCTGGATGCCAGCGGCGTGGATGTGCAGGCCATGCGCCTGCATGCACTGATGTGGATGCTGTGGTGGCTTGCGTTCGTGCCCGGCGTGTGGCTGCTGGCGCTGGGGCTGCGCCGGCACCGGGCATTTGCGCTGGCCTGCGTGGGTGCCGGCGTGCTGGTGCCCGTGCTGGCGGTGCTGGCCCCCATCGGCCTGTGGGTGGGGCTGGCACAGCGGCTGGTGTTTGCACTGTGGTTCGGCTGGTGGCTGCTGGCCGCCGTCGTGCTCAGCCGTGCTTCAACTTCAAGCGCAGGATCAGTGCCCCCAGCCCGAAGGTGATGGCGTTGGAGATGATCATCGGCCACGACCCGAGGAAGATGCCGTAGCCGAACCAGCAGACGATGCCGAAGGTGAACACCACGTACATGCCCAGCGAAATGCCGGAGGTATCGCGGGTGCGCAAGGTTTTCACCGCCTGCGGCACGAACGACAGGGTGGTGCAGGTCGCGGCAAGGTAGCCCAGCCATTCCAGCGTCATGGGCTGACCGGATGGTTGTCCTGCCGATACACCACGCCTGCCTTCATCACGAATTGCACCTGCTGCATCGTCGCGATATCGGTCAACGGGTCGCCTGGCACGGCGATCACGTCGGCATATTTGCCGGCTTCCAGGCTGCCGAGGTTGGCCGACTGCTTGAGCAGCTCGGCGGCATTCACGGTGGCCATCTGCAGCGCATATGCGGCGGGAATGCCGGCATCGACCAGATAAGTGAACTCCCTGGCATTCTCGCCGTGCGGATAGACGGCGGCATCGGTGCCGAAGGCCAGCCGCACCCCTGCCTTGTAGGCACGCCCGGCGGTGCCCTGGATGATCGGCCCCACCTTGACGGCCTTGGCGGCCACCTGCGGCGGGTAGTAACCCGGCACGGCGGCTTTTTCCGACACGAATTTGCCGGCGATGATGGTGGGTACATACCAGGTGCCGCGTTCGCGCATCAGCTGCATGTCGGCGGCATCCATGAAGGTGCCGTGTTCGATCGAATCCACCCCGCCCAGCACCGCGCGGCGGATACCCTCGGCACCATGCGCGTGGGCGGCCACGGTGAAGCCGTAGTCGCGCGCGGCAGCTACCACGGCCTTGATTTCGTCCAGCGTCATCTGCGGATTGTCGGCACTGGCGCTTTCGTCCAGCACGCCACCGGAGGGCATGATTTTCAGCAGGTCCACGCCGTCCTTGTAGTGCTGGCGCACGGCCTTCCACGCATCGTCCGTGCCGTTGATGATGCTTTCCTTCGCCCCCGGATCACCTTGCAGGTCGGCACGGTAGCCATCGGTGTCGTCGGCATGGCCGCCGGTGGTACCGATGGCGGCACCGGCGGTGAAGATGCGCGGGCCCGGCACGACGCCGGCGTTGATGGCGTTGCGCAGGGCAATCGAGGCATTGGCACCATCGCCCAGATTGCGCACGGTGGTGAAGCCGGCCTGCAGGGTGTGTGCGGCGTGCACGGTGGAGCGGATCGCGTAGTCGGGGATGTTCCAGCGAAACTGGTCGGTATAGCCGGTGGGGCTGGTTTCGAAGGTCAGGTGGGTATGGCTGTCGATCAGACCGGGCAGGCAGGTCAGGCCGCGCAAGTCGATGGCGGCGGTGCCGGCGGCGGCTTCGACATAGCCGGCACGCACCGCGCTGATGCGGCCTTCGTGGATGCTCAAGGTGTGTTCACCCAACAGTTTGCCGCTGCGCGCATCGAACAGCTTTCCGCAATACACGGTGCTGTCGGCGGCAACGGCAGGCACCATGGCGGCAAGCAAAACGGGGGCGAGCAGCAGCTGGCGCATCGCGGAGTCCTCCGGAAAGTGGTCAGAGTGTGCCATGCGGGCGGCACCTGCTGCGCTGCGGTAAGCTGTCCGGCCCGATTCCCCGCGTTGTCCGCCGTGTCCGAACCTGTCATCTACGATCCCCGCACCGTCGAATCCGCCGCTCAGTCGTTCTGGGCGACCACCCGCGCGTTCGAGGTCAACGAGCAGTCCGGCAAGCCGAAGTATTTCTGCCTGTCGATGCTGCCGTACCCGTCCGGCGCGCTGCACGTCGGCCATGTGCGCAACTACACCATCGGCGATGTCATCAGCCGCCACAAGCGGATGACCGGGCACAACGTGCTGCAGCCGATGGGCTGGGACGCGTTCGGCCTGCCGGCCGAGAACGCCGCGATCAAGAACAAGACCGCGCCGGCCAAGTGGACCTATTCCAACATCGAGCACATGCGCGCGCAGTTGAAGTCGCTGGGCTATGCCATCGACTGGAGCCGCGAGTTCGCCACCTGCAAGCCGGACTACTACGTCCACGAGCAGCGCATGTTCGTGCGCCTGCTGAAGAAGGGCGTGGCCTACCGCAAGAACTCGGTGGTGAACTGGGATCCGGTCGACCAGACCGTGCTGGCCAACGAGCAGGTGATCGACGGCCGCGGCTGGCGCACCGGCGCGCTGGTCGAGAAGCGCGAGATCCCGCAGTGGTTCCTGCGCATCACCGACTACGCGCAGGAGCTGCTGGATGAATTGAATACGCTGGAAGGCTGGCCGGACTCGGTCAAGACCATGCAGCGCAACTGGATCGGCCGCAGCCAGGGGCTGGAGATCCAGTTCGCGGTCGATGGCGAAACCCGGCCGCTGACGGTGTTCACCACCCGCCCCGATACCCTGATGGGCGTGACCTTCATCAGCATCGCCGGCGAACACCCGCTGGCGCAGGAGGCCGCGCGCGGCAACCCCGAGCTGGCCGAATTCATCGCCGGACTCAAGCGGGGCGGCGTGTCCGAAGCGGAACTGGAAACGCAGGAAAAACGCGGCATGGCCACCGGCCAGTGGGCCCGGCATCCGGTCACCGGCGAAGACATCCCGATCTACGTCGCCAACTTCGTGCTGATGGGCTACGGCACCGGCGCGGTGATGGCGGTGCCGGCGCACGACCAGCGCGACTGGGAATTCGCCAAGGCCTACGGGCTGCCGGTGAAGCCTGTCATTGTCGATGCGGCGACCCGCGACGCGCTGGAGGAAATCAGCTCGCACCTGCAGGATCATGACGACCCGATGGCGGTGGCGCTGGGCGGCCACGCGCCGGTGGACGTGTACGAGATCGATGCGGCAGTCGCGACGGTGCGCGAATACCTGCGGCGGATCGAGGAAGACGACGCGCAGACCGAGCGCGGTTGGCTGATCGATTCCGGCGAGTTCAACGGCATGGATTTCGATGCCGCGTTCGAGGCGCTGGCGGTGAAGTTCGAGGCCGATGGCAATGGTGCGCGGCGGGTCAATTTCCGCCTGCGTGATTGGGGTGTGAGCCGCCAGCGGTATTGGGGCTGCCCGATCCCGGTGATCCATTGTCCCGGCTGCGGCGCGGTACCGGTGCCGGAAGACCAGCTGCCGGTGTTGCTGCCGGAGGACGTGGCCGATGCCTTCGCCAGCGGCGACGTGCATTCGCCGATCAAGTCCGACCCGGAGTGGCGCAAGACCACCTGCCCGCAGTGCGGTGGCGCGGCCGAGCGCGAGACCGACACCTTCGACACCTTCATGGAGTCGAGCTGGTACTACGCCCGCTACACCTCGCCGGGCGCCGCCGACATGGTGGACGAGCGCGCCAACTACTGGCTGCCGGTGGATCAGTACATCGGCGGCATCGAACACGCGATCCTGCACCTGATGTATTTCCGCTTCTATCACAAGCTCCTGCGCGACGCCGGGCTGGTGCACAGCGATGAGCCGGCCACCCGCCTGCTGACCCAGGGCATGGTGATTGCCGATACCTTCTATCGCGAAGACGAGCATGGCGCGAAGGAATGGATCAACCCCGCCGAGGTCGAGCTGATCCAGGACGAGCGCATGCGCGTCATCGGCGCGATTTCGCGCAGTGACGGCCAGCCGGTGTCGATCGGCGGCACCGAGAAGATGTCGAAGTCGAAGAACAACGGCGTCGATCCGCAGCTGCTGGTGGACAAATACGGTGCCGACACCGTGCGCCTGTTCTCGATGTTCGCGGCGCCGCCGGAACAGTCACTGGAGTGGAGCGAGGCCGGGGTCGAGGGCATGGCGCGTTTCCTGCGCCGGTTGTGGCGCGACGTGCATGCGCATGCCGCGCAGCCGGATCATCCAGTGGTCGATCCAGCCGCGTTGGACGCGGCGCAGAAGGCGCTGCGCCGGCAGCTGCACGAGGCCATCGCCAAAGTCGGCGACGACTACGCGCGCCGGCACGCCTTCAACACCGCCATCGCCGCGCTGATGGAGCTGATGAACGCGGTCGGCAAGTTCAACGACATGAGCGACCAGGGCCGCGCGGTGCGTCACGAGGCGTTCGAGGCCATCGTGCTGCTGCTCAACCCGATCACCCCGCACATCAGCCATGCGCTGTGGCAGGTGCTGGGGCATCCGGAAACGCTGCTGGAGGACGTGCCGTTCCCGAAACCTGATCCGGCCGCGCTGGTGCGCGATGCGGTGACGCTGGCGGTGCAGGTCAACGGCAAGCTGCGCGGCACGCTGGAAGTCGCCGTGGACACCCCGCGCGAGGCGATCGAAGCCGCCGCGCTGGCGGAGCCGAACGTGGCCGCGTTCGTGGCCGGGCAGGTGCCGAAGAAGGTGATTGTCGTTCCCGGCAAGATCGTCAATATCGTGGTGTGAAACCTGTTCGTCCTCCCCCGTGTTTGCGGGGATGCCGCGCAAATCCTTGATCCTCTCGCTAGACTTGCCCCATGAAATCACGCCTCCTCGTCCCCGTCCTCCTTGCCGGCCTGTTGTCGGGCTGCGGTTTCCATCTGCGCAACGCGCTCAACCTGCCGGCCAATCTCGGGCCGGTGCGGGTATTGACCGCCGACAGCTACAGCCCGCTTTCGGAAATGCTGGCGGACGGGTTGCAGCGCGCCGGGGCGCAGCCTGCGGCAGTGGATGCCAGCGAGGGCGTGGCCACCTTGCAGGTGATCTCCGAGCAATGGGCCGACACCCCCATCAGCCAGGATCCGTCCGGGCGGGCACAGGAATACGCACTGCGCTATGCCGTCATTTTCAGCCTGCATCGCGCCGACGGCAGCGTGGCCGTGCCGCAGCAGGCGGTCGAATTGTCGCGTGATTATCTGGCGCCGCCGGTGGACTCCATCGGCAAGGCCAGTGAGCGCGAGATGCTGGTGAAGGAGTTGCGCCGCGACATGGCGGCAGCGATCCTGCGGCGGGTGGATGCCGCGTCCAAGCCCGCCGCAACGCCGTGATGCCTGTTTCTGCCTGACGCATGGAACTGAATACCGACCGTCTGGCATCCCAGCTCGGGTCGGAACCCCTGCGCCCGGTCTATCTGGTCGCCGGCAGCGAACCCTTGCTGGTGCTGGAGGCAGCCGATGCCATCCGTGCGGCGGCACGCAAGGCCGGCATCAGCGAGCGGGAAGTGCACGACATGGAAGGCCGCGATCCCGATTGGGATGCGCTGGAGGCTTCGCTGCACGCGCCCAGCCTGTTCGCCAGCCGCCGGCTGATCGAACTGCGCCTGCCCACCGGCAAACCCGGCAACGAAGGCAGCAAGCTGCTGGTCGGTTTTTGCACCAACCCGCCACCGGATGTGGCCTTGCTGGTAATCGCCGGCGAGTGGTCGAAAGCGCATGCCGGCAAGTGGAGCGAGGCCATTGCCAGGGCCGGCCATGCGGTCGTGGCGTGGCCGGTGAAGCCGCACGAACTGGCGGGTTGGTTGTCGGCACGGCTGCGTCAGCGCGGCCTGAAGGCCACCCCCGATGCCGTGGCCCGGCTGGCGCAGCGGGTGGAAGGCAATCTGCTGGCCGCAGCGCAGGAGGTGGACAAGCTCGCACTGCTGCTGCAAGGGCAGGCCGGCATGCTGGATGCCGAACGCATGGATGCGCTGGTGGCGGATTCCGCGCGCTTCGACGTCTTCCGCCTGGTCGATGCCGCGCTCAGTGGCCAAGCCGCGCAGGTGACGCGCATCGTGGCCGGCCTGCAAGCCGAGGGCGAGGCCATTCCGGCATTGATGGGCATGGTGGTGAAAGAGCTCAATACGGTGTCGGCTCTGGCGCGGGCCCGCAACTTCGCTGCCGAGTGCAAGGCGCAGCGCATCTGGGACTCCAAGCAGGCGGTGTACAAGCGCGCGCTGGCACGCCATCCCCCCGAGCGATGGCAGCAGTTGCTGGCTGAAGCCGGCAGGGTGGATCGCATTTCCAAGGGCCGGGTGCGGGCAGGCGTTGAAACCAGCGATGCCTGGCAACAGTTGGAGCGCCTGTTGCTGGCGGTGGCCGACAAGGGCGCGCTGCGGCTGCTGGCATCGTGAGTTCGCCATTGCTGATCTGTTACGGCGGCAGCTTCGACCCCGTGCACAACGGCCATCTGGCGGTGGCGCGCGCGGCCCGCGACGCCTGCGCTGCCAGTGTCCTGCTGCTGCCGGCCGGTGATCCGCCGCACAAGGACAATACCCACGCCGATGCCCTGCAGCGTGCGGCGATGCTGGAGCTGGCGGTTGCCGGCGAGGCCGGCGTGCTGGTCGACCGGCGCGAGTTGCAGCGGCCGGGCCCGTCCTACACGGTGGACACCTTGCGCGAATTGCGACGCGAACTCGGCAGTGCGGCGCCTGTCGCCTGGCTGATCGGCAGCGATTCCCTGCGGCAACTGCATACCTGGCATCGCTGGCGCGAACTGTTCGATCTGGCGCATCTGCTGTGCGTGCAGCGGCCGGGTGCCGGCGTCGATGCGGCACAGCTGCGTCGGGTGGCGCCGGAGGTGCTGGCCGAACTCGAAGGTCGCAGCGTGCCGCCCGATACGCTGCATGCTGCCCCCGCCGGCGGCTTTGCCCAGCTGCCCTTGCCGCAGCTGCGGGAGGAGTCCTCCACCGAGTTGCGTCGCCGGATCGCGGCTGGTGAAGCATGGCAGTCCTGGCTGCCCCCTGCCGTGGCGGCCTATATCGTCCGGAACGGCCTGTACCGTGACCGGGCCGCTATACTGCCCCCCTCATCCTCGAGCGATCGCCCTTGACTACCCCCGCCCAAGTCATCAAGACCAGCCTGCCAACGCCGCCGCCTTCGGTGGATGCCCTGCTCAACGCCGTGCATGGCGGTCTGGAATCCCTCAAGGCCAACGACATCGTCGAAATCGACGTGCGCGGCAAGAGCAGCGTGTGCGATTTCATGGTCATCGCCTCGGGTACTTCCACCCGTCACGTGAAATCCGTGGCGGATGAAGTGGTGCGTTTTGCCAAGCAGCTCGATGTCCAGCCCCTGGGTGTGGAAGGCGAACGCGAAGCCGAATGGGTACTGGTGGATCTGGGCGATGTGGTGGTGCATGTCATGTTGCCGCGTGTGCGCGAGTTCTATGCGCTGGAACGGCTGTGGACGGTGGGTGACCAGCATCCCGCCGAGCGCGAGGCCTGACGGCCTGCGCAAGCACGGGGTTGGATGAAAGCCCGTCTGATCGCCGTCGGTGAACACGCGCCGAAATGGGTCGCGCAGGGGTTTGCCGAATACCAGAAACGCTTGTCGCACGGGTTGCCGTTGGAGCTGGTTGAAGTGGAGCCGGGCGTGCGCGGCAAGGGCCGTGACACGCAGCGCGCGATGAACGACGAAGGCGCACGGGTGCTGGCCGCCGTGCCGAAAGGCGCGCATGTGGTGGCGCTGGACGGACACGGCAGGATGCATTCCTCGGAACAACTCGCGCAACGGCTGGAGCACTGGCGCGGCCAGGGACGCGATCTGGCATTTCTCATCGGTGGTCCCGAAGGCCACGCGCCCGAGGTTATCGCCCGCGCCGATGAACATTGGTCACTGGGCCCGCTGACCCTTCCGCACATGCTGGTGCGGCTGGTGCTGGCCGAACAGCTGTATCGTGCCGTCGCCCTGCTGGCCAACCATCCGTACCATCGGGCTTGAAGAATTCGAAGGCCGGCGTTCCTCCAGCCGAGCTCGCCGACGTCGCTGTACCGTGCGTGCGTGCGATGCCACAATCGCCGGATGCGGAGGACATGCGAACGCCAGCGATCGAGAGATCGGGGTGGACGCAGGGCATCCGGAAGCTTCGCAAGAAACGTGAACGGGGGAGCGAATGAGGCGGATCAAGCGCGTGTTCTGGGGCGCATTGGCGTTGATTGCCCTGCTCTGGTTTGCAACCGATGCCGGCGTTGTTCAGGTGTCCGGTTTTTTTGCGCTGCGCGATTCGATGATCCAACTCAGCGGGCTTCTTGCCATGACCTGCATGAGCATTGCGATGATCCTGGCGTTGCGACCGCACTGGCCGGAACGATGGATGGGCGGGCTCGACAAGATGTACCGGCTGCACAAGTGGCTGGGAATCGGCGGGCTGGTGCTCGCGATCGTCCATTGGTTGTGGGCGCAGGGGCCGAAATGGGCCGTGGGCCTGGGCTGGCTTGCGCGGCCTGAGCACGGGGCGCCGTCGGCCACGGTCGGTTCGATCGAAAGCACGTTGCAGTCATTGCGCAACCCCGCGGAAGGCCTGGGCGAATGGGCCTTTTATCTCGCGGTCGTGTTGATCGCGGTGGCGCTGATCCAGCGCATTTCCTACCGGATTTTCTACAAGGTGCACCGCCTGCTGGCCGTGGCCTATCTGGTGCTGGCGTTCCACGCCGTGGTGCTGATGCGCTATGACGCTTGGGTCTCCATGCTGGGTATCGTCATGGCGATCCTGCTGGCCTACGGCACCTGGGCTGCCGTGGTGGTGCTGGCACGTCGCGTTGGCGCGCGGCGCAAGGTCAATGGCACGATCACGCGGCTGCGCTACCTGCAGGAGCTGCGCGTGCTGGAGGGGGGCATCGACATTCCACAGGGCTGGCCTGGGCACAAGCCAGGGCAGTTTGCCTTTGTCCGCACCCAGGATGCCGAGGACGCCCACCCCTTCACGATTGCTTCGGCCTGGAACCCCTCCGAGCATCGGCTCGATTTCGTTACCAAAGCCTTGGGCGACTACACCCGGCGCCTGCCGGACGTGCTGCGCGTCGGTCAGCCGGTGAAGGTCGAAGGCCCGTATGGCTGTTTTACCTTCGATGACGAACAGACATGCCAGATCTGGGTCGGCGGTGGCATCGGAATCACGCCCTTCCTTGCCCGCATGCAGCAATTGGCGATGGATCGGCAAGCTTACCCAAGCCGCCCGCTGGTGCAGGCAATCGACCTGTTCCATTCCACTGCAGACTGGAGCTAGGAGGCGATCAACCAATTACAAGGCGCTGCCGAGGCTGCCGGCGTGCGTTTGCATGTGCTGTGGGATGCGCGTGATGGCCGCCTGACGGGTGACCGGATACGTGAGGCGGTTCCGGCGTGGCAACAGGCCAGCATCTGGTTCTGCGGGCCGGCGGGCTTCGGTGCCGCCTTGCGCAAGGATTTTTCCGCCGCCGGGCTGCCCGTCGCCAGGCGCTTCCATCAAGAATTGTTTGCGTTGCGGTAAGTACGCGCACCTTGGCATGGATGATCTGAAACGCTACGCGGAGTGGATGAGGATGCAGCAGTCGTCTGGCAACCTCGGCTCGAGGGCATGGACCTGACCCAGATCACGCGCGACGTGGTGGACAGGTACAAGCAGGAAAGCCAGAGCAGCGGACTCAGCGATGCCACGACGAACCGGCGCCTTCAGGTGCTGCGGGCAATCCTCAGGCGGGCCGCCTTGGAATGGGAATGGCTCGACCGGGTGCTTCGGTTCCGGATGTTGAAGGAACCGCAGGGCCGCGTTCGCTACCTGACGCGTGAGGAAGCCGGGCGCTTGCTGGCAGAGCTACCGGACCACCTGCGGGCCATGGCGCGCTTCTCGTTGGCCACAGGGCTGCGTCAGGGCAACGTCAAGGGGCTGCGGTGGGCAAAGGTCGATCTGGACCGCCAAAGCGCTTGGGTGGAGGCCACGGAAGCCAAGGGCAAGAAGGCGATTCCTGTTCCGCTGAATGCCGAAGCCATGCGGGTCATCGAAGAACAGTTGGGAAAGGATCCTGAGTGGGTGTTCACGTTCCGGGGGCGGCCAATCGAGTTCAAGACCAGCACGAAGGCATGGCGAAAGGCCCTGAAGCGCGCTGGGATCGAGAACTTCCGCTGGCACGATCTCCGGCACACGTGGGCAAGCTGGCATGCACAGGGGGGAACCCCGATGCATGTCCTCCAGAAGCTTGGCGGATGGCAGACGCCCGCGATGGTGCAACGCTACGCGCACCTCGGGATGGATGACCTGAAGCGCTACGCGGAGCAGGTACGAATGCAGGAGTCCCCACCCGGCTACGTTCTGGCTACGCCGGAAAAAACTAAGGGCCGCCGAAGCGACCCTAAGTCATTGAAATATTTGGCGCCCGAAGTTGGACTCGAACCAACGACCCCCTGATTAACAGTCAAGTGCTCTAACCGGCTGAGCTATTCGGGCGGGGAGCGGCATTGTAGTCGGCTGCGTCGGGTGGGGCAAGCATCCGCGGGAAAATTTCATCGGACGGCGATGTCGGCGCTCAGCCGGGGCAGGGCAGGGCACTCTTGAAAAGGGTGCTGCGTGGCCGCCCTGCATTGTTGACGATGACCTGTCCCAGCAGACGTCCGGCCGGGTTGCAGATCGACAGGGTGAGGTTGCTGCCGGCGCTGCTGCCGTCGGGCAGGTAGCGCAGTTGCTGGCGGCCCCGGCTGCTCACCACGCGCAGATGCGTGCTGACGGGCTGCAGGTCGGTGCGCAGGATGTCGTCGGCCTGATCCGGGCGGCGGTTGCCGTCTTCGTCGATGAACAAGATCCAGCCACTGCTCCAGTCGGTGCCGATGGCGCAGATGCGGCCATCGCCGGAGGGACAAAGCACGGCGCGCCGGTTGCGGCTGACGGCCGCCATCCGCGCCAGCTGCATGTGCGTGGTCAGCGAGCTGATGGCGGCAGTGGTGCGCTGGTATTCGATGAGGCCGGCCATGGATGGGGTGGCGATGCCGGCCAGGATGGCGGTGACGGCCAGGGTGATGATCAATTCGATCAGGGTGAAACCGAGCTGTTGCTGTTGCATGGTGAGAACCCCCGGTGGTTTGAGTGCAGGCTAGGCCGAAGGCGAGGCATGCAGGATCGGCAAACGACGGCCTGCGGGGTGGGAAAAAGCCGCATGCCGGTGCAGGGTTTTCGGTCGAATGCCGGGGCCACCGGCGTAAACTTGGAAGCCGTTGTTCGTCTTGCCAAACATGACCCAGCCCACCCCTTCCGACCTCGACCTTGCCGCTGCCTCGGATCGCTTCGAGCTGGTGTCGCCGTACCAGCCCGCCGGTGACCAGCCGCAGGCGATCGAAAAGCTGGTGGCGGGCTTCGAAAACGGCATCGCCAAGCAGGTGCTGCTGGGGGTAACGGGTTCCGGCAAGACCTACACCGTGGCCAACATGATCCAGCGCGTGCAGAAGCCCACGCTGGTGATGGCGCACAACAAGACGCTGGCCGCGCAGTTGTACGGCGAGTTCAAGGCATTCTTCCCGCACAATGCGGTGGAGTATTTCGTCAGCTATTACGACTACTACCAGCCGGAAGCCTACGTGCCGTCCACCGATACCTTCATCGAGAAGGACAGCTCGATCAACGACCACATCGAGCAGATGCGGCTGGCGGCGACCAAGGCGTTGTTGTCGCGCCGCGATACCATAGTCGTCGCCACCGTGTCGGCGATCTACGGCCTGGGCGCGCCGGAAGATTATCTGTCGATGCGGCTGATTCTTTCGCGCGGCGAGCGCATCGACCAGCGTGAACTGCTGCGGCATCTGACCACGCTGCAATACACGCGCAACGAATACGAACTGGATCGCGGTACCTTCCGGGTGCGCGGCGAAACCGTGGACGTGTTTCCCGCGGAATCCGACCTGGAGGCGCTGCGCATCGAGTTGTTCGACGGCGAGGTCGAGCAGCTGTCGATGTTCGACCCGCTGACCGGCGAAGTGTTCCGCAAGCTGCCGCGCTACACCATCTACCCGAAGACCCATTACGCCACGCCGCGGGCGCGGGTGCTGGCGGCAGTGGACACCATCAAGGCGGAGCTGCGCGAGCGTCAGGAGCAACTGTATTCGGCGAACAAGTTGCTGGAAGTGCAGCGGTTGAGCCAGCGCACCCAGTTCGATCTGGAAATGATGGCCGAAGTGGGTTACTGCACCGGGATCGAAAATTATTCCCGCCACCTGACCGGGCGCGCACCGGGCGAACCGCCGCCGACGCTGTTCGATTACCTGCCTGCCGACGCGCTGTTGGTGGTGGATGAATCGCACGTCACCATTCCGCAGATCGGCGCGATGTACAAGGGCGATCGTTCACGCAAGGAGACGCTGGTGGAATTCGGGTTCCGGCTGCCGTCGGCGCTGGACAACCGGCCGCTGCGTTTCGAGGAATGGGAGCAGCGTGCACCGCGCAGCGTGTTCGTTTCGGCCACACCCGGCCCGTATGAATTGCGCGAAGCCGGAGGCGAGGTGATCGAACTGGTGGTACGCCCGACGGGACTGGTGGATCCGCCGGTCGAAATTCGTCCGGTGGCCACCCAGGTGGACGATCTGCTGGGGGAAATCCACGCGCGTGTGGCGATGGGGGATCGCGTTCTGGTCACGACCCTGACCAAGAAAATGGCGGAGAACCTGACCGACTATCTGGCCGAGCACGACGTCAAGGTGCGCTATCTGCATTCCGACGTGGAGACGGTGGAGCGGGTGGAGATCATCCGCGACCTGCGGCTGGGCGTGTTCGACGTGCTGGTCGGCATCAACCTGTTGCGCGAAGGGCTGGACATGCCCGAAGTGTCGCTGGTGGCGATCCTGGATGCCGACAAGGAGGGCTTCCTGCGCAGCGCCGGCTCGCTGATCCAGACCATCGGCCGCGCCGCCCGCAACCTGCGCGGCAAGGCCATCCTGTATGCCGATCGCATCACCAATTCCATGCAGAAGGCATTGGATGAAACCGACCGACGCCGCCAGAAGCAGCAGGCGCACAATGCAGAACACGGCATCGTGCCGACCTCGGTGCAACGCTCGGTCAAGGACGTGATGGAAGGCGCGCGCGCCGAGCCGGGCGAACTGAAGGGGCGCGGGAAAATGAAGCGCGTGGCCGAGCCGACGCAGGAGTACCTGCGCCTGAGCCCCGCGCAGCAGGTGGCGAAGCTCAAGGCATTGGAAGCGCAGATGCACCAGCATGCGCGCGATCTGGAGTTCGAGCAGGCCGCGCAGGTGCGCGACCAGCTCCATCGTCTGCGCGAAGCGGCGCTGTAGCGGCTTTACTTCAGCGCCGCCTTGACTGCCTCGGGGTCGGCCAGCGCCTGCACCTCACGGATCAGGCGCACGGTATTGCCGCCGAGGATCGCACGCACCTGGGTGTCGCTGTAACCGGCATCCAGCAAGGCCTGTACCACTTTCGGCAATTGCGTGATGTCCTCGTAGCCAGTCACACCGCCACCGCCGTCCCAGTCCGCGCCCAGCCCCACATGCTGCCAGCCGGCCACCTTGAGGATATGCAGCAGGTGGCGCATGTAGTCGTCGAAATCGGCCTTGCGGATGTTGTATTTCCTGTCCAGCTCGGCCAGTTGCGGCTTGATTTCCTCGCGCTGTGCCGCGCTCATCGCACGGCGGCCACCGTAGCGTTCGAACAGCTTGCGCTGCGCGTTGCGGTAGTCGGCGGTGGCGCCGGTGTCGATCAGGTAGGCACCCAGTGAATTGACCTGGATCACGCCGCCTTTCCCGGCCAATGCACGAATGCGGGCATCGTCGATGTTGCGCGAATGCGCGAACAGGTCGTATGCGCCGCTGTGCGACAGGATGATCGGGGCCTTGCTCAGTGCCAGCATCTGGTCGAACACGGCATTGGAGGAATGCGATTGGTCGATCAGGATGCCCAACTTGTTGGCCTGCTCGATCAGGGTGCGGCCTTTCTCGCTCAGGCCGTGGTGCTCGCCTTCGAGTGCAGTGCCCATGCCGGCGGAATCGGCAAAGTCGTTGTGGCTGGTATGCGCCAGCGACAGCATCCGCAGGCCCTGCTTGTAATAGAAGCTCAACAGGCTGGGATCCTGCTCCAGCGGGTAGGCGTTCTCCATGCTGATGTACACCGACTTCCTGCCGGCTGCCTTGATCCGCGCGGCATCGTCGGCGGTGGCGGCCAGTTCGAATTTGTCGGGATTGGCGGCCACCATCTCGCGGATTTCGGCCAGCCGCTTCAGGCCGGCATCGCGCGCCTGCAGATTGCCGGCAGCGTCGCGCTCGCCCTGGCCGGTGAAAATCACCCAGAAACCGCCATCCAGCCCGCCTTCCACCATCCGCGGATAGTCGATCTGGGAGCCGTCCTTGGCCGCATCATGGCGGTCGGTGATCTTCCAGCCCGGCTGCGAGAACAGCGCCGGCGTGTCCAGATGGGTGTCCAGGTTGATCGCGCCGGCCTGCACTGTGCGGGCGTGTGCGGAAATCGTGGTCGGACCGGTGCCGGCTTGCGCCGTTGCGGTGAACGCCAGCAGCAAGCTGGCGAACAAGGGGGCGGTCTTGAACGGCGATACCGGCATCGTGGGCGGCCTTTGCAATGGGATCCTGCATTCTTGCATGCCGGTTCCCGCCGGCAGGCGGGCCGTTGGTCATGCTGCAAGCGGTCGCAACCTGTCAAACACGCAGCCGATCGCACCCGAGAGAAAGGTTCGTGCTTGTCCGCAGCCGTCACTTCGGGCTACAATTCGCGCCCCCGTGAGCGAAGCGACCGGGGCAACCGGGCGGTTAGCTCAGCGGTAGAGCACTACCTTGACATGGTAGGGGTCACAGGTTCGAACCCTGTACCGCCCACCACGCATCCTGAGGGTGACGTGGCAACACATCGGAGAAAGGTGGCCCGCGGCAACGCCGGTCGAGCGTGCGACATGAACACTACCTGCGCCCACCGCTGAGCCTGCCGACGCGTTCGATCCTTCACTGTGACGGGTTTTCGAAAGGCGCTGCGGCGTCTTTTTTCGTGTTTGCGTTCCGAATTTCCTTCCCGCCGGCAATGGCCGGATGCCCCCGAGACAACCGAATATGGTCAATATCACGCTACCCGATGGTTCCGTTCGTTCGTTCGAAGCACCGGTGACGGTGGCCGAGGTGGCCGCCTCGATCGGTGCCGGCCTGGCCAAGGCCACCCTGGCCGGCAAGGTGGACGACAAATTGGTGGATGCCAGCTTTCGCATCGGGCACGACGCCGCGCTGGCCATCGTCACCGAAAAATCACCGGAAGCGCTGGACATCCTCCGCCATTCCACCGCGCACCTGCTGGCGCAGGCCGTGCAGCGCCTGTTCCCCGGCGCGCAGGTCACCATCGGCCCGGTGATCGACAACGGCTTCTACTACGACTTCGCCTACGAGCGCCCGTTCACGCCGGAAGACCTGCCGGCAATCGAGGCGGAGATGCAGAAGATTGTCAAGGAGGCGCTGCCGCTGTCGCGCAGCGTGAAATCGCGTGACGAGGCGGTGGCCTATTTCAAGGGGCTGGGCGAAGCCTACAAGGCCGAGATCATCGAAAGCATTCCGGCCGATCAGGACTTGTCGCTCTATACGCAGGGCGAGTTCACCGACCTATGCCGTGGCCCGCACGTGCCGGGCACCGACAAGCTGCGCGCGTTCAAGCTGATGAAGGTGGCCGGCGCGTATTGGCGCGGCGACCACAACAACCAGATGCTCAGCCGCATCTATGGCACTGCGTGGTTGAACGACAAGGATCTCAAGGCCTATCTGCACCAGATCGAGGAAGCCGAGAAGCGCGACCACCGCAAGATCGCCAAGGTGCAAGACCTGTTCCATCTGCAGGAAGAAGGTCCGGGGCTGGTGTTCTGGCACCCCAAGGGCTGGAGCATCTGGCAGGTGGTGGAGCAATACATGCGCCGCGTCTACCGCGACACCGGCTACGGTGAAGTGCGCTGTCCGCAGATTCTGGATGTGAGCCTGTGGCAGAAATCCGGTCACTGGGACAACTACAAGGACAACATGTTCTTCACCGAATCGGAAAAGCGCACCTATGCGCTCAAGCCGATGAACTGTCCCGGCCATGTGCAGGTGTTCAACCAGGGCCTGCACAGCTACCGCGACCTGCCGATCCGCTACGGCGAGTTCGGTGCCTGCCACCGCAACGAGCCGTCCGGTGCGCTGCACGGCATCCTGCGCGTGCGCGGCTTCACCCAGGACGACGGGCACATCTTCTGCACCGAATCGCAGATCGAATCGGAAGTGCGCGATTTCCACGAGCAGGCGCTGAGGGTCTATTCGGACTTCGGCTTTTCCGACATCCAGATCAAGATCGCGCTGCGTCCGGATTCACGGCTGGGCGACGATGCCACCTGGGACAAGGCCGAAGACGCGCTGCGCAACGCGCTGCGTGCCTCCGGCGTGGAATGGGAAGAATTGCCGGGCGAGGGTGCGTTCTACGGCCCGAAGGTGGAGTACCACCTGAAGGATGCGATCGGCCGCACCTGGCAGCTGGGCACCATGCAAGTGGATTTCATGATGCCGGGCCGGCTGGGCGCGGAATATGTGGACGAGCACAGCCAGCGCCGCCATCCGGTGATGCTGCACCGGGCCATCGTCGGTTCGATGGAGCGTTTCATCGGCATCCTGATCGAACACCACGCCGGCCAGTTCCCGGCGTGGCTGGCACCGGTGCAGGCGGTGGTCATGAATATCACCGATGCGCAGGCCGATGCCGTCGAAGACGCCAGAAAAGCCCTTGCGAATCAAGGATTCCGGGTGGTTTCCGATTTGCGGAACGAAAAAATCGGCTATAAAATCCGCGAGCACACGCTGCAGCGCGTGCCGTACCTGCTGGTGGTCGGTGACCGCGAGAAGGAAAACGGCCAGCTGTCGGTGCGCACGCGGGGCGGGGAAGACCTTGGCAGCATGTCCGTCGATGCCTTCATCGCGCGTTTGCGCGAAGAAGAAGCCGGCTGACGCCAGCTCCGCCGTGCACAGGCAAGCCGTCGGTCTTCTGGCCGGCGGTTGATCCGGCCTCTGACGAGGCCAACCCTTGGAGATCGCAACATCAGTACCCCCGACAACAAGCAGAACCGGCGCAATCTCGAAATCCGCGTCCCGCGCGTCCGTGTCATCGGCAGCGATGGCGAGATGATTGGCGTGCTGTCCCGCGATGAAGCCTTGCGGATGGCGGAAGACGAGGAACTCGACCTGGTCGAGATCCAGCCCAACGCGGATCCGCCGGTCTGCAAGATCATGGACTTCGGCAAGTTCAAGTTCGAGCTGCAGAAGAAGGCCAACGAAGCCAAGAAGAAGACCAAGCAGGTCGAGATCAAGGAAGTGAAGTTCCGTCCGGTCACGGACGAAGGCGACTACCAGATCAAGCTGCGCAAGATGCGCGAATTCCTGGCGGAAGGCGACAAGATCAAGGTCAACATCCGCTTCCGTGGCCGCGAAATGAGCCACCAAGAGTTGGGTCGCGAGATGGCGGCGCGGATCGAGGCCGATCTGGGCGAGGACATCGTCATCGAGTCGCGCCCGCGCCTGGAAGGCCGGCAGATGGTGATGATGATCGCCCCGAAGAAGAAGTAAGGCTGCTTTTCCCTTCTCCCTCCGGGAGAAGGTGCCGGAGGCGGATGTGGGTTCGGTGTTTGCTGACTGTCCCGAACCCTCGTTTGGTTTGCAAGATACGCAGCCATGCATGCATAATGGTTGGCCCGGTTCGCCGGGTTTGTTGCAGAGTTGTACCAGGACCCGCCTTGATCCGTCCCGGATCAAAGGCTTACCACCGGCAAGGCAGGATGGAAAGCGTGGTCGCGCCGCAAGGCAAGCCCGCCGCCTCGGCCAGTTAGTTGATTTCGCAAGGATTCCCAATGCCCAAGATCAAGACCAATCGGGCGGCGGCCAAGCGCTTCCGGAAGACCGCTTCCGGCAAGTACAAGTGCGGCCACGCCAACAAGAGCCACATCCTCACCAAGAAGGCGACCAAGCGGAAGCGCAACCTGCGGCAGACGAACCATGTTCGTGCCGAGGACGCGGGCCGTCTGGACCGCATGCTGCCGTATTTGTGAGGAGATAAGACATGGCACGAGTCAAACGTGGTGTTACGGCGCGCGCGCGCCACAAGAAGGTGCTGAAGGCTGCCAAGGGTTACTACCATGCCCGTCGCAAGGTCTTCCGCGTCGCCAAGCAGGCCGTCACCAAGGCCCTGCAGTACGCCTACATCGGCCGCAAGCAGAAGAAGCGCCATTTCCGCACCCTGTGGATTGCGCGCATCAATGCCGCTTCGCGCGCCAACGGCATGAGCTACAGCCGCTTCATGAACGGTCTGCTGAAGGCCGGCATCACCCTGGATCGCAAGGTGCTGGCGGACATCGCCGTGCACGACGCGGCGGGCTTTACCGCCCTGACCGAAAAGGCCAAGGGCGCTTTGGCGGCATAAGCCGTCACTCCACAGCAGTTGTAGCGGCGGCCTCGGTCGCCATCACGTGGGGAAGGGCGCAAGTCCTTCCCCATGTTTGTTCATGGGGTACGAAAAAAATGAGCGACATCGAATCCCTTTCCGGGCAAGCACTGGCCGACATCGCGGCCGCCTCCACGCCGGACGCGCTGGAAGCCCTGCGCGTTGCGCTGCTGGGCAAGAGTGGCAGCATCACCGCGCAGCTGAAGGCGCTGGGCGCGCTGCCGGGCGACCAGCGCAAGGCCGCGGGCGAGGCCATCAACCGCGCGCGCGACGTGATCGGCGAGGCGCTCGCCACCCGCAAGACCGCGCTGGACGCCGCGGCGCTGGATGCGCGCCTGGCCGGCGAGTCCATCGACGTCACCCTGCCCGGCCGCGATGCCGCCCGTGGCGGCGTGCACCCGGTCAGCCGCACGCTGGAGCGCATCAGCGAGATCTTCGGGCGGCTGGGCTACGCGTCCGCCGACGGCCCGGAAATCGAGGACGACTGGCACAACTTCGAGGCGCTGAACTTCCCGCCGCACCATCCGGCGCGCGCCATGCACGACACCTTTTATTTCCCGGACGGCCGCCTGCTGCGCACGCACACTTCCGGCGTGCAGATCCGCTACATGCAGGATCTGCTGGCGCGCGGCGGGCAGCCGCCGCTGCGCATGATCGCGGCCGGCAAGGTCTATCGCAGCGATTCCGACCAGACCCACACGCCCATGTTCCACCAGGTGGAAGGCCTGCTGGTGGACGAGCACGCCAGCTTCGCCGACCTCAAGGGCACGCTGGTGGAGTTCGTGCGCGCGTTCTTCGAGCGCGACTTCGAGATGCGCTTCCGCCCCAGCTACTTCCCTTTCACCGAACCGTCGGCGGAAGTGGACATCGCCTGGCAGCAGGCCGATGGCAGCACCCGCTGGCTGGAGGTGCTGGGCTGCGGGATGGTGCATCCGAATGTATTGAAGAGTGTCGGCATCGACCCGGAGAAATACACCGGTTTCGCCTTCGGCCTCGGCGTCGAGCGCTTCGCCATGCTGCGCTACGGCGTGGATGACCTGCGTTCCTTCTTCGACAACGATGTGCGCTTCCTGAAGCAATTTGCCTGATGTTTTTCTACTTCCCTGTCATGGGGAAAGCCGGGATGGGAATGGGTGCACGCGGTGTTCGCGAAACCCATCCCCACCCAACCCTCCCCTTGAAGGGGAGGGCATGAAGCCGAGGAAATCGAGATGAAATTTTCCGAAAACTGGCTGCGCCAGCACGTCAAGACCAGCGTGACGCGCGAAGAGTTGGCGGCCACCCTGACTGCCATCGGTCTGGAAGTGGAAGAGCTGACCCCGCTGGGCGAAGCGCTGGACGGCGTGGTGGTGGCGAGGATCCTGTCCGCCGAAAAACATCCGCAGGCCGACAAGCTGCAGGTCTGCCAAGTGGACGCCGGCCTGGAGGCGCCGCTGCAGATCGTCTGCGGCGCGCCCAATGCGCGCGCGGGGCTGGTGGCGCCGCTGGCCACCATCGGTACCACGGTGGGCACGCTGACCATCAAGGCCGCCAAGCTGCGTGGCGTGGAGTCCAACGGGATGCTGTGCTCGGCCAAGGAGCTGGGCATCGACGCCGATGCCTCGGGCCTGCTGGAACTGCCGGACGATGCGCCGGTGGGCGCGCCGTTGGCCGATTACCTGGGCCTGCCGGATGCCAGCATCGAGCTGAAGCTCACCCCCAACCGCGCCGACTGCTTCGGCGTGCGCGGCATCGCCTTCGACGTGGCGGCGGCCACCGGCTGCGAGGTGGAGCCGCTGCAGGCCGAACCGGTGGCGGCGGTCATCGACAGCGCGATGGCGGTGGAATTGAACGCGGGCAGCGATGCGCCGCGCTTCGTCGCGCGCGTGATCGAGGGCGTGGACCCGGCGGCGAAGACGCCGGTATGGATGGCGCAGCGGCTGCTGCGCAGCGGCGTGCGTCCGGTCAGCCTGCTGGTCGATGTCACCCAGTACCTGATGCTCGAGCTTGGCCAGCCGATGCATGCCTACGACCGCGACCTGCTCAAGGGCCCGGTCGGCGTGCGGCATGCGCGCGCGGGCGAAGCGGTGACCCTGCTCAACGGCGACGAAGCGAAGCTGGATGCGGGCTTTCTCGTCATCACCGATGCCGACCGGGTGGTCGGGCTGGCCGGCATCATGGGCGGCAACGACACCAAGGTGGGCGGCTCCACCCGCAACGTGCTGCTGGAGGCCGCGCATTTCGCGCCGTTCGCCATCATCGGCCGCAGCCGCAAGCTGGGCCTGCATACCGATGCCGCGCACCGCTTCGAGCGCGGCGTGGACCCGGAGTTGCCGCGGATCGCCATCGAATGCGCTACCCGCCTGATCCTGGACATCGCCGGCGGCAAACCCGGCCCGGTGCAGGAAGCGGTGTTGGCCCAGCACCTGCCGCAGCCGCAGCCGATCATCCTGCGCCGCGCGCGGCTGGCGCGCGTGCTGGGCATGCAGGTGGCCGATGTGGACGTGGCGCGCATCCTCGGCGCGCTCGGGCTGGCGGTGCAGGCGGTTGCCGAGGGCTGGCAGGTGACGCCGCCGGCGCGCCGCTTCGACCTCGCCATCGAGGAAGACCTGATTGAGGAAATCGCCCGCATCCACGGCTACGACGCGATCCCGGCCACCCTGCCGGGCGGCTCCACCCGCTTGATCGCGCCCAGCGAAAGCCGCAGCAGCGAACACGACGTGCGTCGCCAGCTGGTGGCGCGCGACTATCTGGAAGCGATCAATTTCGCCTTCGTCGATGCCGAGCTGCTGAAGGCATGGCAACTGGATGCCGGTGGCGTGGCGCTGGCCAACCCGCTCAGCGCCGAGCTGGGCGTGATGCGCACCCGCCTGCTGCCGGGGCTGGTATCAGCGCTGGCCCGCAACGTGGCGCGCCAGCAGGCGCGGGTGCGCCTGTTCGAGCTGGGCCGCACCTTTGCGGCGAGCGAAGGCGCGCCGCAGGAGACGCGCCGCGTCGCCGCCGTGGCCTGCGGCAAGGCCGCCGCCGAGCAGTGGGGCGTGGCCGAGCGCGCGCTTGATTTCCACGATCTCAAGGGCGATCTGGACAGCCTGGCCGCGCTGTCCGGTGCGGTGCTGGAATACCGCGCCTCGCAACAGCCGTTTGCGCATCCGGGCCGCAGCGCCGACGTGTATCGTCGCGATGACGCGGGCGAAGCCGCGTGCATCGGCTGGATCGGCCAACTGCACCCGCGCCTGCAGCAGGCGCTGGGCCTGGACGTGGATGTGTACGCCTTCGAGCTGGCGCTGGACGCACTGCTGGCGCGCCCGCTGCCGCGCGCCAAAGCGCTGTCGAAGTATCCGTCCGTCCGCCGGGATCTCGCGTTCGTCGTTCCGGAAACGGTGTCGTGGGCGGCCATGAAGGCCACCGCGGAAACCGCCGCCGGCCCGATCCTGCGCGAGTTGCGGTTGTTCGACCGCTATGCCGGCAAGGGCATCGAATCGGGTTTCAAGAGTCTCGCCATCGGCTTGATTTTGCAGGATGAATCGCGCACGCTGGAAGATCGTGACGTGGATATGGTGGTGGCAGCCGTGGTGGCCGCGCTGGGCAAGCAGCACGACGCGGTGATCAGGCGCTGACAGGGGACGGCAATGGCATTGACGAAAGCGGAAATGGCCGAAAAGTTGTATGACGAAGTCGGCTTGAACAAGCGCGAGGCGAAGGAATTCGTCGATGCGTTCTTCGACGCCCTGCGCGAGGCGCTGGAGCAGGGGCGGCAGGTGAAGTTGTCCGGCTTCGGCAATTTCGATCTGCGCCGCAAGAGCCCGCGCCCGGGCCGCAACCCCAAGACCGGTGAAGAAATTCCGATCACTGCACGCACCGTGGTCACCTTCCGTCCCGGGCAGAAACTGAAAGAACGCGTGGAAGCCTACGCCGGGGCTGTCCATGCTTGACCCGGGCAGCAACCGCGAGCTTCCGCCGATTCCGGCCAAGCGTTACTTCACCATCGGCGAGGTCAGCGAGCTGTGCGACGTCAAGCCGCATGTGCTGCGCTACTGGGAAACCGAGTTCCCCAGCCTCGAGCCCTCCAAGCGGCGCGGCAACCGTCGCTACTACCAGCGTCACGACGTGCTGATGGTGCGGCAGATCCGCAGCCTGCTGTACGAACAGGGCTACACCATCGGTGGTGCGCGGCTGCGTCTGGAGGGCGAGGGCGCCAAACAGGAATCCGCGTTGAGCAACCAGATCGTGCGGCAAGTGCGCAACGAGCTGGAAGAAGTCCTGCAGCTGTTGCGCCGCTGATTGCGGCAATCGGCTATACTTGCCGGCCACTCTTCGGGGTATAGCGCAGCCTGGTAGCGCACTTGTCTGGGGGACAAGTGGTCGTCGGTTCAAATCCGGCTACCCCGACCAATCCCGTGCTCCGCTCGCGTCGGAGCGCTCCCCGAAACCCCGCCTTTCAAGCGGGGTTTTTGCGTTTGGGCGATACTTGCAAGCTGCATCACAGGGATCGTTCACGCATGACGACATGGCTGGTTACCGGCGGTGCCGGTTTCATCGGCGGCAATTTCGTGCTGACGGCGGTGGGCCGCGGGATCAAGGTGGTGAACCTGGATGCGCTGACCTACGCCGGCAACCGGGACACGCTGGCGTCGATCGAAGGCGACCCGAACCACGTGTTCGTGCACGGCGACATCGGCGACCGCGCGCTGGTGGCGCGGCTTCTTGCCGAACACCGGCCCGACGCGGTGGTGAACTTCGCTGCCGAGAGCCACGTCGATCGCTCCATCGATGGCCCGGCCGCGTTCATCCAGACCAACGTGGTCGGCACGCTGGCGCTGCTGGAAGCGGTGCGCGACCACTGGAAGGCGCTGGAGGGTGAAGCGAAAACGGCGTTCCGGTTCCTGCATGTTTCCACCGACGAGGTCTACGGCTCGCTGGGCGAAACCGGCCTGTTCACCGAGGACACCCCGTACGCACCGAACTCGCCGTACTCGGCGTCGAAGGCCGCCTCCGACCACCTGGTGCGCGCCTTCCACCACACCTACGGGCTGCCGGTGCTGACCACCAACTGCAGCAACAACTATGGCCCGTACCACTTCCCGGAAAAGCTCATCCCGCTGGTGATCGCCAAGGCGCTGGCCGGCGAGCCGCTGCCGGTGTACGGCGACGGCAAACAGGTGCGCGACTGGCTGTTCGTGACCGACCACTGCGAAGCGATCCGCACCGTGCTGGGCAAGGGCCGGGTCGGCGAGACCTACAACGTCGGCGGCAATGCCGAGAAGCAGAACATCGAGGTGGTGCAGGCGATCTGCGCGCTGCTGGATGCGCGTCGCCCGCGCGCCGACGGCCAGCCGCGCGCCTCGCAGATCACTTATGTGGCCGATCGCCCCGGCCACGATCGTCGTTATGCGATCGACGCATCGAAGTTGCGCGATGAACTGGGCTGGGCGCCGAAGTACAGCTTCGAGCAGGGCATCGCCGAGACCGTGGACTGGTACCTGGCCCACCAGGACTGGGTGAATCGCGTGCTGGACGGTAGTTATCGGCTTGAGCGAATCGGAGCCGGCGCATGAATCGCAAAGGCATCATCCTCGCCGGCGGCAGCGGCACCCGCCTGTATCCCATCACCCAGGCCATCAGCAAGCAGCTGTTGCCGGTGTACGACAAGCCGATGATCTATTACCCGCTCAGCGTGCTGATGCTGGCGGGCATCCGCGAGGTGCTGATCATCAACACCCCGCACGAGCAGGCCCTGTTCCAGCGCCTGCTGGGCGATGGCTCGCAGTGGGGCATGCGCATCGAGTACGCGGTGCAGCCGAGCCCGGACGGGCTGGCGCAGGCGTTTTTGATCGGCCGCGAGTTCCTGGCCGGCGGGCCGTCCTGCCTGGTGCTGGGCGACAACATCTTCCACGGCCACGGCCTGACCGACCTGCTGCAGCGCGCCGATGCGCGCGCGGCCGGCGCCACTGTATTCGGCTACTGGGTGCGCGATCCCGAGCGTTACGGCGTGGCCGAATTCGACGCCAGCGGCAAGGTGGTGGGGCTGGAAGAAAAACCAACGCAGCCGCAATCCAACTATGCGGTCACCGGCCTGTATTTCTACGATGGTCGCGCCAGCGAATTCGCCGCGCAGCTGTCTCCCTCGCCGCGTGGCGAGCTGGAAATCACCGACCTCAACAAACGCTATCTGGACGATGGCAGCCTGCAGCTGGAGAAGATGGGGCGCGGTTATGCCTGGCTGGATACCGGCACCCACGAGTCGCTGGTGGAGGCTTCCACCTACATCGAGACCATCGTGAAGCGGCAGGGCTTGCGGGTGTGCTGCCCGGAGGAGATTGCCTACTTCAACCGCTGGATCGACGCCGAGCAATTGCAGACACTGGCTGCGCCGCTGGCAAAGAACGGCTACGGGCAGTATCTGCTGGGCCTGCTCAAGCACGGACGCATTGCATGAAGGTGATCGAAACCGGGTTGCCTGGCTGCGTGGTGATCGAACCGGCGGTGTTCGGCGATGCACGCGGGTTTTTCTACGAGGGCTGGAACGCCGCCCGCTTCGGTGCGCAAGGCCTGCCCACCCATTTCGTGCAGCACAATGTGTCGCGCTCGCAGCGCGGCGTGTTGCGTGGCCTGCACTATCAGTGGCCCAACCACGTGCAGGGCAAACTGGTCAGCGTGCTGGAAGGCGAGGTGTACGACGTGGCGGTGGACATCCGCCGCGGCTCGCCCACCTTCGGTCAGCATGTGGCGGCCATTCTCAGCGCCGAAAACAAGCGGCATTTCTGGGTGCCGGAAGGCTTCGCCCACGGCTTTTTGACCCTGAGCGAGCACGCCTTGTTCACCTATCTGTGCACGGCTCCCTACGACGGTGGCAGCGACCGCAACCTGCGCTGGGACGATCCGCAGTTGGCGATCGACTGGCCGCTGGCGGAAGTGTCATTGTCGGGCAAGGATGCCGCCGCGCCGCTGCTGGCCGAGATGCCGCCGGAGTTGTTGCCGGTCTACGCCCCGTGAAACTGCTGCTGCTGGGCGGCAATGGCCAGCTGGGGCGCGAGTTGCGGCGCAGCTTGTCGGCACTGGGGCAGGTGGTGGTGGCCACCCGCGACGGCGCGCAAGCCGATGCGGCGGCCGATTTCGATATACCCGAATCACTGGCGGTGCTGGTGCATGCGCATGCACCCGATGTGGTGGTCAATGCGGCTGCTTACACTGCGGTGGACAAAGCCGAAACCGAGGCAACCGCGGCGTTTCGCATCAATGCCGACGCACCGGCTGTGTTGGCCCGTGCCTGTGCCGAACGCGATGCGCTGCTGCTGCACTATTCCACCGATTATGTGTTCGACGGCACCGCGCAAACCCCCTATCGCGAAGACGCTGCCACCGCGCCACTGGGCGTGTACGGGGCCAGCAAGCTGGCCGGCGAGGTGGCGATTCGCGACAGCGGCGCGCGCCACGCCATCCTGCGCACCGCGTGGGTGTATGCCGCGCACGGCAGGAATTTCTTGCTGACCATGCTGCGGCTGGCGGCCGAGCACAGCGAATTGCGGGTGGTCGCCGATCAGGTCGGCGCGCCCACCCCGGCGGCGTGGATTGCCGAAGCCAGCGCGCAGGTGCTTCGGCACGGCGTGGTCGACTCGGGCATCTGGCATCTGGTGGCTGCGGGCCAGACCAGTTGGCATGGTTTTGCCGATGCCATCATGGACGAGGCGGTGGCTGCGGGCCTGTTGCCACGACGGCCGCAGGTGCTGCCGATTGCGACGTCCGACTACCTCACGCCGGCGCAGCGGCCTGCCTATTCGGTGCTGGACACTGGCAAACTGCAACGCGATTTCGGCATCCAGCCACCGCCTTGGCGCGACGGGTTGCGCGCCACCGTGCAGGCCTTGGCCTCAAGCCGCAGTTGATGCGGGCACTGCAGTGAGGCGTTGCTTCAGCCGCAATGCCGGGCGTTCGATCAGGAACCACGACGCGGTTGCACAGCCCAGTGCCAGCACCGTGGCCCACAGCATGTTGTGCAGCGGCCCGCCGGGCGAAAACGTCTGCACCAGCTGCGCCATCGGCCAGCCGTACAGATACAGGCCATAGGAAAGATCATTGCGGCGAATCCGCGGCAAGGCGGGCACGAACGCCAGCCACAGCGTGCCGTAACCGACGATGCCGAAATAGGGCAGATGGAACCAGGGCGTGCCGCGTGCGGCAAAGGCAAGCACCAGCAGGGCCAGCAATGGCCATGCACGCAACCGGATGCGATCCCGCTGCACCCAGCACAAGGTGCCGGTGATGAAGTAGGCGGTGCACCAGAGATAGTTCAACCACATCTCGGGCAGAGGATGACGCCACAGCGCGAACGCATAGGCACCGGCCAACGCCAGTGCCCACAGCGGCGTGTAGCGGCGCGGCGTAAGCAGTCCGCACACGCTTGCCGCAAGCAGCGCCAGATACAGCCGCGCCTCGCCGGGCAAGGTCCATAGCGAGCCATTCACGGCTTGATAGGGCAGCGTTTCGAACACCCCGGGCAACGTCGGCGAGGTGGACCACAACGAGGCGTTCACCAGCAGGTAGCGCCAGGTCTGCGGGTTGCGCCAATAGTCGCTGGCGGTGGTCAGCAGCGGGCCCAGCACGCACACGCACAGCACCACGCACACCACCAGCGCCGGCAGGATGCGCAGCGCACGCGCCATCAGGTAGTGAGCAGTGCTGTTGCGCTGCAGGCTGGCGGCAATCAGAAACCCGCTGATGAAGAAAAACACGTCCACCGCCACCGCACCGGCATATTTGAATTGCGTCAGCCAGGTCACCCAGTCCTGCCCCGGGCTGCCGGTGATCGCCCACGCATGGCCGTAGATCACCATCCACGCGGCGAGCAACCGGATCAGGTTGAAATTGTTGCGACCCGTGCGCCAGGCGTCGGCAAGGGTGAGGGCACTCATGCGCAGCGGTAACACCAATGCCAGGGCTCGTAGATGATCCCGTGCGGGTTGTCGCGCGGGTAGCTCATCGCGAAGCCGTGTTCGCCGGCGTGATCGCGCAGCCACACGAACGCCGGCGTGTGTTCGAACGATTCCTCCGCCGGCGGATCGTCGGGTGTGCCGATGTCGAGGGCAAGGCCGGAATGGTGTTCGGAAAAGCCGGGCGCGGCGTTGACCGCGAGAATGTCGGCCACCTGCAGCCCGCGTGCCAATTTGCGTTCGAAGATGCCGAGTTGGTAATCGTGGCTGCGGTAGCCGGAAATCGCGTCCAGCACGATGCCATCGGCCAATGCAGCATCGCGCAGGTGCAGCCATGCATGCGCAGCGTCGATCTGTAGCCACAGCGGGCGCTGCCAGCGATCGAAGCCGGCAAATGCCAGCCAGTCGGGTTCGGGTACCAGCGGCAGGCCGCTGCGTGCGGCGTAGGCGTCGGCATCCAGCCCAAGCGCATCCAGCCGTGCTTGCAGGCGATGCAATGGCAACATGCCAACGTGCTCCAGCCCGTTGCGGAGGTGCGCCAGCGGTTGCCGCAGGGCGCGCAGGGCAGCGGCCAAGCCGGGCTCACGCGCCAGTGTCGGCACCAGCGGATGCAGGCCATCGCGGCACGCGGCAGCAAGGTAGGCACCATCGCGTTTGCGCCGCAGCACGGTCTGCGCCCGCGCCAACAAGCGGGCATGGGCATTGCTGCGCGCGCGCAGCAGGTTGGCCGGCCATAGTTCGATGTCGGCGGTGTTGCGCAGGATGGTGTGCAGGGGCGTGGCGGGTGTGCGCATGCGGGCAGGATAGGGCTTTGCAGGCCCCGCGTCAGGCAGCGCGCAGTGCATCCAGCAGCGCCTGCGGGCGTTCCAGGCTCAGCAAAATCTGCGTCTTGCCATCGCGCAGCGGCAGCCACAGCACCCGTTCGCGCTCGGTCAGCAGGCAGAACGCCTTGCCGAAGTGCTCACGCAGACGGAAATGGCCGGCATCGAAACCCGGTATGGAATAGCCATTGGTCTTGAGCCGTGGTTTGAGTTCGGTGCGCTCGTGCAGGTTCACCACCTGCGCCCGCGACAGATCCAGCTCGCTTGCCGCGACACGCCGGGTGTACAGCGCCGCGCGCACTTCCAGCACACCGTTGCGCAGTAGCACCGAGCGCCGGCGCATGCCCAATACCAGCAGGCCCAGCACCACGGGCACGATCACCAGTGCGGGTGCGACACCGTGCACGCCGGGTGCTCGGGTCAGCCACAAGGTGGCGATGATGCCCAGCGGCAGCAGGCCACCCAGTGCCACCAGCAGCCACCACGCCCAGGCGGGCGGCGGTGGCACGTCAAACAGCTGCGGGTTGCGCGTTTCCATCATCAATGCGCCTTCACCCAAGCCGCCACGTCTGCAATCAGCTGCGCATCCACATGCCCCGGTTGCTGGTATTCGGCCAGCGAGCCTTCGCCCTCGCCGGCGATGCCCAGATGGTTGAGCTTGGGATAGAGCTTGAAGGTGGCCTGTGCATCGCCATCGAAGGCATCGCGCCAGTTCTGCCAATCGGCATCCACCACCTGGATGTCGCGTGCGCCCTGCAACAGCAGCATCGGCAGCTTGACCTGCTGTGCGTCCGCCACCGCATCCACCGCCTCCAGGCTGCGCCAGTAGCCGGCAGGCAGGCCCATCACGGTTCGGGTTTCGGCGGCGGTCTTGCTGTCGCGGGTCAACCGCACCTGTTCGATCAGGGTGTTGATGGCGGCGCGTTCGGTGTCGTCGATCTTGCCGTCGTTCAATACCGCCAGGCGGCGATTTTGTTCGATCAGGATATCCAGCAACGGGCGCGAAGGTGCGGCCAGCAGCACCAGCCCTTTGACATGGCCGGAGATGGCGGCAATGCGCGGTGCCATCATCCCGCCCTGGCTATGGCCCAGCACGAAGATGCGCGCCGGGTCGATGCCTTCGGTCTTGCGCAACGCAGCCACCGCCAGCACCGCATCGTTGGTGGTTTCGTCATCCACGCCGAAGTCGCCGTTTGCGAAATCCTGCGGGCGCGCCTTGGTGCGTTTCTCGTAGCGCAGCACGGCGATGCCCTGTGCGGCGAGGCCACGCGCGATGTCGAGGAAGGGCTTGTTCGGGCCCACGGTTTCGTCGCGGTCGTGCGGGCCGGAGCCGTGCACCAGTACCACGGCGGGGAAGGGGCCATCACCCTTCGGCAGTGCCAGCGTGGCGGGCAGGGCGCGTTCGCTGTCACCGACCATCAGCTCGCGTTCGCTGTAGCTGGCATCGTCCGCCACCGCGGGTGCGGGTGCGGCGGTTTGCACCGGCTGGATCAGGAAGCCCGCCACTTTTCCGTCGGCGTCGATGGCGAACTTCGCCACCAGCTCGGCTTTCTCGAAATGCAGCGGGATCTGCACCAGCGTGGCACCGTTGGCGCTGCTGCTGACGGCATCGCCTCGCCCGGTCAGTTTGCCCACCTGCGGCGGCAGCGATTCCCACACTGCTTTCAGCTTGTCCGCCGGCACCGCCGCGGCCATCTGTGGGCCGAACAGGGTTTCGACCTGCGCGTACTGGCCGGCTTCCAGTTGATCCAGTGCCTGGCGCGCAATGGCGGCAGGGTCGAGTGCTTGCGCGTGCGCGCCGAGGCTGAGTGCAGTGGCCAGCACGAGGGGCAGGGCGAGACGCAGCATGTCAGGCCTCCTTCTTGAAGACGAGGGTGGGCGAGGACACGGTGGGCGTGGCATGCACGACGTTGACCAGTTCCCAGCCGGCGCGGCCGTGCTTGTCGAGTTCTTCCTGCAGGGTTTCCAGTTTGAAGCCCCCCATCAGGCCGGTTTTCAGTTCGACCACCTGGTATTTCCAAAGCTTGCTCATGCGCTTTTTTTCTCCGGTTTCGTCTTCGGTGCGGGCAGTCGCCCGGCCTTGCGCAGCGCATCGCGCAGCACGTATTCGATCTGTGCATTGAGGCTGCGCAGTTCGTCATCGGCCCAGCGCTGCGCCGCCGCCAGGATTTCGGCGTTGATGCGCAGCGGGTAGGCTTTTTTCTCGGACACGGCGTCAGTACAGCGAGCCGGTGTTGACGATGGGTTGGGTGGCGCGTTCGCCGCACAGCACCACCAACAGGTTGGACACCATCTGTGCCTTGCGCTCTTCGTCCAATTGCACCACGCCATTTTTCTGCAACTCGGCCAGCGCCATTTCCACCATCCCCACGGCACCGGCGACGATCCGCGTGCGCGCGGCGATGATCGCGTTGGCCTGCTGCCGCTGCAGCATCGCCTGCGCGATTTCCGGGGCGTAGGCCAGGTGGCTGATGCGTGCGTCCAGCACCAGCACGCCGGCATCGGCCAGGCGCTCGGAAAGCTCGTCGCGCAGGTGCTGCGAGACTTCCGCGGCGTGGCTGCGCAGCGCGATCTGGCCTTCTTCGTGCTGGTCGTACGGGTAGCTGGTGGCCATCGTGCGCAGCGCGGATTCGGACTGGATGTGCACGAAGCTCTCGTAGTCGTCCACGTTGTAGACCGCCTCGGCGCTGTCTTGCACTTGCCAGACGATGACCGCCGCGATTTCGATCGGGCTGCCGTCCAGCTCGTTGACCTTGAGCTTGCCGGATTCGAAGTTGCGCACCCGCAGCGAGATTTTCTTCTTGCTGTAGAAGGGGTTGTTCCAGCGCAGGCCGTCGTGCTTCACCGTGCCCACGTATTTGCCGAACAGGCTGAGCACCGCCGCCTGGTTGGGCTGCACCATGTACAGGCCGGTCAGGCTGAAGGCGCCCGCAATGACCAGGCCGATGCCGCTGAACAAGGTGCTGGCCGAGGCCGGCCCACCGGCGTCGGGGTTCGGGCCGATACCGGTGACCAGCAGCCAGATGCCGGCGGCGATCAGCGCCAGCATGGCCAGCAGGAACGGAATGCCGGGCAGGGAGGACATCGGGTTTTCTTTCATGGCGGTGCTCGCTGATCAGTGTGTTTATATTGATATCAAAATGATATCTATCATGACAAGCGGTAGCCGACGAACGGTCAAATCGTTGACGGCAGGAACGGCAGGTTCAGTCCTGCTGCTGCGGGACGAGGTAGTACAGCGGCGCCGGGTGCGATTCGCCGCTGGCATACAGGCCCGCCCCGCCGGCGCTCCAGGCCAGCGCCTCGGCCTGCGGGATCCACGGCACGTCGTGGGTTTCCGGTGGGTGCGACACCGCATCGGCCCAGGTTTCGCCATCGTTGCGGCGATAGAACAGCACGCTGCCATAGGTGAGCACCGCCAGCATGCGGCGGTCGGGCGAAATATCGGCGGCGGTGACTTGCGAGAACAGCGCGGCCAGTTTCGGATCGCGCAGCTTCAAGGCTTCACCGACTTGCGGCACGCCCTCCAGCCGGCCGATCCGGCGCGCTTCGCGAATCTGCCCGTGCGGGTCGTCCAGCGGCAGCGAGAACAATTCCGGCGGCACGCGTTTTTTCGAAATCAGCAGCACCTGCCCGCTGGCCGCGTCCACTGCCGCCGCTTCGCAATCGCGCGGGCCGTCCGGCCAGTGCGCGCGGATGCTCCACGCCGGTCGCAGCACGCCGTCTTCCAGCGTCGCCGGTTCTTCGAACACATGCAGCTGGAATTCGCGCCGCAGGCCGCCGTTGTCGCCGGTATCGGCCAGCAGCAGATAGTGCTTGCCGTGCAGGCTGAAGCTGGCGATGTCTTCCCAGTCGATGTTCTTCGCCCCCGCCACGTCGAAGCGGGCCAGCAGCCGGCCACGCGTGCTGATGGCATACAACCGCGCCGGGTTGCCGCTGTCGTTGTGCGCCCACAGCACATCCTCGTGCACGTGCGAAGCCGCCAGCCCGCTGATTTCGCCCAACTGCCGGTTGGTGATCAGCCCGGCCAACCGCGCGAACGGCAGCGACGGCGCCGAACAGGCGGCAACCAATGCGGCAATGCCGGTCAGCAGCAGGCCGATGGCAGGCAAACGCCAGTGGGTAAGGGGGCGCGGCATTGCAACAGGATCGCATGACTGGCGGTGCGCGATGGATCCGGAAAGGGCGGAAAGTGCGGAAAGGGGGGCAGGTTCACTTCCGCGTCCGAAAGTGAACCTGCCCCCCCTTATCTGACGCGACGGATCGCATCACCGCCATCACCAATGGTGTGGATGCAGGGCAAACCCAGCAATACCAGTACGACGGAGTTTTCCGCCTCACCCATGCGCACTGGCCGGTGGTAATGTGGCCAGCTTCGGGTACGACGCCGTGGGCAATCGCGTGAGTGCAGGCAATACCGCCTGTCCGGCAGCACCGGCTACAGTGATCAGGCCGGCAGCAACCGTTTGTTGCAGACCACTCTTGCCACCCGCTTGATCCACAACTGAGGAATACTCGATGAGCGACACCTCCGGCTATGCCGTGTTCTTTTTGCCACAAGCGCTGGAGGCGTTGGGGGATGCCATCAAGCCCTATCTGCAGGCCGGCCCGGTGGGGCCGTTCGTGCCCTGCAAGGAAGTGGATACCGGCGGTGCATTCATCGAAATGACGCTGGAAGGGCATGCCCCGGACGGGCGTGTGGTCGAGCTGGAACTGATGGTGCCGGGCAACATGGTGCGGATGATCGTGTCCGCGCGCAGTGATTCGGACTTCGGTTTCTACGACCGCAAGCGCAGCCCGAGCGTGGAGCCGGGAATGACGCCACCGGCGGGAACCACGCCCAAGGGCGACTAGTCGGCCAGCAGGCCCCAGCCGCGCCCGTCGAAGGCTTCCAGCGGGCGGAAGCGGTGCTTGTAGTCCATCTTCGGGTGGCCGGCGATCCAGTAGCCCAGGTACAGGTGGGCGCGGTTATCGCGGCGGGCCCATTCGATCTGCTTGAGCACGCCCAGCGTGCCGAGGCTGCGCTGGGCTTCGTCCGGGTCGTAGAAAGTGTAGACCGCCGAAAGCGCATCGTCGGCAAGGTCGGTGACGGCCACCGCCAGCAGCCGATGGCTGCCGGTCTGGCGCAATTCGAGGAAGCGGCTGTCGTTCCAGCTGCCGATCAGGAATTGTTCGAACTCGTGCGCGCCGTGGCCGTCCATGCCGCCGCCGCGATGGCGGGTGCCCAGGTAGCGTTGGTACAGCGCCAGGTATTCGTCGAGGCAAGCCGGCAGCACCACGTGCGTTTCGATGTCGGCGTTGCGCGCCAGGCAGCGACGCTGGCTGCGATCCGGTGTGAAGCGCGCCACCGGCAACCGTACCGGCACGCAGGCGCGGCAGCCACCGCAGCTGGGACGGTAGACGATGTCGCCGCTGCGGCGGAAGCCCCATTGCAGTGCCATCGGGTACAACGCGGCCAGGCGCGGGTCGCGTGGATCCAGCACCAGGTCGCGCGCTTCGCGTCCGGGCCAGTAGCCGCAGGGGTGCGGGGCGCTGTGGAACAGTTTCAGGTTGTCGTCGTTGCCACCCATGGCGGCAGCATAGCGCCACGTTCAGCAGCGGGCAGGGGTTCGGCGTCAACCCGGGGGGGCTTCGATGCGTTTTCGGCTGCAACCCCGGGCGGTACCGGGAGGAGAGGACACCATGAACAAATTGTTGTTGATGACGCTGGCGGTCTCCGCCGGGCTGGCCTCCACGATGGCACTGGCGCAAGTGGCCGGGCCGCCTGCACCGCAAGCCAAGCCGAATGCGCCGATGCTGCGGATGGATGCCAATGGCGATGGCATGATCAGCAAGGAGGAAGCGGCCAAGTTCCCGCGGCTGGCCGAGAAGTTCGACCAGATCGACACCAACAAGGACGGCAAGCTGAGCGCCGATGAATTGGCGGCGTGGCGCAAGAGTGCCGCGGGCGGGCGCATGCATGGGCAGGACGCAGGCGACAGAACCCCCGAAGACATGCAGGCACGCCGTGCGGCGCGCCAGGCCGAATGCTTCGACAAGGCCGATACCGACAAGAACGGCCAGCTGAGCCGCGCGGAATTCGCCAAACTGCACGAGGTGTGTGGTCCGATGATGCATGGCATGCGACAGGGCATGCGGCATGGCGGCATGGGCCAGATGCCGCCGCCCGCGCCCCCTGCGCCGCCGGCACCGCCTGCGAAGAAGTGAGACACGATTGACATGCCACGGCCCGCCACTGCGCGGGCCGTGTCGCTTGCGGGCTCAGTGCCGGCGCAGCACCTGCCACTTGGCACCGCTGCGCTCGACATCCACCAGCTGCGCATCTTCCGCGTCCAGGCCCAGCTGCACCTGGCCGCGGCCGCTGCCGTCGGTCATGTAGTCGTGCACGGCCATGCCGAAGCCGCCTTTCGCCGGGCAGGCCGAGGCTGCGAACACGCGGGTGCGCGGCAGTTTCGGCAAGGCTTGCAGCACCGCAGGCGCGGGATCCTTGCCATCCACTTCGAGACAGGCCACGGCGGGTTTGCGCTTGTGCAGGGCTTCGCTCAACAGCAGCACCGCCAGCGCGGTGGGCACGTCGACGCGATGCACATCCAGCTCGGTGATGGTTTCAGGCACCGGCAAGGTCGGGGCTTTCGCCAGCGGCGAGGGCGCCGGTTTCGCAACCGCGACGGGCGGGTTTGCCTGCTTGCGCGCGGTGAAGGCAATCAGGCCGATACCCAGGCCAATCAAGGCCAGCAGGCCGATGCGCAGATGTTTGCTTTTCCAGAGATTGCCGCTGCCTGCGGCAGCGCCGTGACGCGTGAAGGGCAGGAAGCTGGGCAATGTCTCGCGGGTGCTTTCCAGCAAGCCCATCTCGCGCAGCAGCTGGCGACCGCGTGGCTGGTCTTCGGCGCGCACGATCCAGACCGCCGGTACCTGTGACGGCGCCCTGCGATTGTCGTAGCTGAAATTGCCGCGACGATGGCCTTTCCAGGTGCGACCGTTTTCGATCTTGACCTCGATGCCCTCGCTGCGCAGCAGGTCGGCCACCGACTCCACATTCTCGAGGCGCTGGCTGGAAAACACCTTTCTCACGCGGAAACGCCATCGGCCAGCACGCGGATCAACCCTTCCTGCGCGGTGCTGGCCACCAGCCGGCCGTTGCGGTCGAATACCATGCCGCGTGCCAGCCCGCGTCCTTCCTGCGCGCTGGGGCTGTCGATCGCATACAGCAGCCACTCGTCGGCACGGAACGGGCGATGGAACCACAGCGCATGATCCAGCGAGGCCATCAGCACGTTCGGCTGGTAGTAGCTGATGCCGTGCGGGAAGGTGGCGGTGCCCAGCAGGTGGAAGTCGGAGGCGTAGGCCAGCAGGGCGCGGTGCAGTTCCGGCGCGTCGCCCACGGGTTCGGTCAGGCGGAACCAGACCTGCTGGAACGGCGGGCGCTTGGGCGGGTTCAGCTCATCGCGCGGATACACGTGGCGGAATTCGAACGGGCCGGCACGATCCAGCCAGCGCTGCACCTTGGTCGGCAGCAGCGCCAATTTTTCCGGCGGGATGATCGGCGCGGGTTCCAGATCCTCGGGCTTGGGGACTTCCGGCATCGACAGTTGATGCTCGCCGCCGGTCTCCTGATCCTGGAACGAGGCGGCGCAGAAGAAAATCACGTTGCCGTGCTGGATGGCGGTGACCCGGCGCACCGAGAAACTGCCACCGTCGCGGGTGCGATCCACGTGGTAGACGATCGGTGCCTCGATATTGCCGGCGCGCAGGAAATAGGCGTGCAGCGAATGCGCGTGGCGTGGCTGGGTCAAGGTGGCCTGCGCCGCCGACAACGCCTGCCCCAGCACCTGCCCGCCGAACACGTATTTGGTGCCGATGTCACGGCTCTGGCCGCGAAACAGGTTGTCTTCCAGCCGTTCCAGCGAGAGCAGTTCGATCAGTTCGGAGACGGGGGCGTTCATCCCGCGATTATACGTTGCAGCCCCACTTCACTCAGTACCGTTGGCCATGGGAACAACGGCCCCGGGTCGCGTTTGCGGCGCACGGTCACGCCGGCTGCGTCGCTGGCGTCCACTTCCCCCAGATCCAGATCCTCGTGCCCGGCGATGCCGCGCAGCGTGCCCACCTTGCCCTCCAGCCATTGCAGCAGGGCGATCAGGGCGGTGATCTGCATGTCCGGGTAGGGTTCGGCCATCGCCTGGTGGCGCGAATCCAGCCAGCGCGGGTAGCGGCCGGTGTTGACCAGCTCGATGCCGATGCTGCGTGCGTTCCAGCCGTGGGTATGGTGGGCCACGCGGTCGGGCGGCACGTATTCCTCGATGCGGCCGTCGCGGTCGATGTAGAAATGCCCGCTGTTGCCGGTGCCTGACGGGTAGAGCACGCGTTCGCCGTAGTCGCGCGCGGTGGCCAGATCCGGCAGTTCGGTGCAGTGGATGACCACGGTGTCGATGGCCGCCAACGGGCGGTGATCGAGTGCCAGCACATAGGGCAGCGGATGCGGATGCAGGGCGAGGGCGAACATGCGGCGATGCTAGCATTCGCCCATGAAAGGACATTGCATTCTCTCGCACGGCTTCGAAAGCGGCCCCGATGCGACCAAGGTGACCGCACTGGCCGACGTGGCCGAGCGCCTGGGCTGGAGCCACGAACGCCCCGATTACACCGACCTCGACGCCCGCCGCGAAGTCACCCCGCTGGGCGATGTGGCCGCGCGCATCGCCCGCCTGCAGGCGCTGGCCCAGGCCGCCGTTGCGCGTGGCCCGCTGGTGCTGGCCGGGTCGAGTCTGGGTGCTTACATCAGCGGTGTGGTGTCGCTGCAGGTACCGGTGGCCGGGCTGTTCCTGATGGCCCCGCCGGTGGTGATGGAGGGCGCACCGCCGATGCAGGCCGCCAGCGTGCCGACTTCGATCATCCACGGCTGGCACGACGAGCTGATTCCGGCCGCGCAGGTGGTGGAATGGGCCGGCGCGCGCAATGCACGGCTGCTGTTGGTCAACGATTCCCACCGTCTGTCCGACCACGTGCAGGCCAGCGCCGAAGCCTTTGCCGCGCTGTTGGTGGCGCTGTGACGCCATGAAATTCTTCGCGTCCTGCGGCAAGGGCCTGGAATACCTGCTGGCCGACGAGCTGGTCGCCCTTGGCTGCGCGAAAGCCACCGCCACCATCGCCGGCGCCAACGTGGAAGGATCGCAGGCGGACGCGCAGCGCGCGGTGCTGTGGTCGCGCCTCGCCAGCCGCATCCTGTGGCCCATCGCCGAGTTCGACTGCGCCGACGAGCACGCGCTGTATGCCGGCGCCGCCGCGATCGACTGGACGGCGCACGTCGGCCCGATGCACAGCATCGCCATCGACGCCCACGTCTCCGGCGAGGCCATCACCCACGCCCGCTACGCCGCGCAGCGGGTCAAGGACGCCATCGTCGATACCCTGCGCGCCAGCAGCGGCCAGCGGCCGGACGTGGATCTGGACGCGCCCGACGTGCGCATCAGCCTGGTGCTGCGCAAGGGCCGCGCGATCCTGTCCATCGACCTGTCCGGCGGGCCGATGCACCGGCGCGGCTGGCGCAAGGTGCAGGGCGTTGCACCATTGAAGGAAACCGTGGCTGCCGCCGTGCTGCTGCGTGCCGGCTGGCCGCAGGTCTATGCCGAAGGCGGCGATCTGCTGGATCCGATGTGCGGCAGCGGCAGCCTGCTGATCGAGGGCGCGCTGATGGCCGCCGATGTGGCTCCCGGCCTGGTGCGCCACGCTGGCCTGCCACCCACCCGCTGGCAGGGCTTCGATGCGGCGGCATGGCGCGCGCTGGTGGACGATGCGCAGGCGCGCGCGCAGCGCGGGCAGGCGGCGCTGCGGCCTTGCATCCACGGCAGCGACCTGGACCCGCACGCGATCCGCGCCGCCCGCGAGAATGCCGAACAGGCGGGCGTGCTGGAGGCCATCGATTTCAGTGTGTGCGACGTGGCCGCATTGCCGGTGCAGACCGGCCCGCGCGGCGCGGTGGTCTGCAACCCGCCCTACGACGCGCGGCTGGCCGCCGATCCGGCGCTGTACCGCGCCTTGGGCGATGCGCTCAAGCGGGTGGCGCCGCAGTGGCGCGCGGCGCTGCTGTGCGGCGACGGCGAACTGGCCCGGGCCACCGGGCTGCGCGCGAAGAAGAGCTACCAGCTGTTCAACGGCGCGATCGAATGCAGCCTGATCGCGGTGGATCCGATCGCGCCGCCGCAGCGCGAAGGCATCGAGAAGCGGGCGCTGCCGGAAGGCGCGCAGATGGTCGCCAACCGCCTGCGCAAGAACCTCGACAAGCTGGCGCGCTGGCGGCAGCAGGAACAGATCGGCTGCTTCCGCGCCTACGATGCCGACATCCCCGAATACGCCTGCGCGGTGGACGTGTACACCACCGTCGACGGCGAAACCTGGCTGCACGTGCAGGAATACGCCGCGCCCGCCGAGATCCCGGAAGCCACCACCCGCAAGCGCCTGAGCGATCTGCTGCTGGGCGTGCGCGAGGTGTTCGGTGTGCCCAAGGAACGGGTGGCGGTGAAGACCCGCAGCACCGGCAAGGGTGGTTCCAAGTACGGACATTTCGACCATCGCGGCCAGTTCCTCACCGTGGAGGAGGGCGCGGCGAAGCTGCAGGTCAACCTGTTCGATTACCTCGATACGGGGTTGTTCCTCGATCACCGCCCGCTGCGCGCGAAGATGGCGCTGGAGGCGCGCGGCAAGCGTTTCCTCAACCTGTTCTGCTACACCGGCGTGGCCACCGTGCAGGCGGCGGTGCAGGGCGCCGCACAGACCACCAGCGTCGATCTGTCGGCAACGTATCTGGAGTGGCTGGCCGACAACCTGCGCGGCAACGGGATTGGCGGCACCCGCCACCGCGTTGCCCAGGCCGATGCGCTGAAATGGCTGGAAGCTGACAGCGGCGAGTACGACGTGATTTTCTGCGACCCGCCCACCTTCTCCAACTCCAAGCGCGCCGACGACTTCGACGTGCAGCGCGACCACGTGCGCCTGCTGCGCGCGGCGGTGGCGCGGCTGGCGCCGGGCGGCGTGCTGTACTTCAGCAACAACTTCCGCCGCTTCCGGCTGGACGAAGCCGCGCTGGCCGAATTCGCGCAGGTCGAGGACATCAGCGCTTCGACCATTCCGCCGGATTTCGCCCGCAATGCCCGCATCCACCGCGCGTGGCGACTGACGCGGCGGTGATGCCACGCAAAACAAAGGCCGCATACTGCGCGGCCTTTGTTTCATCTGCTGCGATCAACCGTTGCCGGTAATAGCCGGCCGCTCCGGGCCCAGCCATTTGTAGATCACCCCGCCCAGCATGCCGCCCAGGATCGGGGCCAGCCAGAACAGCCAGACCTGCGACAGCGGTGTGCCACCGACGATCAGCGCCACGCCGGTGGAGCGTGCCGGGTTCACCGAGGTGTTGCTGACCGGAATGCTGATCAGGTGGATCAAGGTCAGGCCCAGGCCAATCGCGATGGGCGCAAAGCCAGCCGGGGCATTGCTGTGGGTGGCCCCCATGATGATGACCAGGAACATCGCGGTCATCACCACTTCGCACAGGAAGACTGCCGCGATGCTGTAGCCGCCCGGGGAATGGTCACCGAAGCCGTTGCTGGCGAAGGCGCCGGCAGCATTGGCATCGATGCTGAAACCCGGTGCGCCACTGGCGATCTGGTACAGGATCCACGCAGCAAAGATTGCACCGAGGGTTTGCGCGATGACGTAGGGCAGCAGGTCGCGGCCCGGGAAGCGGCCGCCGGCCCACAGGCCGACGCTCACCGCCGGGTTGAAGTGCGCGCCGGAAATGTGGCCGAAGGCATACGCGCCGGTCAGCACGGTCAGACCGAAGGCCAGTGCCACCCCGAGCAGGCCGATGCCGAGCGGGTTGCCATCACCGCCGAATTTCGCCGCCAGCACCGCGCTGCCACAACCGCCCAGCACCAGCCAGAACGTGCCGATGCACTCGGCTCCGAGTCGTTTGATCATCAAACTCTCCCCACGGATTGGCGCGCCGATTGCACGCCGCGCCACCTTAGCCGAAAGTGCAGTGCAGCAGGGATGCGGCGTGGCGGTATCGCCGGTTTGCGATCAGTGCGCCTCGTATGCGCCGTAGCTGCGCAGACGGCGGTAGCGGCGTTCCAGCAGGTCGGCGGAGGGAATGGCATCCAGCGTATCGAGGGTGTTCAGCAGCACCGCTTTCAGGCGCTTGGCCATCTGCACCGGGTTGCGGTGCGCACCGCCGGTGGGCTCGCGCACCACCTTGTCCACCAGCCCCAGCCCCAGCAGGCGCCGCGCGGTCATGCCCAGCTGCTCGGCGGCGTCCTTGGCCTTGCCGGCATCGCGCCACAGGATCGAGGCGCAGCCCTCCGGGGTGATGACCGAATAGGTGCTGTATTCCAGCATGATCGTGCAGTCGCCCACACCAATGGCCAGTGCACCGCCGCTGCCGCCTTCGCCGATCACCGTGCACACGATGGGGACGCGCAGTTCGGCCATTTCCAGCAGGTTGCGGGCGATGGCCTCCGACTGGCCGCGTTCCTCGGCGTCGATGCCGGGCCACGCACCCATGGTGTCGATGAAGGTGAGGATGGGCAGGCCGAAGCGTTCGGCCAGCTTCATCAGGCGCAGCGCCTTGCGGTAGCCCTCGGGCTTGGGCATGCCGAAGTTGCGGCGCACCTTGGATTTGTTGTCGCGGCCTTTCTCGTGGCCGATCACCATCACCGGGCGACCGTCGATGCGGGCCAGGCCGCCGACGATGGCCTGGTCGTTGGCGAACGCGCGGTCGCCGGCCAGTTCCTGGAATTCGTCGCAGATGACCTTGACGTAATCCAGCGTGTACGGCCGCTGCGGGTGGCGCGACAACTGCGACACCTGCCACGGGGTGAGATCGCGGAAGATGTGCGCGGTGCGCTTGCGCAGCTTGTCCTGCAGTGCCCGCACTTCCTTGTCGATGTTGAGCGCCGGGCCGTTGCTGGCCTGTCGCAGTTCCTGGATTTTGCTTTCCAGATCGGCGATGGGCTGCTCGAAGTCGAGATAGTTCGGATTCATCCGGTCAAGTTTAGCGCAGCCGAGCCACCGTACCGAGGCGTAGGGGGCGACGGGGGGTCAGTTCGCCGTCGCCCACGGCCGCGCCAACTGCACGTTGACGGTGCTGATGCCGGGCAGGCTGCGCAGCAGGCCGGGCAGGCTGTCGTCCATCCGCAGGCCACGTCCGCCATTGATCGTCAGCCGGCCGATGCCGGTGGCGGTGATGGCTTCCAGCAGCACCGGGGTGGGGCCGGCACGGGTTTTCAGGATGTCCTCGAGCCGGCCCAGCGCCTGCGGGTGGCGCAGGTCGATGCGGATCGAAATGCGCTGCGCCTGCTGGTTGCACAACTGGGTGAAGTTCCAGCAGCGACTGACGCGCAGCGAATAGCCGCCGTTGAATTCGTCTTCGCGCAGGCCACCCTCCACCACCAGGATCTGGTCGCGGGTCAGCAGCGGGGCGAATTCCTGCCACTGCTCGTTGAAGAACCCGCATTCGATCCGGCCACGGCCATCTTCCAGCTGCACGAATGCCTGCGACTCGCCGCGCTTGCGCACGCCGACCACCTGGCCGGCCAGCACGGTCTGCACCATCGGCCGCCAGCTGCGACCTTCCTGCGGGCGATGGCCGCGCGCGCCGCTTTCCCAGATACCGGGGATCGCCGACAGGTCATGCCCCACCAGTTTCATCACGTCGTCGCGCCAGGGATCCATCGGGTGGCCGCTGAGATAGTGGCCCAGCGTGTCGTGTTCGCCCTGCAGCAGCTGCGCCAGCGGCCACTCGGTGGTTTCCGGCAGATCCACGCGGATGTCGCCGCCGCCGCCACCGCCGAACATGTCGAACATGCCGGCTTCGCGGTTCTTCGCCATCTGGTCGGTGGCTTTCATCGCCTCCGGCAGTTGCAGCGCCAGCGAGGCGCGGTTGATGGCGAGGGCGTCCATCGCGCCGGCGTGGATCAGCGCTTCCAGCGTGCGCTTGTTGAGGCCGGCGGCGGAGACGCGCTGGCAGAAGTCGAGCAGGTCGCGGAACGGGCCGGCGCCGTCGCGGGCCACCACGATCGCCTCGCACACGCCCTGGCCGACGCCCTTCACCGCGCCGAGGCCATAGCGAATGGTGTCCGGGGTGGTGGCCTCGAACATGTAGCCGGAGGCGTTCACGTCCGGCGGCAGCACGGTCAGACCGAGGCCGCGGGCTTCGTCGAGGAAGCCGACCACCTTTTCGGTCTTGTCCATGTCGGAGGACAAGGTGGCGGCCATGAATTCGGCCGGGTAGTGCTGCTTCAGCCACGCAGTCTGGTAGGCCACCAGCGAATAAGCGGCCGCGTGCGACTTGTTGAAGCCGTAGCCGGCGAACTTCTCCATCAGGTCGAAGATCTCGTCGGCCTTGGCCGCGCTGACCCCGCCCTTGGCCGCGCCCTCGCGGAAAATCTCGCGGTGCTTGGCCATTTCGGCCGGCACCTTCTTGCCCATCGCGCGGCGCAGCAGGTCGGCGCCGCCCAGCGAGTAGCCGCCGACGATCTGCGCCATCTGCATGACCTGCTCCTGGTAGACCATGATGCCGTAGGTCTCTTGCAGCATGTCCTTGGTGCGCGGGTCGGGGTAGTGGAAGTGCTCCTTGCCGTGTTTGCGCGCCACGAACGAGGGGATCATCTCCATCGGGCCGGGGCGATAGAGCGCGTTCAGCGCAATCAGATCCTCGAAGCGGTCGGGTTTCGCGTCCTTCAGCGCGCGCCGCATGCCGGAGGATTCGAACTGGAACACCGAGCCGGTATTGCCGTTGGCGAACACGTTGCGATAGACGGAGGCGTCGTCGAGCGGGATTGCGGCGATGTCGAGTTTGCCGTCCACGACGCCCCTCATCCGCCCTTCGGGCACCTTCTCCCCGCTTGCGGGGAGAAGGAAGAGCCTCTTGTTGATCGCCTTCACCGCCCAGTCGATGATGGTCAGCGTGCGCAGGCCGAGGAAGTCGAACTTCACCAGCCCCACCGCTTCCACGTCGTCCTTGTCGAACTGGGTGACCGGGTTCTTGCCCAGCGTGCCGTGGTCGTGTTCGGCGTACAGCGGGCAGAAATCCGACAGCGGCGTCGGCGCGATCACCACGCCGCCGGCGTGCTTGCCGGCGTTGCGGGTGAGGTCTTCCAACTGCAGCGCCAGGTCGATCAGGTCGCGGACGTCGTCTTCGCTTTCGTAGCGCTGGATCAGCTCGGGCGAAGCCATCTCGCCGTCCATCCCGCCCTTGCCCCGGCCCAGCGCATCCTTCAGCGCGATGCCGAGGATGTTGGGAATGAGTTTGGCGATGCCATCGACCATGCCGTAGCCGAAGCCGAGCACGCGGCCGGTGTCGCGCAGCACCGCCTTGGCGGCCATGGTGCCGTAGGTGATGATCTGCGAGACGCGGTCGCGGCCGTACTTGCGGGCGACGTAGTCGATGACTTCGTCGCGCCGATCCATGCAGAAGTCGATGTCGAAGTCGGGCATCGACACGCGTTCCGGGTTGAGGAAGCGTTCGAACAGCAGATTGTACGGCAGCGGGTCGAGATCGGTGATCTGCAGCGCCCACGCCACCAGCGAGCCGGCGCCGGAACCGCGGCCGGGGCCGATCGGGATGCCCTGATTTTTCCCCCACTGGATGAAGTCGGCCACGATCAGGAAGTAGCCGGGGAAGCCCATCTTGATGATGGTGTCCAGCTCGAATTCCAGCCGCGCGGCGTAGTCCTCGCGGGTCTTGCCGGGCGCCAATGGATTCTTCTGCAGCCGCGCTTCCAGGCCGCGGCGCGCCTCGCTGCGGATCCAGCTGTCCAGCGTCTCGGCGGACGGCACCGGATAGGCCGGCAGGAAGTAGGTGCCCAGCTTCAGCTGCAGGTTGCAGCGCTGCGCCAGCGCCACCGTGTTGTCCAGCGCATCGGGCACGTCGGCGAACAGCGCGACCATCTCTTCGGTCGAACGCAGGTACTGCTGCGCACTGTAGTCGCGCGGGCGGCGGGCATCATCGAGCACGCGACCGCTGGCGATGCACACCCGCGCCTCGTGCGCGCCGAAGCCGGCGGCATCGAGGAAGCGCACGTCGTTGCTGGCCACCACCGGCAGGCCGAGCTTGGACGATGCGTGCAGGGCGAACTGGTTGAACGCCTCCTCGCCGTCGCGGCCGGTGCGGGTCAGTTCCAGGTGCAGGTCGTCGCCGAACACCCGCCGCCATTCCGCCAGCTGCGCTTCGGCCACGTCGTGGCGATTGGCCTGCACCAGCCGCCCGGCAAGGCTCTGGCGGCCGGCGATCGCGAACAGGCCGGCGTGGTCGTCGCGCAGCCACTCCGGATCGATCGCCACGCAGTCGCCGCGCTGGCCTTCCAGCCAAGCGCGGCTGAGCAGGCGCGACAGGCTGAGATAACCGTCCTGGTCGCGGCACAGCAGGGTGAGTTGCGAAGGTGCGTCGCCGCCGTCGGCCACCAGCACGTCGGCACCCGCAATCGGCTTGATGCCCACGCTTTCCGCCGCCTTGTAGAACTTGACCAGCGCGAACAGGTTGTTGCGGTCGGTCACCGCCAGCGCCGGCAGCTGCAGCTCCAGCGCACGGCTGAGCAGGTTGGGCCGATCGCCGGCCTTTTCGGGGCGCGCATAGTCCGGCTTCTCGGGCACGCGTATGGTGGAATCCGCGAGCGAGAACTCGGTGTGCAGGTGCAGGTGGACGAAACGAGCTGGCATCGCGCTTCCGTGGATTGAGCCGGCAGGTTAGGCCGCAGCGGTGTTCCGAACAAGGACTTGACACCGCGGCGGCCATGCCCGGCACAGGCGGAAGCGTGTGCTCAGCTGATCCTGAACGACTGGCGCGGCTGTCCGCTGTCGGCATAGTGGCTGGCGTTGACTTGGGCGTGGTGCCGATACAGCGCCAGTGCCTCCAGTCGTTCGCGGATCCAGGCGTCGCGGCGTTGTGCACCATCGCCCTGCGGCTGCGCAACGTCGCGGTAGTCGCAGAAGTCGCGGTAGTCCTCGGCTTCAACCTGCAGGGCAGGCCATGCCAGTTCCAGCAGCAGCGCGTCGTCGAGCAGGCCCAGCAGCGGAATACTGGCGGGGATCATGCCCTGGCCGTCGCGCTGGTCGATATAGGCCAGCAGTTTGCCGATCGGCTCCCGGCTGTCATGGCCAGGCGCCCAGTCCGGATCCACCAGCGTTGCCCGCAGCAGCTCGATGCGGGCCAGGCGCTCGTTGAGGAGGGTGCCGGCCTGCGCCTCGGGAAGATCCAGCAGCCAGCGCGCCAGCGTGGCGATGCGGTCGGCGTCGACGTGGTGCGCCTGCGGGTGGATCTGGTGCACCAGCCGGTCGAATTGCGCCACCTCTGCGGAGTCGAGCAGGTGGCTGCCGGCATGGCGACGCAGGCTCTTGCCTGGATGTCGTTGCCATGGCAACGCTGTGGGTGAATGTTTGACTGTACGCATGAGCATGACGTACCTCGCATAGCCGACAGACGGGAAGGAGGCGGCGTGCCGGCGTCGGCTGATCCGTACACGCGGCCGCATCTGTCAATGCAGGCCGAATCTACGCCACACGCGAATGAGTTTCACGTGCCGGAAGTGGGGTGGGCCGGTTCTTCCCTGAATTGTTCACGCAGTGCGCGCTGAACCGGCGCATAGCTGCGCCGATGCTGCGGGCAAGGGCCATGTGCCTGCAGCGCGGCCAAGTGCAGCGGGCTGGGATAACCCTTGTGGCGGTCGAAGCCGTACTGCGGATGCTGTGCATGCAGCTCGCGCATGCGCGCGTCGCGGGCGACCTTGGCGAGGATCGAAGCGGCGGAAATCGCCGGCGCGCTGGCGTCCCCGCCGATGATCGCGGTGGCCGGGCAGGGCAGGCCGTCGGGCAGGCGGTTGCCGTCGATCAGCGCGTGCGCGGGCGCGACTGCAAGGCCGTGCAGCGACCGCCGCATGCCGGCCAGGGTGGCCTGCAGGATGTTGAGGCGGTCGATCTCGTCGGCTTCGACGAATTCGATATGCCAGGCCAGCGCGCGTTCGATGATCAGCGGATACAGCGCATCGCGCTTTTTCTCGCTGAGCTTCTTGGAATCGTCCAACCCGCTGATCGGTCGCGCCGGGTCGAGGATCACCGCGGCCACCACCACCGGCCCGGCCAGCGGCCCGCGTCCGGCTTCGTCGACGCCGGCGATCAGGTGCATGGCGGCAACAATTCGGCGATGGCATCGGCCGCACGCCGCGAGGCGTCGCGCCGCAGCATGGCGTGGATGGCATGGAAGCGCGGTTGCAGCGCGGCCACCGCATCGGCATTGCGGAACCAGTGCAGCAGCGCGGCGTGCAGGTTGGCCGGCGTGCAGTCGTCCTGCAGCAGCTCGGGAATCAGCGCTTCATCGGCCAGCACGTTGGGCAGGCTGACGAAACGGGATTTCAGCAGGCCGAACAGTTTGACGATGCGGTAGGTCAGCGGCGCGATGCGGTGGCCCACCACCATCGGCCGCTTGCACAGCATCGCCTCCAGCGCGGCGGTGCCAGAGGCCAGCAGCACCACGTCGCTGGCGATCATGATCTGCTGCGCTTGTCCGTCGATGACGCGGAATACCGGCGCATCGCCGAGGATGGCGTCAATGGCGGCACGGCACTGCGCATTCGCCGCCGGCACCAGCACGCGCAGGCCGGGAACATCCGCGGCCAGCCGGCGCGCGGCTTCGGCAAAGTCGGGCAGCATGCCGCGGATTTCGCCCAGCCGGCTGCCGGGCAGCAGCGCCAGGATCGGCGCGTCGCTGGACTCGCCGAGAGCGGCGCGCGCGGCAGCGCGATCGGGATGCAGCGGGATCGCATCGGCCAGCGGGTGGCCGATGAAGGCGGCATCGACCCCGTGCCGGGCGTAGATCGGCGGCTCCATCGGGAACAGGCAGAGCACGCGGTCGGTGCTTGCGCCGATCTTCAGCGCACGATTCTCGCGCCAGGCCCAGATCGAGGGGCTGACATCGTGGACGGTGCGCACGCCGCGCCGTTTCAGCCAGCGTTCCACACCGAGGTTGAAGTCGGGCGCGTCGATGCCGATGAAGACATCGGGTTTCCAGTCCAGCACGCGCTGGCGGAAGGCCTTGCGCAGCTTGAGCAGGCGCGGCAAATGCTTGAGTACTTCCACCAGGCCCATCACCGCCAGTTCGCTGGCATCGCACCAGGTCTCCATGCCCGCCACACGCATGGCATCACCGCCGATGCCGGCGAACTGCGCGTCGGGGAAGCGCTCGCGCAGGGCTTCGATCAGGCCGGCACCCAGCTGGTCGCCGGAGGTTTCGCCGGCGCAAAGGGCGATGCGAACCGTCATGTTGCATCTCGCGGACAAGTCGGGCCGTGCAGGCGGCAACCACACTGGAAATCACCGCAGCAACGGCCGCTCGCCGGCCTCGATGAAGTCCAAGAATGCACGCACATCCAGGCTGCTGCCGGCGATCTCGGCCAGCTCCGTCTTGGCCTCGTCCAATTTCGCCTCGCCCATGTACAGCGCCCGGTAGGCGCGCTTGATCGCGGCCACGCGGCTGGCGTCGAAGCCGCGCCGTTTCAGGCCTTCGGCATTGATGCCGCGCGGACGCGCATATTTTTCCTGCGCCACCATCAGGTACGGCGGCACGTCGCCATTGACGAACGCGCCCATGCCGATGAAGGCGTAATCGCCGATCCGGCAGAACTGGTGAATGCCGGCGAAGCCGCTGATGATGACGAAGTTGCCCACCGTCACGTGTCCGGCCAGGGTGGCGTTGTTGGAAAACACGCAGTCGCTGCCGACGCTGCAGTCGTGGGCGATGTGGGTATAGGCCAGGATCCAGTTGCGGTCACCCACGCGGGTGATGCCGCCGCCGTCGCCGGTGCCGCGATTGATGGTGACGAATTCGCGCACCTGGTTGCCGTCGCCGATCACCAGCTCGACCCGCTCGCCGCGGTATTTCTTGTCCTGCGGTGCGGTACCCACCGCCGCCTGGCCATGGAACACGTTGTCGCACCCGATGGTGGTGGGGCCGTCGACCACGCAATGCGGGCCGATGCGGGTGTTGTCGCCGATCACCACCTCCGCGCCGATCACCGCATACGCACCCACCTGCACGCCCGTGCCCAGCCGCGCCTGCGGGTGGATCACCGCGGTCGGGTGGATCAGCGGCGCGCCGTCGCTCATTGGCGGGCCGCCGCCGCGCACAGGATTTCGGCGCAGGCGACCTGCTCGCCATCCACCCGTGCCACGCCCACGTACTGCGCCATGTTGCGGATGCGGCGCTTCAATTCCACATCAAGTTCCAGCCGGTCACCCGGGATCACCATGCGGCTGAACTTGGCGTTGTCCACCTTCACCAGATAGAACACCTGGCCTTCGCCGATGCCCGGATCGCGCGAGAGCTGGGTGAGCAGGCCGCCGGCCTGGGCCAGTGCTTCCACCACCAGCACGCCCGGCATCACCGGGTTGCCGGGGAAGTGGCCGGTGAAGAAGGGCTCGTTGCAGCTGACGTTCTTGTACGCCAGCACGCGTTTGTCCTTTTCGAATTCGACCACGCGATCCACCAGCAGGAACGGGTAGCGGTGCGGCAGCAATTGCTCGATTTCGGCGCTGGTGACCGGCAGGGTCACGGGGGCGGTGGATTCGGTCATGCGTTGTCCTTGTCGCCGCCTGCGCCTTGCCGGGCAATGCGGTCGAGTTGCTTGAAGCGGGCGGCGCTCTTGCGCCAGCTGCGGTTGTCCATCAACGGCGTGCCGGAAGAATACTCGCCGGGCTCGCGAATGGCATGGGTGACCAGCGACATCGCGGTGATGACCACGCGGTCGCAAACCTCCAGGTGGCCGAGCACGCCGGCACCGCCGCCGATCAGGCAGTGGCGGCCGATCTTCGCGCTGCCGGCCACCGCCGAGCAGCCGGCCATGGCGGTGTGCGCGCCGATATGCACGTTGTGGCCGATCTGGATCTGGTTGTCCAGGCGCACGTCGGCTTCCAGCACGGTGTCTTCCAGTGCGCCGCGATCGATGGTGGTGTTGGCGCCGATCTCGCAATCGTCGCCCACCGTCACGCCGCCCAGTTGCGGCACCTTGATCCAGTGGCCGGCATCCATCGCGATGCCGAAACCGTCGGCCCCCAGCACCGCGCCGGGATGCACCAGCACGCGCTGGCCCAGCCGCACGCGGGTGACCAGCGTGACCCGCGCCACCAGCTCGCAGCCTTCGCCGACGCTGCAATCCTCGCCGATCACGCAACCGGGGCCGATCACGGCATGCGCGCCGATGCGGCTGCGTGCGCCGATGCTGGCGTGCGGGCCGACATGCGCGTCCGGATCGACGCGGGCCGACGGATCCACCCATGCACTGGAATGGATGCCGGGCGTGCGGACAGGTTTGGGTTCGAACAGCGCGGCGATTTTCGCGTAGGCGACGTAGGGGTCAGCTGCGATCAGTGCGGTGCCATCGAAGCCGGCCGCATCGGCCGCGCGCAGCACCACCACGCCGGCCCGCGTCTGCGCAAGTTGCGCGCGATAACGCGGGTTGGCAAGGAAGCTCACCTGTTCCGGCGTGGCATCGGCCAGAGTGCCGACACCATGTACCTGGCGATCTTCGCCGCGCAGCACCAGCCCGAATCGGTCAGCCAGCGCGGAAGCCGGGAGCATCGTGGCCATCATGCCGGTACGCACTGCTTACAGCTGGGTACCGAAGTTGAACTGCAGGCGTTCGATCTGGTCGCCGGGCTTCTTGCGCAACGGGATCGCATAGCTGATCGACAGCGGGCCCATCGGCGAACGCCACAGCAGGGCCACGCCGGTGGAAGCGCGCAGTTCGCTGCTGCTGAAGTGTTTCCAGCCGTCGTAGACGTTGCCGAAATCGAGGAACGCCGACACCCGTGCGGCCGGGCTGTCGAACAGCTTCGGGAAGATGGCCTCCACCGAACCGGCCACCAGCACCGAGCCACCCAGTGGCTGCTTGTAGCCATAGGTCGAGGTGTAGGCCGGGCCGAGGGTGTTGTCCATGAAGCCGCGCACCTTGCCGCTGGAAGCGATGCCGCCGGCGTAGAAGTTCTCGAAGAACGGCAGGCCGGTGGCGGTGACGGTCTTCTTGTAATCCGGCGAGGTGGGCAGGCAGGGCACGGTGGGCGGTGGCGGTGCCGGCGGCTGGGTCGGGTTGGGGTTGTCAGTGGTGGGCGGCACCGGCGGCAACGGTGCGGTGAAGCACAGGTTGCGGGTGTAATCCTTGCCGTAGGAGCCGCCGTACCCGAGGTTCAGGCCGGTCTTCAGCACCAGAGACTGGCTGAGCGGCCAGTATTTGGCGATGTCGTATTGCAGCTTGAAATATTCGACGGTCGAGCCCGGCAGCGTGATTTCGGCGGACAGGTTCTGGGTGCCGCCGATCACCGGCGTGAAATAGTTGTTGCGGGTGTCGCGGCCCCAGCTCAGCTGGGTGCGCCAGCTGTGGAAGGTGCTTTTGCCCACCGCCTTCACGTAATCCACCATCGGCGGTGGCGTGCTGCCTTCGAAGGCCAGGATCTGGTTGGAGTCGATGCCGAACATCAGCTGCACCGAGTCGCTCTCGCTGAGCGGCAGCCCCATGAAGACCTGGAACGCGCCGCTGTTGGTGGAGTACTGGGCGACATTGAAGTTGGAATAATCGAATGTGCGCCACCACAGGTTGTAGCCCAGCGACAAGCCGTCATCGGTGAAATACGGATTGATGTAGGTGAAGTCGTAGCGCTTCTGGTAGGCGCTCTTGGTCAGTGCCATGGAGACACGATTGCCGGTGCCGAGGAAGTTGTTTTCCGACAGCTGCAAGGACAGATTCAGGCCGGACAGCTGCGAGTAGCCCACGCCGGCGGAAATGCTGCCGGAGGTGGTTTCCTTGACCGTGTAGGTCACGTCGACCTGGTCGTCGGAGCCGGCCACCGGCTGGGTGTCCACATCCACGGTTTCGAAGTAGCCCAGACGATCCAGACGCACCTTGCCGCGGTCGATCGCGGCCTGTGAATACCACGCGCCTTCGAACTGGCGCATTTCACGACGCAACACCGGGTCGGCGGTGCGGGAGTTGCCCTTGAACACGATCCGGCGCACGTTCACCCGCGGTCCGGGCTGCACCTGGAAGTCGATCGCCACCGTGCGCTGGTCGCGGTCGATGTTGGGCACCGGGTTGACCTTGGCAAAGGCATAGCCGATGTTGGCCAGGCGCAGGCTGATGGCATTGGATGCCATTTCCAGTGCGGCGCGCGAGAAGGTGTTGCCCGGCCGGATGAAGGACACGATGGCCTCGATTTCCGACTTCGGCAGCACGGTCTCGCCGGAGACGGTGACGTCGGCGAAGTTGTACACCTGCCCCTCGGTCATGCCGGCGGTGATGAACATGTCCTTGCGGTCGCCGCCGATCGCCACCTGGGTGGAATCCAGGCTGTAATCCACGTAGCCGCGGTTCAGATACCAGGCATTGAGCTTTTCGATGTCGCCGGACAGCTTTTCGCGCGAATACTGGTCATCGCGCTTGTACCAGGACATCCAGTTGCTGGTATGGGATTCCCAGTCCTTGGTGATGTCCTTGTCGGTGAAGGTCTCGTTGCCGATCAGATTGATGTGGCGGATCTTGGCGGCCTTGCCTTCCTTGATGGTGATGGTCAGGTTGACGCGGTTGCGATCCAGCTTCTCGGCGCTGGGGGTGATCTGCACGTTGTACTTGCCGCGGTTGTTGTACTGGCGCGTCAATTCCTGCGTGACCCGGTCCAGGTTCAGCGGGTTGTAGGTTTCGCCTTCGGCCAGGCCGATGTCCTTCAGGCCCTTGGTCAGATCCTCGGTCTTCAGATCCTTGTTGCCGGACAGGGTGAGCTTGTTGATGGCCGGGCGTTCGGTCACGCTGATCACCAGGATGCTGCCCTGGTGGTCGATGCGCACATCCTCGAAGAACCCGGTCTTGTACAGCGCACGCACCGCTTCGGCGGCCTTGCCCTGGTCGAGCGTATCGCCACGTTCCACCGGCAGATAGGTGAACACGGTGCCGGCGCCGATGCGCTGCAGGCCATCGATGCGGATGTCGCTGACCGTGAACGGGGTGAACGTCGCCTGCGCCCAGACTGGCAGGGACAATGCCGAGGCCAGGGCAAGGGAGAGCAGGCGGCGGGACAAGGGTCGGGTCATTCGGAACATCCTGAGGTGGGTGCTGCCAGTGGTGGACGCCCCGCACGGGGCACCCGGTTGCTGCTTGCGCAGCGGGGGGGAGAAAGCGGTTTACGACATCAGGTGCAGGATGTCGTTGTAGAAGGCCAATCCCATCAATCCGGCAATCATTGCAAGACCGAGGTACTGGCCCACGACCATGACCCGCTCGCCCACGGGGCGGCGGATGATCAGCTCGATAAGGTAATACAGCAAGTGACCCCCGTCCAAGACAGGGATGGGCAACAGGTTGATCAAGGCCAGACTGACCGACAGCAGGGCCAGGAAGTTCAGGAACCAGGCCGGCCCGCGCTGCGCGAAGTCGTTTGCGGCACGGGCAATGGTGATCGGGCCGGAAACGGTGTTCTGCACCGACACCTTGCCGGCAACCGCACGCGCCACCATGTCCACGATCTGGCGGGCCTGGTAGCCGGTTTCGCGGATGGCCGCGGGGACGGCGGCCAGCGGCCCCAAGCGCAGCAATGCGTCGTGCGGGGGTTCCACCGGCGTGGCATTGGTGATGCCCAGGATGAAGTGCGACTGGCCGTCCTTGCCGGCGAGCCGGGTGGGTGTCAATTCCAGCGCCAGCCGCTCGCCATCGCGCTCCACTTCCACCATGCCCGGCCCGCCGCGCGCACCCAGCCTGGCCACCAGCGGGGCGATGTCCTCGAAACTGGAAACGGTGTGCGCATCGATCGCGGTGATGCGGTCACCCTCGGCCAGCACGCCCCAGGCCGGGCTGTTCTCGCGCACGCTGCCCACCAGGGCCGGCAGCAGCAGGTGCCGGGGCACCAGCCCGATCGCGGCCAGTGCGTGCAATTCATCCACCGTGGTCGGCAAGACCTGCAGCGGCAGGGTGCGCTCGGCGGTGCTGCCATCCTTGCGCTGCAGCTGGAGGAGAACCGGCTTGCGATCCAGCGCATCCACGTTCAGCGCCATCACCAGTTCGCTCCAGGTCGGCGTGGCGCGATCGCCCACCGACAGCACGCGATCGCCCGGCTGCAAGCCGGCTTGCGCGGCAAGGGCGGTGGCCTGGCCGACCACCGGCGCATAGTCGGGACGACCGATCACCAGCATCCCCCACAGCAGCAGAAACGCCAGCAGCAGGTTCGCGAACGGCCCGGCGGCCACGATCGCGATGCGTTGCAGCACCGGTTTGTTGTTGAAGGCCAGGTGGCGCTGCTGGGCCGGAACGTCGCCCTCGCGCTCGTCCAGCATCCGCACATAGCCGCCCAGCGGAATGGCGGCGAGCACGTACTCGGTGCCGTCCTTGCCGATGTGCGTCCACAGCGGGTTGCCGAAGCCCACCGAGAAGCGCAGCACCTTCACCCCGCAGCGTCGCGCGACCCAGAAATGGCCAAACTCGTGGAAGGTGACCAGCACCCCCAGTGCCACCAGCAGCCACCAGACCGACCCGAAAAAGCCGCTCATGACGCGACCTGCGCGATGCGCGCCTGCGTCAGTGCGCGTGCCCGTGCGTCGGCGTCCAGCAGGGTATCGAGGGTGTCGGCGGGCGCGGGCGGCATGGCATCCAGAACGGCGGCAACGGCATCGGGAATGTCCAGAAAACCAATTCGGCCCTGAAGAAAGGCTGAAACGGCTTCCTCATTGGCCGCATTGAGCACGGCCGGGGCGGTGCCGCCGGCGGCCATCGCGGCAAACGCCAGCGTCAGGCAGGGGAAGGCGGCAAGATCCGGCGCTTCGAATTCCAGCTTGCCACCCTGTGCCAGCAGATCCAGCGCGGCCACGCCCGAGGCGATGCGCTGCGGCCAGCCCAGGCCCACGGCAAGCGCAGTGCGCATGTCCGGCAGGCCCAGCTGCGCCAGCGTGCTGCCATCGACGAAGTCCACCAGTGAATGCACCAGCGATTGCGGGTGCACCAGCACCCGGATCTGCGCACCGGGCAGGCCGAACAGGTGGTGGGCTTCGATGACCTCCAGTCCCTTGTTCATCAGACTGGCCGAGTCCACCGAGATCTTCGGCCCCATCGACCATTTCGGGTGCGCCACGGCCTGTGCCGGAGTCACGTTGGCCAGTTGCGCCCGCGTCCAGCCGCGGAACGGCCCGCCGGAGGCGGTGAGGGTGATGCGTGCGGCCGGGTTGCCGTCGGCCAGGCACTGGAAGATGGCGTTGTGTTCGCTGTCGATCGGGATGATGCGGGCACCGCCGGTGCGTGCGGCTTCGATCAGCAGTTCGCCTGCCAGCACCAGCGATTCCTTGTTGGCCAGCAGCAGGCGTTTGCCGGCCCGTGCCGCCGCCAGCGTGGAAGGCAGGCCGGCGGCCCCCACGATCGCCGCGACCACGGTGTCACAGGCATCCGCGGCCACCAGCGCATCGAGCGCCGCGCTGCCGGCATGGGCCTGGGTCTGCAGGCCGGCCGCGCGCAGGCCGTCGCGCAGTGCGGCGTAACCTGCAGTGTCGGCAATCACCGCGTGCTCCGGGTGATGCAACCGGCACAGGGCCAGCAGGGCATCGACCTTGTTGCCGGCGGCCAGCACGCTGGCACGCAGGCTGTCCGGGTGGCGTGCGATGACATCCAGCGCCGATGTGCCGATCGAACCCGTGGCGCCCAGGACAGCAACCCGTTGCATCGTCAGAAGCCCATCCAGACCTTGCCCAGCGCGAAAATCGGCAGGGCGGCCAGCAGGCTGTCCACCCGATCCAGCACGCCGCCGTGACCGGGGATCAAGGTGCCCGAATCCTTCACGTCGGCGTGCCGCTTGAGCAGGCTTTCGAACAGATCACCGGCCACCGAGAACAGCACGGTGACCGCCGCGACCAGCAGGATGCCGGGGAGCTTGCCCAGGGGTGCCTGCAGCAGCAGGGCACCGCCGACGGCCACCACCATGGCCAGTGCGATTCCGCCCAGCATGCCCTCCAGGGTCTTGTTGGGGCTGATGCGCGGGGCCAGTTTCCGGCCATTGAACCACCGTCCGCCGAATTTCCGGCCGGTGAAATAGGCACCACTGTCGGCGGCCCAGATCAACAGCAGCACCAGCAGCAACCACTGCGGCCCATGCGGCTTCCCGGCATGGATCACGGCCAGAGCACACCATGCGGGCACCACCGCCAGGGTGGCCGCGCCCAGCTTGATCAGGCGTGCGCCTGTTTGCGAGCCGGAGGCAAAATCGAAATGCCGCAGCCACAGCAACGCGCAGCACCACCATGCGGCACCGATGACGACGGCCAGCTGAAACAGAGGCAGAGAGCGCACCACATTGGATTTCGAGCCCCAGACCAGGGCCACCATCAGGCCCAGGTTGGCAGCCAGCAGGATGCTGCGGGCAAGCGTGTCTTCCAGATCGGCCAGCCGCAGCCATTCCCACAGCGCCAACAGGAACACAACCGCACTGAGCAGCATCAGCCAGCCGGTGGGCAGCAACAAGACTGCGGCGATGACGGCCGGAGCCATGACCAAGGCGGTCAGTACGCGAATCTTGGTCATGCAGGAGATCCGGGTTGGGCGGGGCGAACCTGGGCACTGGTCAGGCCGAAGCGGCGTTCGCGGCCAGCGTAATCATCCAGCGCGTGTTGCAGCAGCGCGCCATCCACATCGGGCCACAGGGTATCGGTGAACCACAGCTCGGCATAGGCCAGCTGCCACAGCAGGAAATTGCTGATGCGCAGTTCGCCACCGGTACGGATGAACAGATCGGGTGCGGGCAGGTCGGCCAGGGCAATGCGAGCGCCGAGGGCGGCTTCGTCGACCTGTGCCGGCAGCAGGCGGCCGGCGGCCACGTCTTCGGCCAGCGAACGCGCCGCCGCCGCAATGTCCTGACGACCACCGTAGCTGGCGGCGATGTTCAGGTGCAGGCGGACATTGGCGGCAGTGAGGCGTTCGGCGGCATCCATGCGGGCCAGGATCGCCGGGTCGAAGCGGCTGCGTTCACCGATGAAGCGCAGCCGCGCCCCCAGCCGGTGCAACTCGTCCACCTCGCGTTCCAGCGCGCCGAGGAACAGCTTCATCAGCCCGCCCACTTCCTCGGCCGGGCGGTTCCAGTTTTCGCTGGAAAAGGCGAACAGGGTCAGTGCCTCGATGCCCTGCTGCAGGCAGAATTCCACGCAACGCTTGACCGCCTGCGCACCGGCGCGATGGCCGATGATGCGGGGACGATGCCGCTTCTGGGCCCAGCGGCCATTGCCATCCATGATGATGGCAAGGTGGCGCGGCACGGGTGTGGCGTGGGTCGGCACGGGCAGGCTCGCAGGCCTCAGACCGACATCAATTCCTGCTCTTTCGTTTTGATGACATCGTCCACGTCCTTGATCGCCGCATCGGTGATTTTCTGGATCTCGGCCTCGGTGCGGGTGCTTTCGTCCTCGGTGATCTGCTTGTCCTTCAGCAGCTCCTTGACCTGGTGGTTGGCGTCGCGGCGGATGTTGCGCACCGCCACCTTGGCGTCTTCGCCTTCACCATGCACGACCTTGGTCAGATCCTTGCGGCGCTCTTCGGTCAATGCCGGGATGTTGAGGCGGATGGTGGTGCCCGCAGTGTTCGGGGTCAGGCCCAGGTCGGAGGCGAGAATGGCTTTTTCCACTGCACCCACCATCTGCTTTTCCCACGGCGTGATGATGATGGAGCGGGCATCGCCCACCGACACGCTGGCCACCTGCGACAGCGGCATGTCCGAGCCGTAATAGTTCACCTTGATGCTGTCCACCAGGCCGGTGTTGGCGCGGCCGGTGCGCACCTTGACCAGGGCATGGCGCAACGCCTCGATGCTCTTGGCCATGCGGGCCTGGGCGTCTTTCTTGATTTCGTTCAGCATGGCGGGGCTCCGGGCAAGGTCTGCAAACCGCCGATTATAAGCGGCAATGCAGGTGCCCGGCGCGGCTCAGCTGCGGCCCTGCACCAGCGTGCCGACGCGTTCGCCGTGCAGGATCCGCAGCAGCACGCCCGGTTCGGCCATGTCGAAAATCCGCAGCGGCAGGCCGGCGTCGCGGCACAGCGCGAAGGCGGCGGTATCCATCACCTGCAGATTGCGGGCGATGACCTCGTCGTAGCTCAGGTTGTCCAGCTTGACGGCATCGGCGTGTTTCTTCGGATCCTTGTCATAGACCCCGTCCACCTTGGTGGCCTTGAGCAGGATGTCGGCGCCGATCTCGATGGCGCGCAAGGCAGCACCCGAATCGGTGGTGAAGAACGGGTTGCCGGTGCCGGCCGCGAAGATCACCAGCCGGCCCTTCTCCAGGTGGCGGATGGCCCGGCGACGAATGTAGTCCTCGCAGACATCGTTGATCTTCAGCGCGCTCATCACCCGCGCCTTGCCGCCCAGTTTTTCCAGCGCGTCCTGCATCGCCAGCGCATTGATGACGGTGGCCAGCATGCCCATGTGGTCGCCGGTGACGCGGTCCATGCCGCCGGCGGCCAGCCCGGCGCCGCGGAAGATGTTGCCGCCGCCGATCACCAGCGCGATCTGGGCGCCGGCCTCGCTGGCCTCGATCACCTCGCGCGCCAGACGCACCAGCACATTGGGGTCGATGCCGTAATCCTCCTCCCCCATCAACGCCTCGCCGGACAACTTCAGCAGGACGCGACGATAGGCAAGTGAGGACATGGGCATTCCCGATGTGAAATTTCGTGGGCGCAATTCTAGCGGCAAAGGACTGCAGCCATCCGGGCCGGCAGTTGCCGTGATCCGGTTCGGGGCCGGGCGTGAAAATTTCCTGCGGAAAAACCTTGCACGCGTCGAAAAGCCTGCGTATGATTGCGGGCTCACAGCGGAGTGGTAGTTCAGTCGGTTAGAATGCTGGCCTGTCACGCCGGAGGTCGCGGGTTCGAGTCCCGTCCACTCCGCCAGTTTGAAGCAGAAGCCTCGCAGCGATGCGGGGCTTTTTGCTGTGCGCGGCATCCAAATGCCGCGGGTTGTGCCGGCTGGCGTTGTCCCGCGGTAGACTAAGCGGCTACGCCTCATTGCCGGTTTGCCCATGCTGCAGAAACTCCGCGACAAGACCACCGGCTGGATTGCCGGCACCATCCTCACGATCGTGACGGTTCCATTCGCCTTCTTCGGGATGGAGTCGTACATGTCGCAACGGGTGGAAAGCTATGTCGCCCGCATCGCGGAGCCGCCGTCGTGGTGGCAGTCGGCGCCGCAGGTGTGGCCGATCACCTACTTGTGGAAGATCGAGGACATCGACGCCCAGAGCTACAAGGAGCGGCTGGAGACGGCACGCATGCGCATGCGTTCGCAGCAGGGCGAGAATTTCGACCCCAAGGCGTTCGAGTCGGTGGACAACAAGCGCAAGATCCTCGACACCCTGATCGATGATCGCCTGATGCAGCTGGCGGTCAAGCGTGACGGCATCGTCATCAGCGATGCGCAGGTGGCCGATGCGATCGGCAAGATTCCGGACTTCCAGGTCGATGGCGCGTTCAACACGGATCGCTACCAGATGCTGTTGTCCACCCAGAACCCGCCGATGACGCCGCGCAGCTTCGAAGCGAAGGTGCGCGAGGGGCTGATGGACGAGCTGGTTCCGTCGCGCATCGCGTTGTCGGCTTTCGTCACCGATGGCGAGCTGGATCGCCTGATGCGCCTGCTGGGCGAGCATCGCGACGTCAGCTACGTGAGTTTGCCGGCGCCGCCGGCCGACACCGCCGAGGTCACCCCGGCGCAGGTCGATGCCTGGTACAACGCGCACCAGAGCCAGTTCCGTGCACCGGAAAGCGTGCGGCTGGAATACGTGGAAGTGGACGGCAGCAAACTGGCTGCCCCGGCGGTGGACGAAGCCGCCCTGCACAAGCGTTACCAGGAGCAGCTGGCAAAGTCGGCCACCAATGACAAGCGCGAGGTCTCGCATATCCTGATCGCGGTGGCCGGTACTGCCAGCGCGGCGGACAAGAAGGCTGCCGAAGCCAAGGCCAGGCAGCTGGCCGAACTGGCGCGGGCGCCGGGTGCGGATTTCGCCGCGCTGGCCGGCGCCAATTCCGATGACACCGGCTCCAAGGCCAAGGGCGGCGATCTGGGCTGGATCAGCAAGGGCGGCATGCCGGGCGGGTTTGATGATGCCGCCTTCGCCATGCAGGCCGGTGAAGTGCGTGGCCCGATCAAGAGTGATTTCGGCTGGCACGTGATCAAGGTCAACCAGATCCAGCAAGGTGCACAGCGCAGCTTCGAAGAGATGCGGGCCGAGCTGGAAAAGGATCTGCAGCAGACCGGCCGCGAACAAGCCTTCAACGAGCTGACCGGCAAGCTGGTGGACGCGGTGTACAAGAACCCCACCTCGCTGGAGCCGGCGGCCAGGGCCCTGGGGTTGCAAGTGCAGACCACGCCGGCCTTCACCCGCGCGGGTGGCCCGGGCATTGCGGGTGACCAGAAAGTGTTGCGCGCCGCGTTTTCGGACAACCTGATGCAGGATGGCACTGCCAGCGACCCGATCGAGATCAGCCCCGAGCACACGGTGCTGATTCGGGTGATCGCGCATGAGCCCGAGCGCGCCATGCCGTTGGCGCAGGTGCGCGATGCGGTGGTGGTTGCGGTGCATGCCGACCGCCAGCGCAAGGCTGCCGAGGCCGCCGCCGATGCCCTGGTGAAGGCCGCACAGGCCAAGGGTCTGGCGGTGGCTGCGCAGGAGGCGGGCTTGCCGGTGGTGGATGTCGATGATCTTGCGCGCCGCGCCCCGCAGCCCTCCGCTGCGGCGGTGGAGGCCTTCTTCCGCCTGCCGCGTTCGCGCGGCGACAACAAGGTACCGGTGGGCAAGGTGCTTCTCGATGGCAGTTACATGGTGTTCGCGCTGCGCGGCGTGCGCGATGCCGACATCGGCCAGGTGACCGCGCAGGAACGCACCCAGTTGCGCCAGCAGGTCTCGCAGGGCGCGGGGATGCAGGCGCAGGAGGCGTTCGTGCGGGCGGCACGCGGGCACTACCAGATCAAGGTGGCCGAAGACCGGTTGTAACCGGCCGGTGGTCACCCGGATCGCGGTTTCCGCATGAAAAACGCCCGGCTTGCCGGGCGTTTTCTTTGCAGCACGAGGTCGGGAAGTCAGTCGATCCCGCTCATCCCCATGATGTTGTAGCCGGCGTCGACGTAGGTGATCTCGCCGGTGATGCCGTTGGCAAGGTCCGAGCACAGGAACGCGGCGGTGTTGCCCACGTCCTCGATGGTGACCGCACGGCGCAGCGGCGCGGCGGCTTCGAAGCTGCTCAGCATCTTGCGGAAGTTGGCGACGCCGGAAGCTGCGAGGGTGCGGATCGGGCCGGCCGAGATCGCGTTGACGCGGGTGCCCTCCGGGCCCAGCGCCATCGCCATGTAGCGCACGGTGGCTTCCAGCGAGGCCTTGGCCACGCCCATCGTGTTGTAGTTGGCCAGCGCGCGTTCCGCGCCGAGGTAGGTGAGGGTGAGGATGCTGCCGCCTCTGCCCTTCATCAGCGGGCGCGCGGCCTTGCCCAGCGCGGCCAGCGAATAGGCGCTGATGTCGTGGGCGATGTGGTAGCGCTCGCGGTCGATGCCGTCGAGGAAGTCGCCCTCGATCGCTTCGCGCGGGGCGAACGCGATGCAATGCACGAGGATGTCGAAGCCGTCGCTCCAGTGCTTGCCCAGTTCGGCGAAGCAGTTGTCGATCTGGGCGTCGTCGGCCACGTCCAGCGGCAGCACGATCTTGCTGCCGTAGCCGGCGGCGGCGTCTTCGACGCGCGACTTGAGCTTTTCGTTCTGGTAGGTCAGCGCCAGCTCGGCGCCTTCGCGGTGGAAGGCATCGGCAATGCCGGTGGCGATCGAACGCTGGCTGGCGATGCCGGTGACCAGCGCGCGCTTGCCTTGCAGGAATCCCATGGTGTCTCCTTGTGTGGTGCGCGCGGGGCGCGTCGAGCGAATGCTCTAGTTTGCCCTGCGCGCGCGTTGCCGACCAGTGCAGTTCAGCCGCGGAAGTCGTTTTTCCAGCTGCGCAGAACGGCGAAGACTTCGGTTTCATTCGCCAGCGGCTTTCCGGCATGTCGTTCGGCGGCACGGTGAACGCTCGGTGCATGGCAACGCAGGAACGGATTGCAGGCGCATTCGTCGGCCAAGGTGGCGGGCAGGCTGGGCTGGCCTGCAGCGCGCAGGGCACGCACGTGCGCGACGCGTGCCTGCAGCGCCGGGTTGTCCGGCTCCACCGCCAGCGCGAACGCGGCGTTGGCCTGCGTGTATTCGTGCGCGCAGCAGACTTGCGCATCGCCCGGCAGCGCGGCGAGGCGCGCCAGCGAGGCGTGCATCTGCGCCGCCGTGCCCTCGAACATTCGCCCGCAGCCAAGACTGAACAAGGTGTCGCCGCAGAACAGCAGGCCTTCGCCGTGGTAGGCCACGTGGCTGCGGGTATGGCCGGGGACGGCCAGCACGCGGAAGTGCCACGGCCCGACGGCCGCCTCGTCGCCATCCGCCACCCGCTGGCTGGCGCTGGCGATGCGCTCGTCCCGCGGCGCGAATACCGGCGTGTCCGGCCAGCGCGCCAGCAGTTCGGCCACGCCGCCGATATGGTCGCCGTGATGGTGGGTGATGAGGATGGCATGCGGCGGCGGGCCGTCGCCCAGTGCGGCCCGCACCGGCGCGGCGTCGCCTGGATCGACGATCAACGCGCGCCCGGCGGCATCGCGCAGCAGCCAGATGTAATTGTCATCGAAGGCGGGAAGCGGTTCGAGGCCAGGTTCGAGACGCGGTTCGAGAAGCGTTTCCTGAGGCATTTGTCCAGCCGTGACGAAGCGCGGGCTTTCCCGCAGAATCACACCATGCCGCCGCCCGTGTTCCAACGTCAATCCGAGCTGATTGCTGCCGACGCCTGGTTTGCCGGCGCTGCCGGCCAGGCCGTGCTGGCCAGCGAGGCCGGCTGCGTGGCTGCGGGCCTGCAGCAGCGGCCCGGGCAAGTGGCGTTGTGGTTGGGTACGGCGAATGCGGCGCCGCTTGCAGCAGAGCAGGGGGCGGTTCCGTTGCGGCTGCATCCGCAGCGTGGGGTGTTCACGGGGGGGCTGCAGTGTGGTCTGCCGCTGCCGCTGGCCAGTGAAACCTGCGCAGTGGTGATCGTGCAGCATCCGGAAACATCCGCCTGCGCGCCCGGCGCGCTGCTGGAGGAATGCGCCCGCGTCCTGCTGCCGGGTGGCTGGCTGTGGCTGCTGGCATTCAATCCGCTGTCGCCGTATCGCTGGCGCTGGCGCGGGCAGGGCCTGCGCGTGCACGAGCCGGTGACCTGGCGCAAGCGCCTGCGTGCAGCCGGGTTGGCCCCGGACTCGCTGACCCAGGGGGTCGGCCCGGTGTGGGAGGTTGGTCCGGATCCGCGCCTGCAAGACGGCGTGGGCCTGCGCGCAGCGTTTTTGCTGCGTGCGGAAAAACGCCGCTTGCCGCTGACCCCACAGCGCAAACCGCAGTTGCATTTGCAGGCGGGGACGCCGGCGTGACGGCCGATCGCAAGCAGGTTGAAGTGCATACCGATGGCGCCTGCCTGGGCAACCCCGGGCCGGGCGGCTGGGCGGCGTTGCTGCGCTGGCGCGGGATCGAGCGTGAACTATCCGGCGGCGAGGCCGCCACCACCAACAACCGGATGGAATTGATGGCTGCCATCGTGGCGCTGGAAAACCTGAAGGAAGCCTGCGATGTGGTGCTCACCACCGATTCGCAATACGTGCGCCAGGGCATCACCGAATGGTTGGCCGGCTGGGTGCGGCGCGGCTGGAAAACCGCCGGCGGCGACCCGGTCAAGAACCGCGACCTGTGGGAACGTCTGCAAGTCGCATCGCGTCGACACACGGTGGATTGGCGCTGGGTCAAGGGGCACGCCGGGCACCCGGACAACGAACGCGTGGATCAGCTGGCCCGCGCCCAGGCCATCATCTTCAAGGAGCAGGCAGGCTGATGCGGCAAATTGTTCTCGATACCGAAACCACCGGGCTGGAATGGCGCAAGGGCAACCGGGTGGTGGAAATCGGCTGCGTGGAGCTGCTGCAGCGCCGCCCCAGCGGGCGCACGTTCCATTGCTATCTGAATCCGGATCGCGAGTTCGAACAAGGCGCGCAGGAAGTCACCGGGCTTACCCTGGATTTCCTTGCCGACAAGCCGCGGTTTGCCGACATTGCCGACGAGTTCCTGGCCTTCATCGACGGCGCCGAGCTGATCATCCACAACGCCGCCTTCGATCTGGGTTTCCTGGATGCGGAACTGGCGCGGCTGGACGGCCGCGGCAAGGTGCAGGATCGCTGCACGGTGGAAGACACCCTGCTGATGGCGCGCAAGCGTTACCCGGGGCAGCGCAACTCGCTGGATGCCCTGTGCAAGCGGCTGGACGTGGACAACGCCCAGCGCACCCTGCACGGCGCCTTGCTGGACGCACAGCTCCTGCTGGAGGTCTATCTGGCCCTGACCTCGGGGCAGAGCGAGATCGGGTTCGAGAGCGAGCCCGCCACGCATGTGGCTGCGGTTGCGGTGGTGACGGTGGGTGCCGACGGCGGCGATGCCGGCCCGCGTCCGCGCGTGCGCATCGCCGGGGACGAAGCCGAGGCACACGCCGCACGCCTGGCGGGCCTGCAGAAAAAAACGGGCCGCTGCCTGTGGCTGGAGCTGGATCGGGTGTGAGGGTCGGCCCCCCTCAATTGCGTCGCACCAGCACCGCGGTGATGTTGTCGGAGCCGCCACCATCCAGCGCGGCGGCCACCAGTCCGTCCACGCATTCCTGCGCACTGCATTCGGCATGGGCCAGGATCCGGGCAATCTGGCGGTCATCCACTTCTTCGGTCAGGCCATCGCTGCACAGCAGCAGCTGCATGCCCGCGCGCAGCTCGCCACCCAGGGTTTCCACGTTCAGCTGATCGGGGGCGGTCACGCCCAAGGCCTGCGTGACCACGTTGCGATGCGGATGGTTGCGGGCCTGGGCGGCACTGATGGCACCTTGCGCAATCAGTTCCTGCACGTAGCTGTGGTCGTGGGAAATCTGGATCAAGTCGCCATCACGCCAGAGGTACACCCGGCTATCCCCCACCCAGGCCACTTCGAAGTGGTTGCCATCCACCCGCGCGGCCACCACGGTGGTGCCCATCGGCAGGCTGTCGCCCCGGCGTTTGGAACAGCGGATGATTTCCTCATCAGCCAGGGTGATGGCCTGGCTCAGGGTGTTGCCGGCACGCACGGCGGTCACGATGATCTCGCGCGCCATCGCCGCGGCCACTTCGCCATACTCATGGCCACCCATGCCATCTGCCACCAGCCACAGCCCCAGGTCGCTGTCGCCGTAGTAGGTGTCTTCGTTCAGCTCGCGGCGCAGGCCGACATGGGTGAGGTGTCCGAATTCGATCATGCGGTGGCATTTCGTCCGGTGTTGGTGATGGAAACGCAATGATGCGATGGAACCGGACGTGGCGGCAATGCGGGCCTGTGCGTTGCATCCTTGCAGACATGAAAACGCCCCCAGCAGGGGGCGCTTGCATGTCTGGCGGAGAGGGAGGGATTCGAACCCTCGGTAGGCTATAAACCTACGCCTGATTTCGAGTCAGGTACATTCAACCGCTCTGCCACCTCTCCGGAAGTGGGCCGCAAATGATACCGGGGCGGTGGTCGGGCGGCAAGCTGGCTGCGCAGGCGGGTACACTGGCCGCCCGTTTGCAGGTGCTGCCCCGATGTCCGAGATCCTGGTCCCCGTGTCGTTCGGCGAGTTGCTGGACAAGATCGCCATCCTCCAGATCAAGTCCGAGCGCATGCACGATGCGGCCAAGCTGGCCAATGTGCGCAACGAGCTGGCGGCACTGGAAAAAACCTGGGCGGCGCACCCGGCGGCGGCACAGGACATCGCCACGCTGCGCGCCGAGTTGAAGGCGGTCAACGAACGCCTGTGGGTGATCGAGGACGACATCCGGCTGAAGGAAAAGGCGCAGGCCTTCGACGCCGGATTCGTGAAGCTGGCGCGCAGCGTCTATTTCGAAAACGACATCCGCGCGCGGGTGAAGAAGGACATCAACCTGGCGCTGGGCTCGGCCTATGTCGAGGAAAAATCGTACCAGGATTACGGCAGCGGCAACGGCGCCTGATCACGTCGCGTCGCTGCGGTAGCGCTCGAATGCGGCGATGGCATCCGCCACGCTGACCAGATCCATCACCCCGTCGGTCTCGATCTTCGTTCCCCATTTCAGCTCCGACGCTGGTTTGCCGCGGTATTTGCGCGCGGCGTCGTCATGACGGTTCACGCAATAGCGGCGATCGGAATACGGCCCGCTGCGTTCGGGGTTGGTGGCCGCGTGCAGGCCCAGCACCTTGGTGCCCATCGCGTTGGCGATGTGCATGGGGCCGGAATCGGGCGTCACCACCAGGTCGGCGCGCGCCAGCAGCGCCGGCAACTGCTTGAGGGTGTCCTTGCCGATCAGGTCCAGCACGCTGCTGCGCGCCGTCATCGCGGCCAGGATGGCATCGCCGGTCTCGCGCTCCAGCACGCTGCGCCCGCCGCACAGCACCACCCGCCAGCCCTGCGCAATGGCGTGGTCGGCCAGCGCGGCATGGCGGTCGGCGCGCCAGTTGCGCAGTGCGTGGCTGGAACACGGCGAGATCAACAAGGTGTCGCGGCCATCCTCATCCCACTGTGCATGCGCCCAGGCATGGGCATCGGCGGGCACCGGCAGCTTCCACGCCACCGGCTGGGCGGGCAGCCCCAGCGGCTCGCGGAAGCGGCCGATGGTGTCCAGCACATGCCCGCCGGCGTGCTCGGCAATGCGTTCGTTGACGAACAGGCCGTGGCCTTCCTTGCTGCGTGCGTGGTCGTAACCGATCCGGCGCTGCGCCGGAATGAATGCCGACAGCAGGTTGGCGCGTGCGGACAGTTGCAGTTGCAGCAAGGCATCGAAGCGTTGGCTCAGTTCGCGGCGCAGCGCACGCATGCCGGCCAGGCCGGCTTTCTTGTCGAACTCGACAAAGCGCACACCCGGCAGGCCGTCCAGCAGGCGGCGCTCGGCCTTGCCGATCACCCAGGTCAGATCGGCATCGGGCAAACCTGCGCGCAAGGTGTGCACCAGCGGCAGGACATGGGTGACATCGCCCAGCGCCGACAGGCGCAGCAGGCAGATCGAACGTGGAAGTCGGGCACTTTTTTGCACGCGGTTGCTACACTCGCAGGAATGACCGGGTTCGACGCCAACGAGCATCTGACGCCGTTCCGCGATGGGCGCGGATACGGTGCAATTCTGTTCGACCGCACGCAGGTTCGGCAACCCGAGCCGGCCTGGTTCGACCCGGCGCATTGGGGGCCTTCGGCGCAGGCGGTTGTCGAAGGCGGGCGGGGCGGGGCCTGGTTCATCGACCTTGGGCAGGGCGACGCGCTGCTGCGGCAATACCTGCGCGGTGGCTTGATCGCCCGGTTCAGCCACGACCGCCATCTGTGGCGCGGCATCAACCGCGTACGCAGCTTCGCCGAATTCCGCCTGCTGCGGCAATTGCGTGCCAGGCAATTGCCGGTGCCGTTGCCGTATGCCGCCATGTACTGGCGTGAGGGCGTGCATTACCGCGCTGCCATCCTGATGCAACGCCTGCATGATGTGCGACCGCTGGCGGCATTGGCCGCGGCCGAAGATGCGCCGTGGGAAGAGGCGGGACGGCTGGTGGCACGTTTCCATCGTGCCGGTCTGGATCATGCCGACCTCAATGCGCACAATCTTTTGTTCGATGCACAGGGACGTGGCTGGATGATCGACTTCGACCAGTCGCGTCTGCGCATTCCCGCCACCGGCTGGCGCGAGGCCAACCTGCAGCGGTTGTTGCGCTCGTTGCGCAAGCTGCGTGGCGAACGCAGCGTGGAACAGGTGGATGCCGCGTTTGCCCGCCTGCAAGCGGCCTACGCACAGGCCTGGAACAAGGGCTACTGATCCGGCTGCGTGGCCGGAAAGGTGGCGGCCCCGCCGGCTGGCCTCGGCACCCGCGTCAGTCGATACCGTTGCTGCCTTCCGGCCCTGGCGGGGTTTTCGACCTAGCGTCGCGAGGGGCCGACGGGGCCACCATGGATGGCGTGCAGACGCGCTGGTCGTGCACGGAGCGCGGCGCGTCGGGTGCCACTGGATCGGCCTGGCCGACGTGCTGGCGGGAACCTGCTGCCACGTTGAAACGAGGCGCAAGTTTACATGCTTTGAGCGATAAAGTCCCCGCGCCGGTGCAAATGCACGGGGGTGCGCAGCAGGTGCGCGTGGCTCAATGTCCGCGCATGCGGCCGAACAGGCCAGCGGGTTTGGGTGCTGCCGGTGACGGCGGGGCATCTCCCGCCGGCTCGGCGTAACCGGTGGCCAGATTGGCGTTGATGAACGTGTTGACTTCCTCGGCACTCACGCCGCTGGCATCGGCGATTTCGACGACGGTGGCCGGCCCCTTCATCATCACGGTGGCGATGCGGAAATGCTTGGGGTATTCGCGTTCGGTCTGCGGCCATTTCTTCAGCATGTATTTGCCCTCGGTCGCGGCGACCGTCAACAGCCCACCCAGCCATTGCAGGCGCGCGAGCGGCTGTGCTTCCCCCAGCTTGGCGGCCTGCGCAACCCAGGCGTCGGCATCGAGCACTTCGAAATCCGCCTCGGTCAACTCTGCCTCGAAACAGGGCGCCAGCGGTTTCAAGGTGGCCGAGCCATGCCACGAACCGGCAGCCGCGTCGATCAGCAACGGGGGGTTCTCGCCGCGCTGCAAGCGCACCCGCCTGGGCAGGCTGCGGGCGTTCAGCCAGTACTGCAGGGTGCGCACAATCGGCGTGGCCGGCACGATGGGCTCCGGTACCGAGACCGGCTCAGGCTCGGGTTCGGGAACCGGGGTCGGTGCGGGCTCCGGAATCGGTTCGGGAACCGGCTCCGGGGTGGATGCGGCGGCGGCTTGCGGCGCAGCATGGGTGGCCGGCTGCTGGGGAAGACCGGAAGCGATTTCGCCGAGCAGCACCGACAGGTCACTGGCCGTGATCGGATGCGGCAGCCGAAAGTCGGTCTGCTGGCGGTCCGTCGACGAAAGCCCGATGACTCTGCGTCCCATCGAATGCAGGCGCAGCCAACTCATCGGACCGTACAGGCTGTCCATGTCGATCAGGACATAGTCGGCATTGTCGCCTTCGACCAGAGTCCATTGGTGCCCGGCTTCGGCATTGGCGATCTTGAAAGCCGTTTGAACATCGGCTTCGATCTTGCGGTCCATCCCGGTCATGCCCAGCGTCAGCGCCATCGTCTACCCCCTTGCTCTCGACCGCAGTGTTGCCAAGCCGCGGCCCCGCGTCAATGGCAGAAGGTCACGGCGTGATCCAGGGCCGGCAGTGCGTGCGGTGTCGGTGCTTGCCGCGGGTTCTTCGGCAGCTGGGCTTTCAGGAAGGCCATCTGGTCGGCCAGGATATTGCGGTTGGAGAGGATCAGATGCTCGATCCAGCTGGGCCGATAGGGCACCGCCAGCAGTGGCATCCCGGCTTGCTGCGGGGTGCGGTTGCCCTTGCGCGAGTTGCAGTGCACGCAGGCGGTGACCACGTTTTCCCAGACATCGCGCCCGCCCTTGGAGGTGGGATGCACATGATCGCGGGTCAGCGTGTGCCGATTGCACTGGCGGCCGCAGTACAGGCACAGGAACTGGTCGCGGGTGAACAAGGCCGGGTTGGTCAGAGCGGGCGTGGGGTCGATGGCCTGCGGCCGGGCGTGGCCGCGGGCGGCGATGATGGGGTGCAGTTGCAGGATGCTGCGCACGCCGCGCAGACGATTGATGCCGCCATGCACTTCCAGGCACGGCTCGCCCAGCGTCCATGCCACCGCATCACGCGCATACAGGCAGGTCGCGTCCTGCCAGCTCAGCCAGTCCAAGGCGCGGCCGTGGGCGTCCAGGCCAAGCAGGCGCACGCCATGGGACGCATGCAGGCGCGCAGGGAGCAGTTGGCTGTCCGCAAGTGGGGCTGCGGGATCTGGGCCGGGATGCACCGGGCGAACGGTCGCGCTGTCGGTCTCCATCGGGAAACCAGCTTATACGCCTTCGATGACGGTTTGTGTATCGACGGTGCCCCTCATCCGCCCTGCGGGCACCTTCTCCCCGCACGGCGGGGAGAAGGAATCGCGACAGGTCAGGAGGTTCCGAAGCCTGCGTCCGGCATCGCCATCAGCGGTTCGGCGCCGGCTTCGATCGCTGCCTTGTGCGCCAGCGTGCGCGGCAGGATGCGGGCGAAGTAGTAGCGGGCGGTGTCGCGCTTGGCGTCCTTGAACGCCTGCGGGCGCTCGGAGGTATTGGCGGCGGCGACGCTGCGCGCCCACCAGTAGGCCAGCACCACGTAGCCCGAATAGAACAGGTAGTCGGTGCTGGCCGCGCCCAGCTCCTCCGGGTTGCCGGCGGCGCGGGTCAGCGTTTCGATGGTGAGCTTGCCCCATTCGCCGCACTTGGCGCGCAGCGGCGCGATGAACTCGGCCAACGCGGCGTCGCCCTCGTGCTGCCTGGCGAACGCTTCCACCTCGGCGATGAACAGCTTCAGTCCCGCACCCTGCGTCGATGCGGTCTTGCGGCCGATCAGGTCCAGCGACTGGATGCCGGTGGTGCCCTCGTACAGCGTGGTGATGCGCGCGTCGCGCGCGTATTGCTCCATGCCGTGCTCGGCGATGTAGCCGTGGCCGCCGAAGCACTGCAGCGCGTTGTAGGTGTTCTCGATGCTCCATTCGGTCAGGCAGGCCTTGGAGATCGGGGTGAGGAAGCTGACCAGGGTGTCGGCGCGCTCGCGCTCGGCTGCGTCGGTCGCCTTTTCCGCCACGTCCAGCAGTGAATAGGCGTGCAGCGACAGCAGCCGGCCGCCTTCGATCAGCGCCTTCTGGTTCAGCAGCATGCGGCGCACGTCGGGTTGGACGAGGATCGGATCGGCCGGCTTGTCGGGATATTTCGGGCCCGACAGCGCGCGCGACTGCAGCCGCTCGCGGGCGTAGCGCAGCGCGTTCTGGTAAGCGCGCTCGGACAGAGCCAGCCCCTGCACGCCCACGCCCAGCCGCGCCGAGTTCATCATCACGAACATCGCCTGCAGGCCCTTGTGCGGCTGGCCCAGCAGGTAGCCCTCGGCGCCGTCGAAGTTCATCACGCAGGTGGCGGAACCGTGGATGCCCATCTTGTGTTCGATCGCGCCGCAACGCACCGCGTTGCGTTCGCCGACGCTGCCGTCGCGGGCGACCTTGAACTTCGGCACCACGAACAGCGAGATGCCCTTGGCGCCCGCCGGCGCGTCCGGCAGCTTGGCCAGCACCAGGTGGAGGATGTTGGGGACGAGGTCGTGCTCGCCGGCGGTGATGAAGATCTTGGTGCCGGTGATCGCGTATTTGTCGTCGGCGATGGGTTCGGCGCGGGTCTTGAGCAGGCCGAGGTCGGTGCCGCAGTGCGGCTCGGTCAGGCACATGGTGCCGGTCCACTTGCCGGCCACCAGCGGCTCCAGGAACACCGTCTTCTGCCAGTCCTCGCCGTAGGTTTCCAGCGATTTGACCGCGCCGTGGCTGAGCATCGGGAAATTGCCCCAAGCCAGGTTGGCGCTGTCCACCAGTTCGGTGAGCACGCCGCCCAGCAGCGCGGGCATGCCCTGGCCGCCGTGCTCCGGCGCGTTGGTCAGGCCGGTCCAGCCGCCTTCCACGAACTTGTCGAAGGCGTCCTTGAAGCCGGGTGGCGGGGTGACGTTGCCGGTGGTCTTGTCGTAGCTGCAGCCGATCTCGTCGCCGATCTTGTTGAGCGGGGCCAGCACGGTTTCGCTGAAGCGCGCGGCTTCGTCCAGCACCGCGTCCACCAGCTCGCGGTTGGCATCGGCATGGCCGAGCCGGGCGAACAGCGCCTCGGCACCGAGGACGTCGTACAGGGCAAAACGAAGATCGTCGAGGGGGGCTTTGTAGGTGCTCATGCGCGCGTCCGGGCGGGTGCAGGCCGGTGATCGGCCTGCCGGAATTCCAGCGTACTACTGCGTATGTTGAGCGAAAACTCTAGTCTCGGAGAATCGCCAGGCAGCCCTCAGCGCAGTGCACCCGGCAGCCCGGGCACCGGCGACAGCGCGCTCTCGCGCTGGATGTCCCAGGACTTCTGCTGGCGATCCTGCGGGGTGGCGACGATGCTGCCATGCAGGGTGTAGGAGAGGCCGTGGCCATCGGCCAGCGCGCTGGCGATGCGGGCACGACCGGCGGGCAGGGGGGCCACGGTGGCGTTGACCACGTCGGCCGATTCGGGACCGATGTCCAGCGCCGGTTGCAGATCCAGCCGTGCCGCCGGGCCGTTGTCGAAACGGATCTCCAATGCGGTTTTGTCGAAGCGCATGGCCATGCTGCTGTAGTTCTGCAGACGCAGTTGCACGTCCCACTGGCCGTCGGCACGCACGGTGAGCTGCTGGAGGCTGGCGGTGGGCTCCGACACGCGGCGCACCGGGCCGCCGGAACACGCCGACAACAGCAGGGCCAGGGCGGCGAGGCAGGCGATCCGACGGGTCATGCCTGGGCTCCGATGAGGGGTGGGGCAAGCTTGAGCGCGGTCATGCCGGGCATCAGAAGCCCTGGTCGTTGCTGACCGGCAGTTCGCGGATGTACCGATCCTTGGCGGTGATGTAAGCCTCGGCATAGCGATAGGCTTCGCGCCCCAGTTCGATCCGTGCGTCCTGGCTGGGGGCCTGATTGCCATTGGCGTGTACCAGCTGGGCGAACAGGTTCAGGGCGATATCGTGGATGTCCATGGGTGCAAGCCTTGCGATGCCATCGAGGATGCCGACCATACACCTGCAGGCGAGTGCAGGCGAGTGCGGTTGACGGCATCGGGTCAACCGGTGGCCAGCTCGGCCCGTGCAGCGCGCAGCCAGTCGCGCCAGCCCTTCATCGCCAGCAACACGAAGCCGGCGTAGAGCAACGCCGTGACGTGCAGATCCTTGTGCAGGTACATGCCGATGTACACCAGATCCACCGCGATCCACATGCCCCAGGCGGCGATGTGGCGGCGGTTCTGCCACCATTGCCCGACCAGGCTGAACGCGGTCAGGAAGGCATCCAGCCACGGCAGCGAGGCGCGGGTGAAGGTGTGCATGGTGTAGCCCAGCAGGGCGCCGCCGGCCAGCCCGATCAGCAGGTGCAAACCTGCCAGGCGCGGTGTCAGCGCGGCCACGCGGACGTGGCCGGTGGTGTCGAGGTGACGCAGCCAGCGGATCCAGCCGGAAATCAGCATCGCCACATAGGCGCACTGCAGCAGCACGTCCGAATACAGGCGGGCTTCGATGAAAACCCAGATGTACACCGAGATCGACGCCAGCCCCACCGGGAAGCACCACGGGCTGCGCCGGGTGGTCAGCCACACGGCGCAGGCGCTCAGGCAGGCAGCGATGATCTCGTGCAGGGGCATCAGGGGGAGACCTGCACGGTCAGCCACACGGTGCGCGGCGCGCCGGGGAACAGATAGCTGTCGCCATCGGAGCTGCCGGTGTCACGCCAATAGCGATGGTTGAACAGATTGTCCACACCCAGTTGCGTGTTCAGCGGCATGCCACGCCACTGCCCATGCCAGCGCAGGCCGGCATTGAACACCTCGTAGGCGGCGGCGCGCACCTGCCCGGTGGGCGTGGCGGGGTTGGACGACACATGCCGCCAGCCGGCTTGCAGATCCAGCTGCGGCAACAGGCGATAATCCAGCTGCAGGCTGCTGCGCAGGCTGGGCACGTTGGCCACCTGGTGGCCTTCGAAGGCAGGGGTGCCGGTGCCCTGGGCGCGGGCGCGGATCAGCGCGACGCTGGCATTCACGCCCAGCTTTTCCCGCACCCGCCCCGACGCCGATAGCTCCAGCCCGCTGTGCACTTCATCGCCCGACTGCACGAAGGTGTAACCGGCGTTGCTGGTGTCGGGTTGGGCAAACTGGAACGGCTGGCGGATGCGAAACACCGCGGCGCTCAAATCCAGCGCATCGTGCCAGCGGTATTTGATGCCGGCTTCCAGCTGCCGCGACAGCCGCGGTGCCAGGAACTCGCCGTCGTTGCTGGTCCAGAAAGGGGCTTCCTTGCCCAGCGAGATGCCTTCACTGGCACTGAAATACGTCGTGAGTGCAGCACTTGGTTGCCACAGCAGGGCCAGTTGCGGCAGGGTTTTCTCGATCCGGGTGCTGCGAATCAACTTGCCCGATTTCTTCCAGGCGCGCTCGTGCATGCGCACGGCATTGGCGCCCACCAGTACTTGCCATTGCGCTCCCAGATGCACGCGATCCAGTGCAAAGGCCGTGCGCTGCCAGCTGTCGAAGCGACGCACCGGGTTGCCGGGCTGGTTGGGCGAGGGCGCGAACACGGGGGGCGTGGGGTCGTTGATGTTCGCGGTGCCGACGTAGTCGTACACGTACGGTCGCCGGGTGATGCCGCGATGGAAGGCGCTGACGCCCAGGCTGAGTTCGTGTTGCACTTCACCGGCGCCGAATTGTCCGGTCAGTACCGCACGGGCCTGATCGGAGACGCGGGTATCGTCCGGGCTGCGGTAGTCGTAGACGTCGTAATCGCCATCGGGGGCGAAGAAATTGCCGGGCACATTGCCGCTGGCGCATGCGACGGTGTAGTAGCAGCCGTAGGCGAAGGCGACGTTGTCGTCGATCACGCTGTGGCTGCGGCCTGCGCTCAGCTGGAGTTGCCAGTCATCGCTGAAGGCGTGGTGCAGCCGCGCACTGGCGTTGTAGGCGTGGATCCGCACCGGTTGCTGCCAGGGCTGGTAGCCCAGCAGCTTTTCCGGTTCCGGGTGGGCCGGCAGTTGGCTGCCACCCAGCAGCATGTAGCCGGAGGCCGAGCGTTGCGCGCTGGATTGGTGGTTGGCATCGAGCTCCAGCGTGGTGGCATCGGAGAGTTTCCAGTCGGCCGCCAGCGCGAAGAGGTTGCGGCGGCCCTTGCTGTGTTCGACATAGGAATTCGCGGCGTCCCAGGCCAGATTGGCGCGCAGCCCGAACGTGGGGGTCAGCCAGCTGCCGATATCCAGCGCGGCATAGCGCGAACCACGCGCATCGGTGCCGAAGGTCAACGTGCGCACGTCGGCCGGACGCTTGCTGATGAAGTTCACCGTGCCGCCGGGTTCGATCACGCCGGCACTCAGGCCCGCCAGCCCTTTCAGCACTTCCACCTGCTGCTTGTCTTCCAGCGCCAGGATTTGCTCGCCGGTGATCAGCAGGCCATTGCCGCGGTAGCCGGTGGCCAGATCCAGTGGATAGCCACGGATGGCGATGTTCTGGTAATAGCCCACCGGGGCGTAGTTGTCACCCAGCGCGGCGTCTTCGCGCGCCAGTTCCGACAAGGTACGAATGCGGCGCGCCTCGATCTGGTCGCGGTCGATCCGCTGGATCGAAGCGGGGGTGTCATGCAGGCTGGCCTTGCCCCAGGCGTTGCTGCCGGCGTCGCGCGCGGCGTCTTTTGCGTCGGCGGTGACTTCCACCGTGGCCAGCTTGGTGATCTTGCTGTCAGCCGTCTCGGTGTGGTCGTCGCCGGGGCTGGCGTGCACCAGCAACGGCAACAGGGCAAGCAGGAGCGGGGTAGGGGAGAGTTTCATCGTCAGCCATCGTCGGGAAAGGGGACGAAGCGACGGCGAACAGGCGATGCCACGGCATCCACATGCGCAATGGCATGTGCACGGCCCTGCACAGGCATGGCCAGACTGCTCGAATCAAGCTCCCTACGCCGGTGCAAACCGGATCAGGTTCCAAGGGACTCTCTCAGCCCGGCAACGCCAGGCACCCCCGCTTCATGGCGCGCATTGAACCACAGCCGGTTGCAGGAGGCCAGTGCAATGCAGTGTGCATGGGTCATCCGGTTCCGCGGATGAGAGCCAGCAGGCGCTGCCCCGGCGCCGTGTCGAACCACTGCGCATGGCCCAGCAGGTAGCCCTCCCAGGCCAGGCGTGCATCGTCCGGTTTGCGGGTCACGGCGTGGAAGTATTGAAGTTCGGACAGGGCGAAATCCAGATGCACCAGTGGCAACAGTGCAGCAAGCAGCTCGCGCTGGGCGGGCAGCAGGGGCGACAGTTCGGCGTAGCCTGCCAGCAGGTTGCGGGCGATGTCCGGCAGGAACGACGGGCTGTCGGGATCCGGTTGCAGCCAGAGGATGGCATTGCGCTCGATGGCGGTGGCCAGATCGAACAGCGCGAAGGTGGGTGCGCACAGGCCGAAATCGAGAATGCTGCAGATTCGGGCGTCGGCCTGGTCGCTCTCCCAGAACAGGTTGGAGACATGCCAGTCGCCATGCGTCCACAGACGTTGCTGGGCGGCCAGCAGCGGCTGCAGGTGGCGATGCCGCGGCAGCAGGCAGGCAAGTTGCCGGCGCCAATCGATGGCGTGCAGTGCGTCGGCCAGTGCCGGCCGGGCCAGGCATTGCGCTTCGATGGCGGCAAACAGATCCGGTGCGCACAACAACGTGGCAGCGTTGACCAGCAGCGCGGTGCTGCGGTCCGGTGCAGTGAACGTGGCCGCGGCACGATGCAGGCGGGCCAGCAGCTGGCCGGCGCTGCGCGCGTGTCCGGGGCAGCGCGGCGGTGTCCAGGAGGCGGCATCGCGATACACATCCACGCCTGCCGCGGTGGCATGGAGTTCGTATGACCACCCGCCTTGCGCAATCGCGGTTTCGCCATCGGCCGCAGGCAGCACCCGGGGCACCGGCAAACCCTGCCCCAGCAGGTGGGCGATGAACGCGTGTTCTTCGTGCAAGTCTTGAACGCTGCGCACCGTGCAGTGGTGGCGCTTGATGAAGAGTTCACCACGCGCCGTCCACACTCGTGCGGCCGAGGAGAACGGACGCGGGCTGTGCCAGACGATGCGGGGGTTGGCCTGCAGTACCGGGTACTGCGCCGCCAGCGCAAGCACGTCGGCGCTGGTCAGCGCGGGCCAGTCGGGCGCGACCGTGTCATCCCGCCAGCCGTGGCTGCGATGGAGGTTGGTGGTCATCGGGCAGCTGTCGTGAATCCAGGGGTGGCGTGCCGCCCGGTGAAGCGCGGCAGCGTCCCCGGTCGGCAGGCTGTCGCGTCGCCCACGGCCATCAGGGCGAGTAGCGCGGATCGGTCAGTTTCATCTCGGTCAGCGGTCCGTAGGTTTTCAGGATGCCGCGGATCTTGTCGGCATCCCCGATCGCCACGATCACCAGATCTTCGGGTTTGGGAAACACGCTGCGCGCGGCATTGACCTGCACCGGATCGGCAGTGGCGATCCGGCCCAGATAGCCGTCGATGCTGTCGCGGCTGTCGCCATACAAGGCCAGTTGCGCCAGCTGCGCGGCCAGTTGCGGCGCGGTTTCCAGCCGAGGTGCGAATTGCCCGCTGACGTAGTGCTTGGCCGAGGCAATGGCCTGTGCATCCAGCGGGGTGGCGTGCAGCTGGGCCAGGGTGGCAATGGCCAGGTCGATGGCGGCCTGGGTGGACTCGGTCTTGGTGTAGCTGGTGATCGACACCGCGCCGGGGCTGCGCGGGCGCTCCAGTACCGAGGCGGCCCCGTAGCTCAGGCCGGACTTGATTCGCAGGGCGGTATTGATCATCGAGGTGAAACGTCCGCCGAACACGGTCTGCACCAGGTTCTGGGGGGCCTCGGCGGGGTCATTGTGGACGGTTCCGATGTTGGCCAGGGTGAAATAGGTCTGGGTGGCACCGGGCTTGTCCACCAGCAGCACGCGGCGGCCGGTCTGGTAGTGCGCGGCCTGCACCTGCGGCAGCGTACCGGTGGCCTTGCCCCAGCCGCCGAAAACTGCAGCCACTTGCTTGCCCAGCGTGGCCGGGTCGAAGTCGCCGGCAATCGCGATGATCAGGCGGTCGCCACCCATCTGCTGCGCACGGAAGGCCTTGAGATCCTCCAGGGTGATGCGGGCCAGGCTGGTTTCGTCGCCGCCGTCCGGCCGTGCGTACGGCTGCTGCTGGAACAGCCAGGCATGCATGTACTCGCCGATCAGGCCGCGCGGGTCGCCATCCTTGGCACTGGCGATGCCGTCGATGGCGCGTTTTTTCAGTTTGTCGAACTCGGCCTGCTCCAGCCGCGGGCGCAGCAGGGCGTCGCCCAGCAGCCCCAGCATCAAGCCGGCATCCTTCGACAGGAATTGCGCATTGGCCACCACCGCTTCACGCGAGGAGCCGACATTCAGAAAACCGCCGGCGCCGTCCACCGTCTGTGCGAACGCAAGCGCATCACGCTCGCCCGCGCCTTTCTCCAGCAGATCCGACAACAGTGACGCGGTGCCTTCCTTGCCCGGCGCATCGGCCAGCGCGCCGCCACGCACCAGCACGGTGGCGGCGATCATCGGCACGTCGTGGCGCGGCATCAGCAACACGGTGGCGCCGTTGGGCAGGGTACTGCGGGTGTAATCGGGCAGTTTGATCGTGGCTTGCGTGGTGCCGGCAAGGGGGCTTGCGGCATGGGCCGTCATGCCGACGCAGGCGAACAGGGCGATGGCAAGCAGACGCAGCGGGCGGCTCATGGGGTGGCCTCCTTCTGGGCCGAATCTTGCGGAGTGGGCTGCACCCAGCCCACCGTGCGGTTGGATTTGCGCAGGATTTTTTGTGCCAGTGCCTGCACGTCGGCGGCACTGACGGCTGCCAGCACGGCGGGCGCATCGAACAACTTGCGGTAATCGCCGTGGAAGGTCTGATAGTCGCCCAAGGCCTGGGCCTTGCCATTGATGGTGGCCATGCCGCGCCAGAACGCGGACAGGTTGAGGTTGCGCGCCTTGTCCATCTCCGCCGCACTCACGCCATCGCGTGCCAGCCTGGCCAGCTCGTCATCCAGCAGTGCCTCGGCCTTGGCCGGGTCGCCTTGCGGGGCCAGCGTGGCGTACACCCACAACAGGCCCGGGTCGTAGCCGTTTTCCACGAAGGCACCCGTGCTCACGGCGGCCTGCTCCTTTTCCACCAGCCGCTGATGCAGCCGCGAGGACACGCCTTGCGCCAGGATGGTGTTGAGCATGTCCAGCACCGGGCTGTCCTTGCCGCCCTCATTGGTGCCGGTGTGATAGGCAAACGCCACGATCGGGGTTTGCGCATCCGGGCGTTCCAGGATCAATCGGCGCTCGCCATGCTGTTCGGGTTCGACCGTGGTGATCTCGCGCGGCGCCGGCTGGCACGGAATCGGGGCCAGGTACTTGTCGGCCAGCGCGAACACCTGCGTCGGCTGCACGTCGCCGGCAATCACCAGCACGGCGTTGTTCGGCGCGTAATAGGTCTTGAAGAACTGCTGCAGATCGGCCTTGGTCCAGTGCTCGATGTCGGACGGATAGCCGATGGTGGGAAACTGGTAGGGGTGGGCGGTGAAGGCGGTGGCCTGCATCTGTTCGATCAGCGAACCGAACGGCTGGTTGTCCACGCTGGAACGACGCTCGCTGTACACCACGCCGCGCTCGCTTTCGATCACCTTGTCATCGAATGCCAGGTGCGCGATGCGGTCGGCTTCCAGATCGAAAATCGTTTCCAGGGCGCTGCTGGGGAACCAGTCGGTGTAGATCGTGCGGTCGTTGCTGGTGCTGGCATTGTTGCTGCCGCCGGCGGCTTCCATGATGCGGTCGAACTCGCCGGGTTGGCGGCGGCTGGTGCCGTTGAACATCATGTGTTCGAAGAAATGCGCCAGCCCGGTGATGCCCGGGTATTCGTTGCGGCTGCCGGCCTTGTAGAAGGTGTAGAAATTGGCGTTGGGAATGTCGTGGTCGGGCCAGATGATGATTTGCAGGCCATTGGGCAGGGTCTTGCCGACGATGGCCTCGCTGCCGGGTACCTTGGCGGCGGCCTTGGTGGCAGGTGCGGCGGCGCAAGCGACGGTGGCCACACCGCACAGTGCCAGCGCGCAGGCGAGAGAAAGCAGACGCATGGGATTTCCCGAAGGTGGAAACCGCATAGCATGCCGAACTGTGACGGCGGTCGTCACCTGCCGGAAGTTCAGGGGTGGGTTACGCTGCGACGAACGGGCATGGAGTTGACGCATGAAAGTACATTTCCACGGCGCAGCCGGCGAGGTCACCGGCTCGATGCATCTGGTCGAAGCGGCCGGCAAACGCATCCTGATCGATTGCGGCATGGTGCAGGGCAGCCCGGAAGCCGATGCGCGCAATTTCGCCCCATTTCCGTTCGAAGTCGGCCAGATCGATGCGCTGGTGCTCAGCCATGCGCATATCGACCACGTCGGTCGGGTGCCGCGCCTGACCCTGGCCGGTTTCGATGGCCCGATCTATGCGCAGGCGGCCACCGTCGACCTGCTGCCGATCATGCTGATGGACTCGGCGTCGCTGCAGGAGAACGATGCCGAGCGCAGCAACCGCAAGCGCAAGCCCGGCCAGCCCAAGGCAATGCCGCTGTACACCCGCGACGACGTGCGTGAAGCGCTGTCGCAGTTGCGCCCGCTGCCCTACGGTGCGCGCACCGAGATTCTGGAGGGCGTGGAGATCGCCTTCCGCGATGCCGGCCACATCCTCGGCTCCAGCATCGTCGAGCTGTGGGCCGATGGTCGCAAACTGGTGTTCTCCGGCGACCTCGGCATGCCTGGCACGCCCATCCTGCGCGACCCGGTGCAGATCGGGCAGGCCGACCTGCTGCTGATGGAATCCACCTACGGCAACCGCAACCACAAGCAGCGCAGCGACACCATCATCGAGTTGGCCGAAATCCTGGATCAGGCCTGGCACGACCACGGCAATGTGCTGATCCCGGCGTTCGCGGTGGGGCGTACGCAGGAATTGCTGTACTGGTTTGCCCGCCATTGGGCGGACTGGGACATGTCGCGCTGGAAAATTTTCCTGGACAGCCCGATGGCCTCGAAGGTGGTGCAGGTGTACGACCACCACCATGAGCTGTTCGATGCCGAGGCCCGCGAAGTCTGGCGCGGCTCGCCCAATCCATTCCGCCTGCCCAACCTGCGCGTGACCGAAACCGCCGAGGAATCGATGGCGATCAACCGCATCCACGGCGGCGCGATAGTGATTGCCGGCAACGGCATGGCCAGCGGCGGCCGCATCCTGCACCACATGCGCCAATGCCTGCCCAAGCGGCAGACCCGCATCGTGTTCGTGGGCTATCAGGCCGAAGGCACCCTTGGCCGGCGCCTGGTGGATGGCGCCAAATGGGTGCGCATCCACGGCCACGACGTCCGCGTGAATGCCCACCGCCACACCGTCGGCGGCCTGTCCGCCCACGCCGACCAGCAAGGCCTGCTGCACTGGTACGCCGGCTTCACCCCATCCCCGCCGCTGGTTCTGGTGCACGGCGAAGACCTCGCCCGCGAAGCCCTGGCCGGCGAAATTTTCGAACGCCACGGCGTGCAAGCCACGTTGGCCAGGCCGGGGATGGTGGTGGAGGTGTAGCTCCCCCTCACCGTCGCCTCGCACCGCCTGCCGTGGACAGCAGCACCAGCCCGCCCACCAGACCCATGTTCTTCATGAATTGCAGCAGTTGCGGGCCCATCGCGGCACCGCTGTAGTGCCAGAACGGGTGCGACTGGGCGGCATCCACCAGCAGCAGGGTGGCGGCGAGCAGGGTCATCCCCCGCAGTTGCCAGCCGGCGGCAATCAAGATGCCCAGCAGCACTTCGCCGGTGCTCAGCAGCAAGGCCATGTTGGGGGTGGCGACGCCGTGCAGGGCCTGCCACAGGCGGAACCCGCCCATCACCAGGAACACGCTGGCCAGCAGCCATTGGGCGAGGCGTACTTCGATTTTCATGGGGCGAATCGGTTTGGGGAAGGATGCAGATTGCCATGCGCACCGGGGCGCGGGAACCACTGCGTGCGGGCCTGGCGGGGCGGCAATCGTGAACGCCAGGTTCAGCTGCGCGGCGCAGCGGCGGGGCATTGGCGTATCATTCGCCACGTTCTGCGCACGCCTGATCGTTTTCCCGGTCACGCCCGCCGCCTTCGCGGCTCGTTTTCCCCACACGCCTTTCGTCGCGCAGACACGGCCCGGAGTTCCGGCGTCGTGCCATCTGCCGGCTCGTGCGTGGTTCCAGGGAATCGCACGGGTTCGCCCACGCCTTGCGCGTGGATTTCTGTTACCCGGAGTTCCCGATGTCGTTTGAAACCCTTGGCCTTGCGCCCGGCTTGCTGCGTGCGCTTGCCGACAACCAGTACACCACCCCCACCCCCATCCAGGCCCAGGCGATTCCGCTGGTGCTGGCCGGCCACGACGTGCTGGGCGGCGCCCAGACCGGCACCGGCAAGACCGCCGCGTTCGGTCTGCCGCTGCTGCAGAAGCTGGCCGAGCTGCCCAAGCCGCAAGGCCTGCATCGCCCGCGTGCGCTGATCCTCACCCCCACCCGCGAGCTGGCGGTGCAAGTGAGTGACAACCTGCGCAGCTACGCCAAGTATCTGCGCCTGAATGTCACCGCCCTGTTCGGCGGGGTGGGCATGCAGCCACAGATCGACGCCTTCCGGCGCGGCGTGGACGTGCTGGTGGCCTGCCCGGGCCGCTTGATCGACCATCTGGAGCGCGGCACCTGCAAGCTGGGCGAGGTGCAGCTGCTGGTGCTGGACGAGGCCGACCGCATGCTGGACATGGGCTTTCTGCCGTCGATCCAGCGGGTGATGAAGCATGTGCCCAGCCAGCGTCAGACGCTGTTGTTCTCGGCCACCTTCGAGCCGCGCATCAAGGCGCTGGCGCTGGATTTCCTGAAGAACCCGCAACAGGTGCAGGTGGCGGCGCAGAACACCGTGGTGGAAACCATCCAGCACCGTGCGCATCCGGTGGACGGCAACAAGAAGCGCGACCTGCTGATCCAGATCCTGGCCGAGCGCCATACCGAACAGGTGCTGGTGTTCGGCAAGACCAAGCACGGTTGCAACCGTCTGGCCGAGCAGCTGGAGGCCGCCGGTTTGCCGGCGCTGGCCATCCACGGCAACAAGAGCCAGGCCGCGCGGCAGAAGGCCTTGAACGAGTTCAAATCCGGCAAGACCCGGATCCTGGTGGCCACCGACGTGGCCGCACGCGGCCTCGACATTCCGCAGCTGCCGCTGGTGATCAACCACGACTTGCCGATGGTGGCTGAAGACTACGTGCACCGGATCGGTCGCACCGGCCGCAATGGCGCCAGCGGCGAGGCCATTTCGTTGGTGGCACCGGAAGAGGCGCATCTGCTGCGCCAGATCCAGAAGCTGCTGGGCCGCGACATTGTGATGGATACCGTTGCCGGGTTTGCCCCGTCGCGCGCCATCCGCAGCGATGCCAAGCCGTTCGACAACACCCCGCGTGCGGCCCGGCCGTCGCGCAACCGCCGCCCGCACGGCAAGCCGCGCAAGCCGGAAGCGCATGCGCATGCGCATACCGGCCCGAAGCCGGTGCAACGCGAGGGTCAGCGCGAGGGGCAACGCGAAGGCCAGCGCGGCGCGCGCCAAGGGGAGCGTCGCGGCGCGCGGTGATGTTCGAGTGGGCGGCAGGTGACTGGAATGTTACTGTCGCCCGTCAACCCGGCTTCGGAACAGTGACGGACGGCTCGTGGCAAATTTCGGACGTGGCACGGTGATGCGCGCAACGGCGCACGCGGATGGCCCCTGGTGGCGCCCAGGAATTTCGACGGAAGCACTGATCGCGCTGGTCAGCCTGTATTTCCTGCTGGTCTGCAATGGCCCGTTCTGGGCGGCGGTACGCGTCGGCACCGGGTCGACGCAGGTTCTGCTGTCGCTGGGGGTGGCGGTGTTCGCACTGCATGCCTTCCTGCTCGGCCTGCTGTGCTGGGGCCGGCTGGCACGGCCGTTGCTGGCCTTGCTGCTGGTGGTGACGGCGCTGGCGCATTGGTACATGACGCGCTATGCGGTGGTGCTCGATGCGGAGATGATCCGCAACGTGCTGCAGACCGACATGGCGGAAAGCCGTGAATTGCTGACCTTCGGCATGCTGCTGCACACCCTGTTGCTGGGCGTGCTGCCTGCGGTGCTGGTGTTGCTGACCCGCCCCAAGTCGCGCAGCTGGCAGCGCGGCTTGCTGCTGCGCCTCGGTTTCGTGCTGGCCATGGTGTTGCTGGCTGCCGGTGCGGTGGGCGTGTCTTCGCAGGGCGTGTTCGCGTTGATGCGCACGGACAAGGTGCTGCGTTACAAGATCACCCCGGGCAACTACATCGTGTCCTTGGTGAATGTGCTCAAGCCGGCGAAAAACCCCCGGCCCGGCACGCGCCAGGTGGTGGGTGCGGATGCACACCGGCCCGCGGATGCGGCGACGCGCAAGCCGCGCCTGCTGGTGGTGGCGGTGGGCGAAACCGTGCGCGGCGACCACTGGGGGCTGAACGGTTACACCCGGCAAACCACGCCGGAGCTGGCCCGGCGCGCGGTGGTGAATTTTCCCGATGTCACCGCCTGCGGCACCAGTACCGAGGTGGCGCTGCCGTGCATGTTCTCCCTGCAGGGGCGTGAACACTACGACCGCGACGCGATTCGCGGCCATGAATCGGTGCTGGATGTGGCGGCGCGTGCCGGCGTGCAGGTCCTGTGGCGCGACAACCAGTCCGGCTGCAAGGGCATCTGCATCGGCGTGCAATCGCAGACCATGGGGCCTGACGATGCTCCTGGCCTGTGCGCGGCGGGACGCTGTTTCGACGAAATCCTGCTGGCGGGGCTGCCGGAGAAACTGCAGGCGATGCAGGGCGATGTCATCCTCGTGTTGCACATGCTGGGCAACCACGGCCCCAATTATTTCGAGCGCTATCCGCCGGCCTTCGAACGTTGGACGCCAGTTTGCAAGACCCCGGAATTGAACCGCTGCAGTCAGGCCCAGATCGCCAATGCCTACGACAACGCGATCCTGTATTCCGATGCCGTGCTGGGGCGGGTGATCGACCTGTTGCAGCAGCAGACCGCGCGCGATGCGGCGATGCTGTATGTGTCCGACCACGGCGAATCACTGGGCGAATACGGCCTGTACCTGCATGGTGCGCCGTATGCAGTTGCGCCCAGGCCGCAACTGCATGTGCCGATGGTGCTGTGGCTGTCGCCGGGATTTGCGGCCGGCGACCGCATCGACATGGCCTGTCTTCGCAATGTGGCTGGCCAGCCGGCCAGCCACGACAACCTGTTTGCCACGGTGCTGGGTGCTTTCGACGTGCAGACCAGCGTGTACCACAGGAACAAGGATCTGCTGGCGGCTTGCCGTACTTCCTGATCCTGATCCCTGAGCCGCGCATTGCCGCTCGGGGCATTGCTGCGCAGGGCAACGCCGTTCAGTGCGTGCGCTCGATGACCTTGCGCGCCAGTGCCGCCAGTGCCAGGGTGTCATGGCCGCGCCCGGCCAATTCGTCCAGCGCGGCCTGCATGGTGGCCGCCAGTTCGGCCAGGCGTGCCCTGCTTGCGTCCAGCCCCAGCAGCGCCGGGAACGTGGCCTTGCTCTGTGCCTGATCCTTGCCGGCGGTCTTGCCCAGGGTGGCGGCGTCGCCCTCGATGTCGAGCAGGTCATCGCGAATCTGGAACGCCAGTCCCAGCGCATCCGCATACCGGTCAAGCGAGGCACGGGCGTGTGCATCCGCGTCCGCGGCCATTGCCCCCAACCGCACCGCGCAGCGCAGCAGGGCACCGGTTTTCAAGGCGTGCAGACGCTCGAGTTCGAGCACGGTGATGGTTGTGCCGGTGGCATCGATATCCAGCGCCTGTCCCCCGCACATGCCTGCAACACCGGAGGCGCGGGCCAGTTCGGCCAGCATCGCCACGCGTTGCTCCGCAGGCAGCGGCGCGTCGGCGAGCACCGCAAAGGCCAGGGTCTGCAGTGCATCGCCGGCCAGAATGGCGGTGGCTTCATCGAAGGCGACATGCACGGTGGGCATGCCACGGCGCAGGGCGTCGTCATCCATCGCCGGCAGGTCGTCGTGCACCAGCGAATAGCAATGGATCAGTTCCACCGCCGCCGCGGCAGCATCCAGCGCGGAAAGCCCCGCGCCCAGAGCGCTGCCGGTGGCGTACGCCAGCAACGGACGCATGCGCTTGCCGCCATTCAACACCGCGTACTGCATGGCGGCGTGCAGGCGCCGGGGGGCCGCATCGGGTGACGGGAGTGCGTGGCTCAGCGTGGTTTCGACGCGCGTGCGCCACTGCTCAAGGTGCACTTCAGGCATTGCCGCCGTCATCGAAGTCGCGGGCATCCTCGGGCCGGGCCGGGTCGGTGAGCAGGCGCACCCGCAATTCCGCCTGTTCCAGCGTGCCCTGGCATTGGCGATACAGCCCGACGCCACGTTCGTACGCCGTCAACGATTCCTCCAGCGTCATCTCGCCGGTCTCCATTTTTTCGACCAACGCCTCCAGTGCCTGCATCGATTGCTCGAAGTCGGCCACGGGGGAAGGCACAGGGGAGGGCACGGATGCGGGTTTCTTCGCCATGCCTGCAGTTTACGCCAGCCGCACCCATTGCAGCGTCGCCCGGTGCTGCAGCAACCACTGCGCCAGCGCTGCCGAGACGATGCCATCGCCACACGCCAGCACGGTATCGCCCGCAGACAGCACGGGCAGGCGCAGGCGTTGCCACGGCGGCATGCTTGCGGCCTGCAGGACATGTTTGAGGGCATGCGAATGACGCCTGCCGGGCAGCACGATGCGTTCGCCGCCCTGGCGTGCGTGCACGCGCAACGGGGCGTCGAACCGTGCTGCTCCGAGCAGGCGCAGGTAGTCGCCGGTAGGCAGAGGCAGCGGTTGGCGGCCATCCCAGGCTTGCGAAAAACCAGCCGGCAGCACGGCCTGGATGAAGCCCGCATGCAGCAGGCCGCGCCAGCGCTGCACCCGTGCCGACGCCCAGTCGAAGCGGGCCTGCGAATCCTGTCGTGCCGTCAACAGGTCGGCCTCGATGCGGGCGATGCCATTGGCCGGCAGCGGCGGCAGTTGCAAGTCATCGATCCAGAGCCGCAGCACGCGTGCGCGGCGCGGCTGCGGCAAATCCAGCAGGGCTTCGATCTGCACGGTGTCGCCCGACATCCGGATGCCGGCCAGCGCGGCGGCATCCTCTTCGTGCAGCAAATCTGCAGCTTCGGCACTCAGTGCGGCGCTGCGCGCCAAGGCTGCGGCGGCGTGTGGCCAGCGTTGGCGCAACAGCGGGAGGACTTGATTGCGCAGAAAATTGCGGTCGAAGTCCGAGCTGGCATTGCCGGGGTCGTCCAGCCAGTGCAACTGTGCCTGCCGTGCGCTGGCCAGCAACGCCGCGCGTGATTCTCCCAGCAGGGGCCGCCACAGCCAGCCGTGGCCGTAGCTGCGCCAGGGCCGCATCGCTGCCAGCCCGTCCACCCCGGCGCCGCGCAGGGCGCGCAGCAGGAAGGTTTCGGCCTGATCGTCCCGGTGATGGGCCAGGGCCAGAATCTCGCCTGCCTGCAATGCGCCTTCGAACGCGGCATGACGTGCTGCGCGTGCCGCACCTTCCGGGCCCAGCCCCGCTGCGACATCGACTTCCACCCGTACCACCTGCAGCGGCACCGCGAGGGCATCGCAGACGCGTTGGCAATGCGCTGCCCAGGCATCCGCCTGCGGGGACAGCCCGTGGTGGACATGGATGGCGCGCAGCCCCGGTGCGCGCACGGCCGGCGTGCTGGCCAGGCGCTGCAGCAGCACGGTGGAATCCAGCCCGCCGCTGAAACCGACCAGCAGCGGCGCGGAAAGAGGCGGCATCAACATCGGTGGGCCCGACCTCGGCAAGGGCAACAAAAAAGCCCGCTTGCGCGGGCCTTCGTTGTATCACGTGGTGCCCAGGAGAGGACTCGAACCTCCACGGTTTTACCCGCTAGTACCTGAAACTAGTGCGTCTACCAATTCCGCCACCTGGGCAGGTGGTGAGCCGCGCATTTTCCGGGGATAGGCTGGTGCTGTCAACAGTTTTTTGCAGGCTGTACCATCGTGGCATGAAGAAAATTTCCAGCAAGCGCGGCAGCAGTGGCGGCGGCAAGGGGGCGGGTCCCGGCAATGTCGGCAACAAGCCAGGCAAGGGCGCAGGCAAATTGCCGGGGTGGTTGCCGGACTCCCCGGCACCTGCGCATCCGCGCAAGGGCAAGCCGGTGGCCACGCATCCAACCGCGCCGCGTTTCGATCCGCACGCGCAGCGTGAGGCGCAGCGTTACGAACACCCGATTGCCAGCCGCGAAATGATCCTGCAGGTGCTGGCTGCGCAGGATGGCCCGATGGACGACCGGGCCCTGGCGCAGAAATTGGCGCTGACCGCGCCCGACCGCTTCGAGGCGCTGCAAAAACGCCTCGGCGCGATGCTGCGCGCCGGTCAGCTGCTGCAGAACCGGCGCGGCGGCTACGTGCCGGCGGCGCAGGCCGAGCTGATCCCCGGCAGCGTGATCGCCAACCCCGACGGCTTCGGTTTCCTGCGTCCGGAGGCCGGCGGCGACGATTTGTTCCTGCCGCCGTACGAGATGCGCAAGGTCAGCCACGGCGACCGCGTGCTGGTCAGCCTCACCGGCATGGATCGGCGCGGGCGTGGTGAAGCCAGCATCGTCGAAGTGCTGGAACGCCGCCTGACCCGCCTGCTGGGCCGCTACACCGAAGAACTGGGCGTGGCCTACGTGGTGCCCGACGACAAGCGCATCCAGCGCAATGTGCTGATTCCGCAGGAGGCATGCGGCGGTGCGAAAACCGGGCAATTGGTGGTGGCGGAAATCACCACGGCGCAGGATGCGCACCGGCCACCGATCGGCAAGGTGCTGGCGGTGCTGGGCGACAAGCTCACCGCCAGCCAGGCGGTGGAAGCGGCGATCCACGGCCACGACATTCCGCACGAATTTTCGCCCGAGGTACTGGCCCAGGCCACGGCCATCCCATTGCAGGTGACCCCCGCCGACATCGCCGGGCGCGTCGATCTGCGCGCGATGCCGCTGGTCACCATCGACGGCGAGGACGCCAAGGATTTCGATGATGCGGTGTGGTGCGAACCCAACGCCGACGGCTTCCGTCTGATCGTGGCGATCGCCGACGTGTCGCATTACGTGCAGCCGGAAACGCCGCTGGACGAGGAAGCGCAATTGCGTGCCACGTCGGTGTATTTCCCCGGTTTCGTGGTGCCGATGCTGCCGGAGACGCTGAGCAACGGCATCTGCTCGCTCAATCCGGCGCTGGACCGGCTGTGCTTCTGCTGCGACATGCAGGTGGGCCGCGACGGCATCGTCACGTCGAGCCGGTTCTACGAGGCGGTGATGCACTCGCACGCGCGTCTGACCTACACCGACGTGTGGAACGCGGTGGGCGAGGGCATCCCGGAGGACGAGCACGACGCCGCGCTGGCCAAGATCGGCGCGCTGCTGCCGCAGGTGCAGCGCCTGCACCAGCTGTACAAGGTCCTCGACAGGGCGCGCGCCAAGCGTGGCGCGATCGAGTTCGAGAGCAGCGAAGTGCGCTTCGTGCTGGACGCCAAGGGCGTGGTGACCCAGGCCGGCATGCTCCAGCGCAACGACGCCCACAAGCTGATCGAGGAGTGCATGATCGCGGCCAACGTGCAGGCCGCGCTGTACTTGCTGGAGGCGCGCGTCCCCGCGCCCTACCGCGACCACGACAAGCCGCCGGAGTCCAAGTACGCCGATCTGGAGGAATTCCTCAAGGAGTTCGCGCTGCGCCTGCCGCCGTGGGGCAAGGTGAAGCCGAAGGATTTCCGTGCGCTGTTGGAGAAGATCCGCGAGCGCCCCGACGCCGCGCTGCTGGAGTCGGTGATCCTGCGCAGCCAGTCGCTGGCGGTGTATGCGCCGGACAACATCGGCCACTTCGGCCTGGCGCTGGAGGCCTACGCGCACTTCACCTCGCCGATCCGGCGCTACCCGGATCTGCTGGTGCACCGCGCGATTAAGCACGCATTGGCCGGCGGCCGGCCGGAGGCGTATGAATACTCGCCGCACGAAATGGCCAGCCTGTCGCTGCAATGTTCGGAACGCTCGCGCCGCGCCGACGAAGCCCAGCGCGAAGTCGACGAGCGCTACCGTGCGGCGTGGATGGAAGGCCACGTCGGCAAGGAGTTCGACGGCACCATCAGCGGCGTGACCAGCTTCGGTCTGTTCGTCGAGCTGGACGATTCCAAGGTCAACGGCCTGGTCCACGTCACCCAGCTGCCGCGCGACTTCTACCACTTCGACGCGGTGCGCAAGACGCTCACCGGCGAACGCCGCGGCCGCGAGTTCCGGCTCGGCGACCGCGTCCGCATCGTGGTGCTGAAGGCCAGCGTGGAAGAGCGCAAGATCGACTTCCGTCTGGCCGAGGAAGACGCCGGCCTGCCGGCGCTGCCGGAGCGCGGCAAGCCGGCGAAGCGGCAGAAGCAGAAGTACTGAGGTTTTCCCCCTCCCTTGCAAAGCAGGGGAGGGCTGGGGAGGGGTGCTCTTGGTCGAGCCATGCGAAAGCACCCCCTCTCAACCCCCTGCGTTCGCAGGAGGAGACAAGCACAATCCGCCAAAGCGGAAGCCCTCAGGGCAAAATACCCGCATGAGCAAATCCTCCCAATGGATCGTCGGCCTGAACGCGGTGGCTTCCGCGCTGGAGCACGACGCCGAACACGTGCGCGAAGTGCTGCTGGAAGCCGGCGGCAAGAATCCGCGCATCGTCGAAATCGAACAGCAGGCGCGGCGCAAGGACATCGACGTGCGCCGGGTGGCGCAGCAGGCGCTGGACGGCGTGGCCGGCGGGGTGCGCCACCAGGGCGCGGCGGCGCGCTACGCCGCGGCCAAGACCTGGGATGAGCACGAGTTGCCGGGGTTGGTCGAAGCCGCGGGGGGAAGCGCGCTGATCCTCGTGCTGGACGGCGTGCAGGACCCGCACAACCTCGGCGCCTGCCTGCGCAGCGCGGCGGCGGCGGGCGCGACCGCGGTGGTGATTCCGAAGGACAAGGCGGTGCAGGTCAACGCCACCGTGCGCAAGACCTCGGCCGGCGCGGCGGACACGCTGCCGATCTTCAGCGTGACCAACCTCTCGCGCACATTGCGCGATCTGCAAAAAATGGGCGTGTGGATTTACGGGCTGGCCGGCGAGGCGGATGCGTCGCTGTATGCCATCGACCTCAAGGGCAACGTGGCGCTGGTGATGGGCAGCGAGGGCGAGGGCCTGCGCCGGCTCACCCGCGAGAACTGCGACCAGCTGGTGAAGATCCCGATGCCGGGCGGCTTCGAGAGCCTCAACGTGTCGGTGGCCAGCGGCGTGGCGCTGTTCGAGGCCGTGCGGCAAAGGAGCGCGTGATGGCGTTGAATCTGGCGTGGTACGACTGGGTAGGCATCGCCGGCACGCTGGCGGTGCTGGTGGCGTTCTTCCTGCTGCAGGCCGGCAAGCTGTCCGGCACCGGCATCGTCTATCAGTTGCTGAACCTATTCGGTTCCGGTGGCGTGCTGGTGTCGCTGCTGGGCAAGTTCAACGTGTCGGTGTTCGTGCTGGAAGCCGTGTGGATGGCGATCAGCGCCTACGGAATCGTGCGGACGCTCAGGACGAAATCACAGGCGAAGCAGGCGTGAGTCCATTACGCGCAGGGCGCTCCGCCCACATCGGCTTGGGACACGCCGCAAGTACGTCCATGTAGGCTAATCGGCGCCATCCATGGCGCCGATTGTCCCCGCGCTCGATGCGGACGAACCGCCCTGCGCTGCGGGATTTGGCCTATGCCATGCATTTGCGATCGCACAGAACAACTTCGCGGTCTGTTCGGTGTCGTACACCGCCGAGTGCGCCTGGCTGGGGTCCCAGCCCAGCCCGGCAGCCATCGCCGCGCGTGCCAGCACGGTCTGGCCGTAGGCCAGGCCGGCCATCGTCACCGTGTCGAACACGCTGAACGGGTGGAACGGGTTGCGCTTGTGCTGCACGCGAGCGACCGCGGCGTTGAGGAAGTTGAGGTCGAAGTGGGCGTTGTGGCCCACCAGGATGGCGCGCTGGCAGCCGTGCTTCTTCAGCGCCGCGCGCACCGGCACGAAGATCGCGTCCAGCCCGCTGCGCTCGTCCACCTCGCCGCGCAGCGGATGGCCGATCTTGATGCCGGTGACCTCCAGCGACTTCGGGTCGATGCTGGTGCCGGGCGCGGGGGCGATGTGCGCGTGCGCGACTTCGCCCGGCACGTAGTGGCCGGCCGCATCCAGTTCAAGCGGAATCGCCGCGATTTCCAGCAGGGCGTGCTTGTTCCAGTCGAAGCCGCCGGTTTCCACATCCACCACTACCGGCAGGTAGCCGCGGAAGCGCGCGGCCATCGCCGCGAAGGCGGGTACATCTTGCGTATCGGTCATCGGCAAAGCCTAGCAGAGCGGCCTGCTGGCCCACATCGCTTTCAGCGCGTCGGCGGCGCGGTGCCCGGCAGCACGCCCTCGGCGCGCAGCCGTTCCAGCATCGGCAGTGCTTCGCCGAGGAACGCGTCGAAATCCGGGTGGCCGACTTCCTCCGCCAGCTGGCGCAGCAGCGCGTGGCCGCTGCGCCCGTCGTCGGCACCAATCAGCGCCAGCAGCCGGTACAGCAGCGGCGACAGCAGCGAGAAATGGACGCGGCCGCCAGGATCGCGGCGCAGCAGCACCAGCGTCGGAACGGGCGGCGGTTCGGCGGGCTGGCAGTCCGGGCCGAGCCGGTGCACCGGCCAGACGTAGGCCAGCGGCCAGGCCAGCGGCGACAGCAGCGGCACGCCGTCGAGCAGGTCGCCGTCGGGAACGTGCGGCGGTGCCGCGGCATCGCTGAGCTGCAGGCCCAGCTCGGCCCATTCGTAATGCGCCAGCTCGGTCAGCCACGGCCGCGCGGGCTCTTCCGCGGCTTCGAGGAAGGCGATGAACTCCAATCCCAGCCGGGTGAACAGCGGGGTTTCGCTGCGGTGGCCGACGAGGAAGCGGTGCAGCAGCGCCTGCCAGTCGGCATCGCCCAGAGTCCTGCGGATCACCGGGAAGGTGCCGGCCAGCAGGCCGTCGAGGTTGTTGGCCACCAGCTCGCGATAGACCGCCAGCCGCCGATCCTCGATGCCGGGCGGGCCGGCGTGCGCGACCGGGTCGCGCACGTGCGCGGCCAGCGCGTGCAGCTGATCGTGCAGCGCGCTCATGGCGCTGCCGCCTGCAGCGCGCGGATGCGCGCCACTTCGTCCAGCAGCACCGGCAGCGGCGGGAAGTTGAAGTCGCGTTCCAGCAGGGTGGGGCGCACGCCGTGGCTGGCGTAGGCGTAGCCGAGCAGCGACCACACGTCGTCCTTCACCGCCGTGCCGTGGGTGTCGATCTTGAGGTCGTCGGCTTCGTCGAAGTGGCCGGCAACGTGGTAGCTGGCGATGCGCTGCGTCGGCATCGCCTTGATGAAGGCGCGCGCGTCGTAGCCGTGGTTGATCGCGTTGACGTAGACGTTGTTCACGTCCAGCAGCAGGTCGCAGCCGGCTTCGGCCAGCACCGCAGCGACGAAATCGATTTCGGACAGTTGCTGGTAGGGCGCGGCGTAGTAGCTGACGTTTTCCACCGCGATCCGGCGGCCCAGCGCGTCCTGCACCTGGCGGATGCGTGCGGCGACGTGCGTCACCGCTTCGTCGGTGAACGGCAGCGGCAGCAGGTCGTAGAGATGGCCGTTGGCGGAACAGTAGCTCAGGTGTTCGCTGTAGAGCGCGCAGCGGTGGCGGTCGAGGAAGTCGCGGGTCTGGCGCAGGAACGCCTGATCCAGCGGGTCGGGGCCGCCCAGCGACAGCGACAGGCCGTGGCAGCTGAGCGGATACCGCGCCGTCAGCGTTTCCAGCTGCTCGCCGAGCGCGCCACCGACGCCGATCCAGTTGTCCGGCGCGCATTCCAGAAAATCGAAGGCGCCCGCAGGCGCCCCGATCAATTCATCCAGCAGCGCACGGCGCAGGCCCAAGCCCGCGCTGCGCTGGGGCAGCGGTTCAACCATGCCGGCTTACATCTTGCCGCCGCACTTGCCCTCGCCGCATTTGCCTTCGCTCATGGCCTTGCCCATGGCGGCATGGTGGGCATCGAATTCTTCCTTGCTGATGAAGCCGTCGCCATTGCTGTCGATCTTCGGGAACATGGTGTCCTTGCCGCCGTGCGCGGCGGCGAATTCGCTGCGCGAGATGCGGCCGTCCTTGTCGGTGTCGAGGTCACCGAATGCGTGATGCGCAGCCGGGGCATTGGCGTTCTTCGCCGGTGCCTTGCCTTGCTTCATTCCCGCCCCGCATTTGCCTTCGCCGCACTTGCCTTCGCTGGCGGTGGGCTTGGCCTGGCCGCTGTCCTGCAGATAGCCGTGCGCCATTGCCTGCATCGAGAACAGTGCACCCGCCGCCACGGCCGCACCGGCCAGCATCAGCGGAAGAGAGGGTTTGTTGGGCTGTGCCATGGGTTGCCTCGCGGGTCGGGATGAAAGCCCATCCTAACCCGCCAACGGATGCGACGCGATTCCCGGCGGGTTCTGCATTCAGCTGGAAGCGGCCGAACTGTCGTCGCGTTTGTCGCGCGGCGGCAGGGGGGCATCGCCATGCAGCAGGAACCACAGGTTTTCCGCGATATTGGTGGCGTGGTCGCCGATGCGCTCCAGGTTCTTGGCCATGAACAGCAGGTGGGTGCAGACAGTGATGGCGCGCGGGTCTTCCATCATGTAAGTCAAAAGTTCGCGGAACATGCCGGTGTAGAGCGTGTCCAGCTCGGCATCGCGCTCCCGCACGTGTTGGGCGGCCTCGCCGTCGCGCTGCAGATAGGCCTGCAGGACATCGCGCAACTGCTGCGCCGCCAACCGGCCGAGCGCATTCAGTCCGCGGGTCTGTGCCAGCGGCGGCGACTGGTTCAGCACCAGCGAGCGCTTGGCGATGTTCGCCGCATAATCGCCGACGCGTTCGATGTCCGAGGCCACGCGCAAGCCGGCGAGGATGACGCGCAGGTCGCTGGCCAGCGGGCCGCGCTGGATCAGGCGGATCACGTCGTGGTTGATCTGCTGCTCCAGCTGATCGATGGCATCGTCGGCGGCGATGATCCGGCGCGCGGCCGCCTCGTCGCGGCGGGCCACCGCATCCAGCGCTGCATCCAGCTGGCTGGCCGCCAGCTGCCCCATGCGGATCAGGCTGTCGCGCAGGGCAGTCTGTTCTTCGTCGTGGCTTTTGACGATGTGATTGTGCTGTTCGTTCATCAGCCGAACCTCCCGGTGATGTAGTCCTCGGTCTGCTGCTTGACCGGGGTGGAGAAAATCTGCTCGGTGGCGCCGTGTTCGATCAGATCGCCCAGGTACATGAAGGCGGTGTAATCGGACACGCGTGCGGCCTGCTGCATGTTGTGGGTGACGATCATGATGGTGAACGACTGCTTGAGATCTTCGATCAGTTGTTCGATCCGGCCGGTGGAAATCGGATCCAGCGCCGAAGTGGGTTCGTCCAGCAACAGCACGTCCGGCTTGAGTGCCACCGCACGGGCGATGCACAGGCGCTGCTGCTGGCCGCCGGACAGGCCCAGCCCGCTGTCTTTCAGCTTGTCCTTCACTTCGTCCCACAGCGCTGCCTGACGCAGTGCCTCCTCCACCCGCGCATCCATCTCCGCCTTCGACAATCTTTCGTGATGACGAATGCCGTAGGCCACGTTTTCGTAGATGGTCATCGGGAACGGTACCGGCTTCTGGAACACCATGCCGACCTTGCTGCGCAGGCGGTTCACGGAATAGTCCGGGGCCAGGATGTTTTCGCCATCCAGCCGGATATCGCCGGTGGCGACCAGCTTCGGGTACAGGGCATAGATGCGGTTGAACACGCGCAGCAGGGTGGACTTGCCGCAGCCGGACGGGCCGATCAGCGCGGTCACGCGTTTCTCGGGCACATCCAGGTCGATGTTCTTCACCGCATGGAACTTGTCGTACCAGAAATTCAGGCCGCGTGCGGACAGCTTCACGGGTGGTGGGGTGGCCGTGGCGGCATCTTGCAGCGCGTGCACGGTGTTGAAATGGGCGTCATGCATCGGAATGGTCCGGAAGTCATTCATGGGTAACGCGATTGCGCAGGAGGATGGCACGGGCCAGCAGGCTGATGGCCAGCACGAACAAGGTGATCAGCAGGGCGCCGGCCCAGGCCAGCTGTTCCCAGTTTTCGAAGCCGGAGCCGGCGAATTTGTACATGGTCAGCGGCACCGCACTCATGGCGCCGGTGATGTCGAGGCTGAAAAATTCGTTGCCGAAGGCGGTGAACAGCAGTGGCGCGGTTTCGCCACTGATGCGTGCCAGCGCCAGCAGGATGCCGGTGACGATGCCGGGCAGGGCGCTGCGATACAGCACCTGCAAGGTCACCTTCCATTGCGGCACGCCCAGCGACAACGCCGCTTCGCGCATCTGTACCGGCACCAGCTGCAGCATTTCGTCGGTGGTGCGAACCACCACCGGCAACACGATGAAGGCCAGCGACAGCCCGCCGGCGAACGCCGAGAACTTGCCGTTGGTGTTCATCACGAAGGCGGCATACACGAACAGGCCCAGCACGATCGACGGCGCCGACATCAGGATGTCGTTGACGAAGCGTACCGCCAGCCCCAGCCGGCTGTGTCCGCCCACTTCGGCCAGCCAGGTGCCGGCGGCAATCCCCAGCGGGGTGCCGATCAGCACGCCGATGCCGCACATCAGCAGGCTGCCGACGATGGCATTGCGCAGGCCGCCGGATTCCATCGGTGCGGGCTGATCCTGGATGAGCAGGGCCAGATTCAAGTGGCCAATGCCCTTGGCCACCAGCGTCCACAGGATCCAGCCGAGGAACAGCAGCCCGAACACGGCGGCGGCAGAGGCCAGCGTGGTCGCAACGGCATTGACCAGTTTCCGGCGACGCAGCAAGGATGCGGATGCGGTGTTCATCAGTTGCCCTCCTTGCGCGCCAGGCTGCTGAGCATCATGCGTGCCAGCGCCAGCACCACGAAGGTGACCATGAACAGCACGAAGCCCAGCAACAACAACGCGGAGCGATAGGTTTCGGTGGCTTCGCCGAAGTCGTTGGCGATCAGTGCGGCGATGGTGGTGGAAGGCTCCAGCAGCGAGGCGGTGAAGGTCACGCTGTTGCCGATCACGAAGGCCACCGCCATGGTTTCACCCAATGCGCGGCCAAGGCCGAGGAACACGCCGCCGATCACCGCCGAACGGGTGTAGGGCAGCACGATGTCCCAACTCACTTCCCATTTGGTGGCACCCAGCGCGTAGGCCGACTCTTTCAGCCGGGTCGGCACGGTCAGGAACACCTCGCGCATGGTCGAGGCGATGAATGGAATCACCATGATCGAAAGCACCAAGCCCGATGTCAGCATGCCGGCGCCGATCGGCGGGCCGCGGAACAGCGTACCGATCACCGGCAGCGGGCCCAGGTGTTCGTCCATCCACGGGATCAGCAGCTCGCGCATCACCGGCATCAGGATGAAAAAGCCCCACATGCCGTAGATGATCGAGGGGATGCCGGCCAGCAGCTCGATCGCGGTGCCAACCGGGCCGCGCAGCCAGCGCGGCGCCACTTCGGTGAGGAAGAAGGCAATGCCGAAGCTCACCGGCACCGCGATCAACATCGCGATGGCGGCGGTGACCAGGGTGCCGTAGATCGGCACCAGTGCCCCGTATTTGTTTTCAACCGGATTCCAGTCGCTGGACAGAAAGAAGTTCAGCCCCTCGTGCAGCAGCACGCTGCGCCCGCCCCACAGCATCGACAAGGCGGCACCGGCCAGAGTGACCAGCACGAACACGGCGGTGGCGGCGAGCGTCCAGCGGAAAAACCGGTCGTGACGCGCGTCGCGCTGATCGCGTCCGATGCTGCGGGAAGTATTGGATGTAACGATTGCACTCATGCGATTGGCTCGTCATTCCCGGCCGGGCTGGTGGTTGGGTGAGGGATGCGCGCATTCCTGCAGATCATCAAACGCCATTGATATGACGTCCGTATGACAGCCGCTGCATGGCTGTCATCTTTGTCTGCAAGTGAAAAAAAAGGCGGGCCATCGGCCCGCCAAATGGGGGTTCCCTGAATGGATTACTTGACGTTCTGCGCCCAGTACGCCTGAACCTGCTGCACCAGCGATTCCGGCAACGGCACGTAACCCAGTGATTTGGCAGAGGCATCGCCGTTGGCGTAGACCCAGCGGAAGAACGTCAGTGCGGCCTTGGTGCCCGGCTTGGCCGACTTGTGCACCAGCATGAAATTGGTGGCGCTGATCGGCCAGGCATTCGCACCCGGGGCATTGGTGATGACCAGGTAGAAATCCTTCGACGACTTCCAGTTGGCGCTGGCGGCGGCTTCGGCGAAGCTGTCGTCGCTGGGCATCACGTAGTTGCCGGCGGCATTCTTCAGGCGCGCGTACGGCACCTTGTTCTGCTGCGCGAAGGCCAGTTCCACGTAGCCGATGCTGCCGCGGATCTGCTTGACGTAGGCAGACACGCCTTCGTTGCCCTTGCCGCCGATGCCGACCGGCCACTTCACGGTGGTGCCTTCACCCACCTGGGTCTTCCACGCCGGGCTGATCTTGGACAGGTAATTGGTGAAATTGAAGCTGGTGCCGGAGCCGTCGGAACGATGCACCACGGTGATCTTCTGCGCGGGCAGCTTCATGCCGGCATTGGTGGCGGCGATGCGGGCATCGTTCCACATCGTGATCTTGCCGAGGAAGATGTCGGCCAGCACATCCGGATCCAGCTTCATGCTGCCTGCGGCGATGCCGGGCAGGTTGAAGGCCGGCACGATGCCGCCAATCACCGACGGAAACTGGGCCAGGCCCGAACGCGCCAGCTCTTCCGGCGGCAGCGGCTTGTCGGAGGAGCCGAAGTCCACGGTGCCGGCCTTGATCTGGGCGATGCCGCCGCCGGAGCCGATCGACTGGTAATTCACTTCCTTGCCGGTGGCGGCCTTGTAGTCGGACGACCACTTCGACATTGCCGGATACACGAACGAGGCACCGGCACCGGTCACATCGGATGCGAACGCACTGCTGGCGGCCATGCAGCTCGCCAGTGCGAGTGCGACGAAGCGAATTTTGAATGACTTGGACACGTAAGACTCCTGATCTGCGGATTCAACGGGGTCTGCCCGTTTCGCGATGCATTCAATCGCGGATTCATGACAGCCAGCAGACGTCCATGTGACACCTGCGTGACAGATGCCGAACGGCATGGCGGCGGGACTTCAGGACAGCAGCGCGGTGTCTGTTTGCAAGAAAAACGTGAAATGGAAATAAAACTGCAACTGAACAACGGTGAAATGACTGGCGTGTGAAGTAGCGGCCAAGCCTGGTTGCTGCGAACACCCGCCCTTCATCACTACGGAGTTTTCCCATGCGTCCCACCCGTCTGGCTGCCGCGATCATCGTGATCGCTGCCGGCAACTTCAGCTTCAACGCCGCCGCCCAGTCCGCGCCATCCGCCAAGGACCTTGCCGATTTGCGGGCACAGATCGCGGCCCTGCAGGCCCAGGTGCAGAGTCTGGAAGAACGTTCCCAGGATCTGGAAATGCGCAGTGACGCGCAGTCCGATGTCAACGTGGAGCAGGCCAAGGCGAACGAATCGCTGGCCACGATCGACAGCCTCAAGAAACTGGTCAACGACACCAAGCTCAGTGGCCGCCTGTACTACGACCTGACCAACATCGACGACCGCAACAAGGGCGTGAAAACCGACAAGTCGGGCTTCGCCTTCGACATCAAGCGCTTCTATCTGGGCGTGGATCACAAGTTCAATGACCAGTGGTCGATGAACCTGACCACCGACTTCCAGTATTCCTCGGCGATTTCGTCCACCGAGGTGTACCTGAAGAAGGCGTACATCCAGTACAAGCTCAGCGATGCCTTCGTGCTGCGTGCCGGTGCTGCCGATCTGCCGTGGGTGCCGTTTGCCGAGAGCTACTACGGCATGCGCTACATCGAGAACACCCTGACCGACCGCCTGAAATACGGCACCTCCGCCGATTGGGGCATGCATGCCGGTGGCAAGCTGGCGGGTGGCGCCATGGAGTACGCGGTGGCGGCGTTGAACGGCAACGGTTACAAGAACCCCAGCCGCAGCAAGGGCCTGGATTTCGAAGGTCGCCTGAGCTTTGCGCCCAGCGACAAGACCGTGGTGGGTATCGGCGCCTATACCGGCACACTGGGCAAGGAAAAGCAGACGGTCAATGCTTTGCATACCGCCAACCGCATGGACTTCCTTGCGGCGTACATGTCCGGCACCACCCGCTTCGGCGTGGAGTATTTCCAGGCCAAGAACTGGAACAACGTACTCTCCGTCGCCAGCGACAAGGCCAGCGGCTGGTCGCTGTGGGGCAGCGTGGGTCTTAACGACAAGGGCGTGACCTTGTTCGGCCGCTACGACAAGACCGATCTCAGCAAGACGCTGGATCCGTCCTTGCGGGACACCTACTACAATCTGGGCGTGGAATTCCCGATTGCACCGGGCGTGAAGCTGGCCACCGTGTACAAGCACACCGACCAGCGCAACAACCTGCGCAGCAAGGACTTGAAGACCGACGAGTTCGGCGTGTGGGGCGAGTTCCGCTTCTGATCGCCGCGTCAGCCATGCAGTAGACGACGCCCCGCCTCTGCGGGGCGTCGTTTTTTCACGGCGCGGCGGGCTGCGCCGACGGGCCCTTGTCCGGCCAGCGGCACAGGTCGTGGAGCACGCAGCGCGCGCAGTCCGGCTTGCGCGCCTTGCAGACGTAGCGTCCGTGCAGGATCAGCCAGTGGTGCGCATCGCGCGCGAATTCGGCCGGCACCAGCCGCACCAGCTTGTCCTCGACCGTGCGCACGTCCTTGCCGGGCGCCAGCCCGGTGCGGTTGGCGACGCGGAAGATGTGCGTGTCCACCGCGATGGTGGGCTCGCCGAAGGCGGTGTTCAGCACCACGTTGGCGGTCTTGCGGCCCACGCCCGGCAGCGCTTCCAGCGCCTCGCGGGTGCGCGGCACTTCGCCGTCGTGGCGCTCCAGCAGCAGCCGGCACAGCGAGATCACGTTGGCCGCCTTCGCATTGAACAGGCCGATGGTGTTGATGCAGCCCTTCAGGCCGCCTTCGCCCAGCGCCAGGATCGCGGCGGGCGTGTTGGCCAGCAGATAGAGCTTGCGGGTGGCCTTGTTCACGCCGACGTCGGTGGCCTGCGCTGACAGCACCACCGCCACCAGCAGTTCGAACGGCGTGGTGTATTCCAGTTCGGTGACGGGGTGCGGGTTGCCCGCGCGCAGGCGGGTGAACAGCTCGGTGATTTCGGCGGGCGCGAGCTTGCTGCCGCGTGCCGCGCGCGGTTTCGACGTCGTGTTCATGCGTGGCGCGCCTTGGCTTTCGCCAGCGCGCGCGCCAGTGCGTCGGCGGCGACCGTGGGCAGTGCGGGCGTGGACTGCTGTTGTGCCGCCGGTGCAGCCGTGGTGCGACGCGCGGCGTCGCGTTCGGTCTTGATGCGCGCCAGTCGTTCGGCGCGGGCCTGATGGCGCTGCCGTGCGGCCAGCGCGAAGCGTCGCGCATCGCGTGCTTCGGTCAACCGCGCGCCGCAAGCCGGCGCGCAGGACGGGCAGGGCATGGTATCGAGCAGGCCCAGGGTCAGCGCGGCGTCGAGGTCATCCTCGCACAGCGCCACCAGCAACCGATGGGCCGGATGCTTCGCGGTGCACTGGCAGGTCGGGCAGGCGGTGGGCATGGCTTGCTCGCCACTCCCGCGGGCGCGGGAGCGAGGCGGATTCACTTCCCCGTGAACGCCGGCTTGCGTTTTTCGAGGAACGCGGCGGTGCCTTCGCGCATGTCCTCGGTGGCGAACATCAGCCCGAACTGCGCGGACTCGTATTCCAGGCCTTCCTCGATGCCGCATTCGCCGCCCACGTTCACGCAGTCCAGCATCCCGCGCAGCGCCAGCGGCGCGGCATTGGCCAATTGCGCGGCCAGCTTCATCGTTTCCGCCTCCAGCTCGGCGGCGGGCACGACGCGGTTGACGATGCCCAATTGCAGCGCGCGCTCGGCAGTGATGGGCGCGCCGGTCAGGCACAGCTCCAGCGTCGCCGCGCGGCCGCACAGGCGCAGCAGGCGCTGGCTGCCGCCGAAGCCCGGGATCAGGCCCAGGTTGATTTCCGGCTGGCCCACTTTCGCGCTGTCGGCGGCCACGCGCAGGTGGCAGCACATCGCCAGCTCCAGCCCGCCGCCCAGCGCGAAACCGTTGACCATCGCGATCACCGGCTTCGAGAGCTTCTCCACCCGCCGCATCATGCGGGTGCCGCGCAGCGAGAAATCGCGGCCCTCCACCGGCGTCAGCGCATTCATCTCGGCGATGTCGGCGCCGGCCACGAACGCCTTGGGGCCGGCGCCGGTCAATACCACCACGCGCACTGCGGCGTCGGTTTCGGCGTCGGCGAAGGCGGCATCCAGCGCGTCCAGGGTGGCGGCATTGAGCGCGTTCAGCTTGTCCGGGCGGTTGATGCGCAGGGTACGGATGCCGGCGTCGGTGTCGATCTGCAGCAAGGAAGTGCTCATGCGTCCTCTGGAAGCGTGGATTTGCGTAACAGGTACCGTGGTGCCGCCGGAACTGGAACTTTTCGCTGCGTGCCGGGTCGGAGGTGGGCCTCAGTGGCGGTTAAGCTCGCAGGCCGTTATCCTAACGTGTCCACCCGGGTCGGTTCGACCGGCCATGTGCCAAGTGCCGCGCAGCCTCCCGGGCTGTGGCGGATCCCAGGGCGGCGTTGCCGCCCCGAATTTTAAGTGAGGTTGTAGATGAAGTTGCGCGTGCTTGCTGCCAGTCTGGCGGCGCTGACCCTGACCGCCGGCATCGCGACGGCGCAGACCAAACCCGCCGCGAAGGCGGCCACTCCGGCTGCCAAGCCCGCCGCTGCAACCGCACCTGCCGCGGGCACCGCCGGCATGCCGGTGGTGGACAAGACCCATGTCAGCTATGCCTTTGGCTGGCAGCTGGGTCAGGAATTGGCCAACTCCGACGAACCCATCGACATCGCCACCGTGGTGCGCGGCGCGCAGGATGCCTTCGGCAAGAAGCAGCCGGCCTACACCGAGCAGCAGCTGGGAACCGCATATTCCAATTTCCAGAAGCGCATGGAAATCAAGGCACAGGAAGCCTTCCGCAAGGCGCTGGCCGACAACCAGGCACAATCGGCGGACTTCGTGTCCAAGTTCAAGGCGCAGACCGGCGTGATCACCCTGCCCAGCGGCATCATGTACCGCGTGGCCAAGGCTGGCACCGGTGTCAAGCCGACCGCCACCAGCGAAGTGCAGATTGCTTTCCGCAGCTTCCTGGCTGCCGTGGGCGTGCCGCTGAGTGGCGTGCAGACCCCGCCGGCGTTCAAGGTGTCGGACGCTCCGATCCCGGCGCTGAAGGAAACCTTGCCGCTGATGCAGCAGGGCACCGTCTACGAAGTCATCATCCCGCCCGGCAAGGGTCTGGGTGGCGGCCAGAACGAACAATTCGCCCAGCAGGCCGTGGCCATGCAGATCGAATTGGGCGCGGTGAAATAATTTCGCCCTGGTTGTTCCCAGTCGATGCGCCGGCCCAGAGCCGGCGCATTGCATTTGGACAGGCGCATTCCTGCATGCACGGCTATCTCCCCGCCATTCTCAGCCCCTGCACCGGTGTTTGCCGGCTGGACGAAACCGGCCTGTGCCAGGGCTGCCACCGCAGTGGCGATGAAATCGCCGCCTGGGCCAGGCTGGGGGATGCCGTGCGTCTGCATTATCTGGAGGTCGTGCTGCCAGCACGCGCGGCCGGACGGGAGCCGCAATGAAGGACGCCACGGCCCTGATCGAGCGTTTGCGCGAGGCTACCCATCCCCTGTCGCAGCCGCCGACGGCGCCGGCCTGGAATCTGGCCGAACTGGACGGCTTGCCCTTGCCCGCGCAGCCGCGGCCTGCGGCCGTGCTGGTGGGCATCATCCCGCATGCTGCGGGGGCCGGCGTGCTGTTGACCCGGCGCACCGAACAACTGCGACACCATGCCGGGCAGGTCAGCTTCCCGGGGGGCAGCATCGAGCCCGGCGACCGACGCCCCGCCGATGCGGCCCTGCGCGAAGCGCGCGAAGAAGTGGGGCTGTTGCCCACGCAGGCGCAGGCGCTGGGCTATCTGGATCCGCTGCTCACCCTGACCGGGTTTCGCGTCCTGCCCACCGTGGTATGGGTGGACCCGGCGTTTCGTCCGCAACCCGACCCGGGAGAGGTGGCCGATGTTTTCGAAGTGCCACTGGAATTGCTGATGGATCCGGCGCGGCTGGAAACCATCGCGCTGCAATTCGGCGGGCGGCAGCGCCATGTGTTCCAATATCGCTATGCGCAACAGCGGATCTGGGGCGTGACGGCTTCGATCCTCTACAACCTGCGGCAACGGTTGGCCGAATCAACCCACGGGAGCATGTGATGGCTGGATGGACAACTCTGGTGCAGCCGGACATCCTGTCGATGGCGTTGAGCCGTGACGATGTGGTGATCGTGGATTGCCGGTTCTCGCTGCTCGATCCCGCACTGGGCGAGCAGGCCTGGCGGCAAGTGCACCTGCCCGGCGCGGTCTACGCGCATCTGGAGCGCGACCTGTCCGACATGACCGTGCTGGGCCAGGGCCGCCACCCCTGGCCGCAGGCGGCCATTTTTCAGGCCAAGCTGGTGCAATGGGGGGTCGCGCCTGACACCCAGGTGATCGCTTATGACGATGGCGACGGGGCCTTTGCCGCGCGCCTGTGGTTCCTGCTGCGCTGCCTTGGCCACGAGAAAGTGGCGGTGCTGGATGGCGGCTGGTCGCGCTGGGTGTCGCTGGGCTTGCCCACCACGTCGGTGCAGCCTGCGCCGATGAGCGTGCATCGCCAGCAGGCCACATTCGACGAGGGCCGCATTCTGGATGCACAGGCCGTGCAGACCCATCTGGATGACGGCGGCATGCTGCTGGACGCACGTGCGCCGGAGCGGTTCCGGGGCGAGGAGGAGCCACTGGATCGCGTGGCCGGGCATGTGCCCGGGGCGATCAACCGCCCGTATGCCCGGAACCTGGGGCCGGATGGCCGCTTCAAGCCGCCGATGCAATTGGCAGCCGAATTCCGCGAACTGCTGGACGGACGCGACCCTGAAGAGGTGGTCTGCATGTGTGGCTCGGGTGTGACCGCCTGCCACAATCTGCTGGCGATGGAGCGCGCCGGCATGCGTGGTGCACGGCTGTTTGCCGGTTCCTGGAGCGGCTGGATCACCGACCCCACCCGTCCCGTTGCAACCGGGGCGTGATGGCCATGACCGCAGGCAAGGTCACGCTCTGGCATCGCCCCACCTGCAGCAACTCGCGCGGGGCATTGGAGCTGCTGCGCGAAGCGGGCATCGAACCGGTGATCGTCGACTACATCCGGCAGCCGCCCAGTGTGGAGCAGCTGCGCCAGGCGATTGCCGATGCGGGCCTGTCCGTGCGTGATGCAATGCGCAGCAAGGAACCGGAATACGCGGCACTGGGCCTGGCGGATGCGGCACTGTCCGATGCCGCCTTGTTGCAGGCGATGGTGGCCACGCCCGTGCTGATCAACCGCCCGTTCGTGTTCACGCCCAAGGGCGTGCGCCTGTGCCGGCCACCGGAGAAAGTGCTGGAGGTGTTGCCGGAGAAAGTGCTGGAGGTGTTGTAGGCGCGGGTTATTTCCCGATCCGCGCCAGCATCGCGCGCAGGGCGTCCTGGGTATCGGGGTGCAGCCATTGGCCCACGAAGCGTGGCAGGTCGATGCGCTCGTCCTCCAGTGCCGCCACCACGTCGCGGCGGGCGATGGCGCGGGTTTCCCGCATCGGCATCTGCGGCAATTGCAGCAAGTCTTCCAGCCACACCCGGGCCCGCAGCGGCACTTCGTCGATGTCGGTGAGCTCGTCCACCAGCCCCAACCGCAATGCCTCCTGCGCTTCCGGCATCGCCCCGGCCACCAGCAGGCGTTCGCTGCGGTGCACGCCCACCACCCGCTGCAGCAGATATTGGATGCCTTCCGGCGCCACCAGCCCCACCTGGGTTTCGTTCAGGCCGATGCGGAACGGGCCGTCGGCCATGATCCGGTAGTCGCAGCACAGCGCCAGCACGCAGCCGCCGGCCGGGGCGTGGCCGGCAATGGCAGCGACCACCGGCACCGGGCAGGCAGCCAGGGCGCGCGCGGCGGAGAAGAAGCAGGTCCAGGCGTGCAGCAGGGCGTCCTGATCGCCGCCCAGCGACATCAGGTACGGGACATCCAGGCCGCCGGAAAACACCTTCGGGCCGCCGGCCAGCACGATGCCGCCGGCCCCCTGCGCGACGGCATGATGCACGGCATGGGCCAGCGCATTGCTCAGTTCCGGGTTCAACGCATTGACCGGCGGGCGGGCCAGCCGCAGTTCGTGGATGCGACCGTGAACGGTGGTGGTGACCAAGGACATGGCAAGGCTCCGGCAGGGCGTGTCAGGAAGTTTGCACCAGTTGCGCGGCGGCGCGGCGCACGCAGTCCGGCAGGGTGGTGGATTTGCCGCTGCGGCGGTCGATCCACACCGCCACGATATTGCCATCGCAGTGCAGGGTGCCGTCGCTGGCCACGATGCGGTGGCCGATCACTACGCTGCTGTTGCCCAGCCGCTCGGTGAACAGTTCGACGAACACTTGCGCCGGATATTCGATCGGGCGTTTGAAATTGAGCGTGGCCGAGGCCACCACCGGGGCATAGTCTTCCGTGACCCAGGCTTCACCGATGGTTTCGAACCATTCGATGCGCGCCTGTTCCAGAAAGGTCAGGTAGCGCGCGTTGTTGACGTGGTGGAAGCCATCCATGTCGCTCCAGCGCAGCGGGATCGGGGTGCGGAATACCTGTTCGTGTGCAGTCATGGCTTGCCTGGTTTCTTGCCGTCGATGGCTTTCGATCCTGCCCGATGTTTTTCGAGCAAAGATGCAAGGAAGCGCCCGGTATGCGAACGCGGGTGCGCGGCCACGGTTTCGGGGGTGCCTGCCACCAGGATTTCGCCGCCGCGGTGGCCGCCCTCCGGGCCCAGATCCACCACCCAGTCGGCGGTCTTGATGACGTCGAGGTTGTGCTCGATCACCACCACCGTGTTGCCGTCGTCGCGCAGCTTGTGCAGCACCGCCAGCAGCGCGTCGATGTCGTGGAAATGCAGGCCGGTGGTGGGTTCGTCGAGGATGTAGAGGGTGCGGCCGGTGTCGCGGCGACTGAGTTCCTTCGACAGCTTCACGCGCTGCGCCTCGCCGCCCGACAGCGTGGTCGCGCTCTGGCCCAGCTTGATGTAGCTCAGGCCCACGTCCATCAGCGTTTCCAGTTTCCGGGCAATGGCCGGTACCGGTTCGAACAGCGCCAGCGCCGCTTCCACCGTCATTTCCAGCACGTCATGGATGCTGTGGCCCTTGTAGTGGATCTCCAGCGTTTCGCGGTTGTAGCGTTTGCCCTGGCAGACGTCGCAGGGCACGTACACGTCGGGCAGGAAGTGCATTTCCACCTTGATCAGGCCGTCGCCCTGGCAGGCCTCGCAGCGGCCGCCGCGCACGTTGAAGCTGAAGCGCCCCGGCGAATAGCCGCGCGCACGCGCTTCCGGTGCCTGCGCGTACAGCTCGCGCAGCGGCGTGAACAGGCCGGTGTAGGTGGCCGGGTTGCTGCGCGGGGTGCGACCGATCGGGCTCTGGTCGATGTCCACCACCTTGTCGAACAGATCCAGCCCGATGATGTCCCGGTAGGGGGCCGGCGTGTGCGAGGCGCCGTTGATCTCGTTCGCCGCCAGCGCGTAGAGCGTGTCGTTGATCAAGGTGGATTTGCCCGAGCCCGAAACGCCGGTGATGCAGGTGAACAAGCCCGACGGAATGTCCAGATCGACGTTCTTCAGGTTGTTGCCGGATGCGCCCTTCAGCTTGAGCAGCATTTTCTTGTTCGGCGGATTGCGGTGCGCGGGGACTTCAATCTGCTTGGCGCCCGACAGGTATTGCCCGGTCAGCGAACGCGGGGCCCTCAACACGTCTTCGAACGTGCCCTGCGCCACCACTTCGCCACCGTGCACGCCGGCGCCGGGACCGATGTCGACGATGTGGTCGGCCAGCCGGATCGCGTCTTCGTCGTGCTCCACCACGATCACGGTATTGCCCAGGTCGCGCAGGCGCGTCAGCGTGCCCAGCAGGCGTTCGTTGTCGCGCTGGTGCAGGCCGATGGAGGGCTCGTCCAGCACGTACATCACGCCCACCAGCCCGGCGCCGATCTGCGACGCCAGGCGGATGCGCTGCGCCTCGCCGCCGGACAGCGAATCGGCCTTGCGCTCCAGCGTCAGGTAATCCAGCCCCACGTCCACCAGGAAGCCAAGCCGTTCGCGGATTTCCTTCACGATCTTGGTGGCGATCTCGCCGCGCCAACCGGGCAGGGCCAGGGTGTCGAAGAAATGGAGACAGGCGTCGATCGGCAACACCGCGATGTCGGGCAGCGGCTTGTCGGCCACGAACACGTTGCGGGCCTGCCGGTTCAGGCGTGCACCCTTGCATTCCGGGCAGGCGCGTTCGCTGATGTACTTCGACAATTCTTCCCGCACCGCCGCGCTTTCGGTGTCGCGATAGCGGCGTTCCAGGTTCGGCAGGATGCCCTCGAACGCGTGCTTGCGCTGCACCTTGCGCCCGGTTTCGCTGACATAGGCCAGGTTGATTTCCTCGTCGCCGCTGCCGTCGAGCAGGATGTCGCGGATCGGTTGCGACAGCTCCTGCCACGGCGCATCCACGCTGAAGCCGTAGTGCCTGGCCAGTGAAGTGATCATCGAGAAGTAATAGGCATTGCGGCGATCCCAGCCACGCATCGCGCCCGCCGCCAGCGACAGCTCGGGGTGTGCCACCACCTTGGCCGGGTCGAAGAATTGCGCCACGCCCAGTCCGTCGCAGGTTGGGCAAGCGCCGGTGGGCGAGTTGAACGAAAACAGCCGCGGCTCCAGCGGCGGCAGCGCGTAGTCGCAGACCGGGCAGGAATAGCGCGAGGAAAACAGCAGCGGCTCGCGTTGCGCGTCGTCCATCGACTGCACGATGGCCATGCCGTCGCCCAGCTTCAGCGCGGTCTCGAACGATTCGGCCAGCCGCTGGCGAATGTCCGCGCGCGGCTTGAAGCGGTCGATCACCGCCTCGATGGTGTGTTTCTGGCGCAACCCCAGCGGCGGCACCGCGTCGATCTCGTGCAGCGCGCCATCCACCCGCACCCGCACGTAACCCTGCGCGCGCAATTGGTCGATCACTTGCAGGTGCTCGCCCTTGCGTTCGCGCACCACCGGTGCCAGCAGCATCCAGCGCTGGTTGGCCAGCGCCGGATCGGCCTCCATCGCCAGCACCTGGTCGACCATCTGGCTGACGGTCTGCGCCTCCAGCGGGAAGTGGTGATCCGGGCAGCGCGGCGTACCCACGCGCGCGTACAGCAGGCGCATGTAGTCGTGGATTTCGGTGATCGTGCCGACCGTCGAGCGCGGGTTGTGGCTGGTCGATTTCTGCTCGATCGAAATCGCCGGCGACAGCCCTTCGATATGGTCGATGTCGGGCTTGTCCATCACGCTGAGGAACTGCCGCGCATAGGCCGACAGCGATTCGACATAGCGGCGCTGTCCTTCGGCGTAGATGGTGTCGAACGCCAGCGACGACTTGCCCGACCCCGACAGCCCGGTGATCACGATCAGCTTGTCGCGCGGCAGGTCGAGGTCGAAGTTCTTGAGGTTGTGCGTCCGTGCGCCGCGAAGGCGGATGGTGTCGAGCGCCATGTGCCGAGATGTCCTGCGGGTGGGGGTGGCCGACGATCACGCGCAAGCCAATCAGGAAGGGTACCTAGCCGCGGATTTGGGGGCAAATCGGCGGATTGCCAGGATTACCCGGGCCGGTCGCACCGGCTGCGACGCACCGGTTCCCCCCGGTTGTGGCCAGGTTGACGCTAACCCGCTGAATCCCCTACAATTCCGCTCCTGTCTGCCCACGATGGCGGCAGGCCCGGTGGATCGGGCACCCAGAAGAACTACAGAATCGAGAGATATCAACATGTACGCAGTCGTAGTCACCGGCGGCAAGCAATACCGCGTGATGCAGGGCGAAACGCTCCGCGTCGAACTGCTCGAAGCCGAAGCCGGCAGCGAGATCAAGCTGGACAACGTCCTGATGCTGGGCGATGCCGATGGCATCAAGCTGGGCGACGCGCTGAAGGGCACTTCGGTCACCGCCACGGTGGTGGGCCACGGTCGCGCCGACAAGGTGCGCATCGTCAAGTTCCGTCGCCGCAAGCATCACCGCAAGCAGATGGGTCACCGTCAGCACTACACCGAAATCCAGATCACCGGCATCAACGCCTGATCGTCAGCCTGGAGAATTGAGCAATGGCACACAAAAAGGCAGGCGGCAGTACCCGTAACGGCCGCGATTCCAACCCGAAGTACCTGGGCGTGAAGATGTATGGTGGCCAGGCGATCGAAGCCGGCAACATCATCGTGCGTCAGCGCGGCACCCAGTTCCACCCGGGCACCGGCGTGGGCCTCGGCCGCGACCACACCCTGTTCGCGCTGGTCGATGGCAAGGTGGAATTTTCCATCAAGGGCCTGAAGAAGCGCCGCACCGTCAGCGTCGTTGCCGCGCAGTAAGCGTCGGCGTCGGCTGCAACCCGAAAAGCCCCGCCGCGGCGGGGCTTTTCGCATTTGAGAGAATCCAACCATGAAACTCGTCGATGAAGCTGAAATTTCCGTCACTGCCGGCAACGGCGGCAACGGCTGCATTGGGTTTCGACGCGAGAAGTTCATCCCGCTGGGCGGGCCGGACGGCGGTGACGGCGGTGCCGGCGGCGATGTCTGGCTGCAGGCCGACGAAAACCTCAACACACTGGTGGATTTCCGCCACCAGACCCGGTTCAAGGCGCAGCGCGGCGAGAACGGCATGGGCAGCCAGAAGTACGGCAAGGCCGGCGACGACATCCTCATCGCCGTGCCGGTGGGCACCGTGGTGCACAACGTCGATACCGATGAAATCATCGGTGATCTGACCGAACACGGTCAGCGTCTGCTGGTGGCCAAGGGCGGCAAGGGCGGCCTGGGCAACATGCACTTCAAGAGCTCGGTTAACCGCACCCCGCGCCGCGCCACGCCGGGCGAGGAGGGCGAGAGCCGGGTGCTGCGGCTGGAGCTGAAGCTGCTGGCCGACGTCGGCCTGCTGGGTTTTCCCAACGCCGGCAAGTCCACCTTCATCCGCGCGGTATCCGCGGCGACCCCGAAGGTTGCGGACTATCCGTTCACCACGCTGTATCCCAATCTTGGCGTGGTCAGCGTGGAGCCGGGCCGCAGCTTCGTGATCGCCGACATTCCCGGCCTGATCGAGGGCGCGGCCGATGGTGCCGGCCTGGGCAGCCTGTTCCTGCGCCACGTGCAGCGCACGCGCCTGTTGCTGCACCTGGTGGATATCTCGCCGATGGATGCGATGAATGGCGGCGAGCACATGCCGTCACCGGTCGAACAGGTGCGCGCGATCGAGCACGAGCTGCGCAAGTATGACCCGGCAATGCTGGAGAAGCCGCGCTGGCTGGTACTGAACAAGGCCGATTTGATGTTCGAAGACGAGGCGCGCGCCGCTGCCGAAGCCATCGTGGCCGAGCTGGGTTGGACGCAGCCGTGGTACCTGGTGTCGGCCATCGGTCGCGAGGGCACCTGGCCGATCATGCTGGCGGTGCAGACCTTCTTCGACCGGCTGCGGGAAGACGCGGCGGATGCCGCAGTTTCATGACGCAAACAAAAACCCCGCCGAAGCGGGGTTTTTGACCGAATCCGATGTGCCCGGGATCAGGCGGCCTTGAGGGCCTTGATGCGGGCGGTCAGGCGTGCCTTGTGGCGGGCGGCCTTGTTCTTGTGGATCAGGCCACGGGCGGCGAAGCGATCCAGCAGCGGCTGGGCGGTCGCGAAGGCTTCGGCGGCGGCGGTGGCGTCATTGGCGTCCAGCGCCTTGATGACTTTCTTGACGGCGGTGCGCAGCTGCGAGCGCTGGGCGACGTTGCGTTCGTTGCGCACGACGGTCTGCTTGGCGCGCTTTTTGGCGGACTTGATGTTGGCCACGGGAAATCCTGAAGTGTCTGGGGTGTCGGCGGGATTCGAGCGCTGGCACAATAGCCGGCGAACGATGGATTCGGGAAGACCAAGAATTATGGCCGATTCAATGGCTTGGGTCAACAAATGCGGCTGGCGGCGTGCCCGACGGGCCACGCGGGCATGAGCCAGGCGAACGAAGCCGGCGTCCGCAAGCCGCGCAGCATGCTGCGCGGGGTGCTCTCCTTCGGCGGCATGACCATGCTCAGCCGGGTGTTCGGGCTGGTGCGCGACCAGGTGTTCAACGCCACCTTCGGCACCAACTGGATGACCGATGCGTTCTGGGTGGCGTTCCGCATCCCCAATTTCATGCGCCGGCTGTTTGCCGAAGGCTCGTTTTCCACCGCCTTCGTGCCGGTCTTCACCGAGGTCAAGGAAACCCGCAGCCACGCCGAATTGCGCGAGCTGATGGCGCGCACCGCCGGCACCCTGGGTGGCATCCTGCTGCTGGTGACGGCGTTGGGGATGCTGTTTGCGCCACAGCTGGCCACCGCGTTCACCCAGGCGGCCCCGGCCCCGGGGCAGAACGCGCTGATCACCGATCTGTTGCGGCTGACCTTCCCGTTCCTGTGGTTCGTTTCGCTCACCGCGCTGGCGGCGGGGGCGTTGAACAGTTACCACCGCTTCGGCTGGCCGGCGTTCACGCCGATCATCCTCAACCTGTGCATGATCGCCGGCGCGTTGTGGGGTTCGAAATTCACCCATCCCCCAATTCTGGCGATGGGTTGGGCGATCCTCGCCGCCGGCTTGTTGCAGCTGCTGTTCCAGCTGCCGCAACTGGCGCAACTGGACCTGCTGGTGCTGCCGCGCTGGGGCTGGCACCACCCGGACATCCGCCGGGTGATGACACTGATGGTGCCCACCTTGCTGGGCTCGTCGGTGGCGCAGGTGAATCTGCTGTTCGACACCTTCATCGCGGCACTGCTGGTGCACGGCTCGCAGAGCTGGCTGTCCACCGCCGACCGCTTTCTGGAGTTCCCGCTGGGCGTGTTCGGCATCGCGTTGGGCACGGTGATCCTGCCCACGCTGGCGCGCCATCACGTCAACACCGACCGCGCCGGGTTCTCGAAGTCGCTGGACTGGGGCCTGCGCACCACCCTCATCATCATCCTGCCGGCGATGCTGGGCTTGATGCTGCTGGCGCTGCCGCTGGTGTCCACCATCTTCCAGTACGGCAAGTTCACCGCCGAGGCGGCACGGATGACCGCGCTGTCGGTGTTCGGCCTGAGTTTCGGCCTGCCGGCGTTCGCGTTGGTGAAGACCGTGCTGCCGGCGTTCTATGCGCGCCAGGACACGAAGACGCCGGTGCGCGCCGGGTTGGTGGCGATGGTGGCGAACATGGTGTTCAACGTCGGCATCCTGGCGTTGCTGTATGCCGTGTGGGTGCCGGCCGCCGCCAAGACCGGCGGGGTGATGGACACGCTGGCGAATGTGCCGGGGCTGCACTTCGCGCTGGGCGTGGCATCGGCGTTGTCCAGCTATCTGAACCTGCTGCTGCTGTGGCGCTGGTTGCGCAAGGCCGACGTGTTCGACTTGCAGCCGGGCTGGGGCCGGTTCCTCGCGCGCACGTTGCTGGCCAATGCGGCGATGGCGGCAGTGGTGCTGGCGGGCCTGCATCTGGCGCCGGAGTTCACCGAGGTGGGCAAGTGGCAGCGGCTGGGTTGGCTGGCACTGCTGGTGGGGGGCGGGGCACTCGGCTACGCGTTGGCGATGCTGGCGCTGGGCTTCCGCCCGCGCGATTTCCGCGAGCATTGAGGGCCGCTTTGCTGCACTGCGGCTATACTGCGGGTTGACATGACATTCCTTTTCCGCGACGCCCCCGGCACGCCACGGTGCCCGCACGGCAGCGTGGTCTGCATCGGCGCCTTCGACGGCCTGCATCTGGGCCATCGGGCGCTGGTGGGCCACGCGGTCGAGCGCGCGCGCGCGCTGGAGCTGCCTGCGGTGGCGCTGAGTTTCGAGCCGCTGCCGCGGGAATTCTTCGCCAGCGGCGCGCTGCCGCCGCGCTTGATGCTGCCCCGGGCCAAGGCCGAAGGCCTGCTGGACGCGGGCTGCACGGGCGTGGGCTTGCTGCGTTTCAACCGGGCGATGACGTCGATGCCGGCGGAAGACTTCGTGCGCAAGGTATTGGTCGAAGGCTTGTCGGCGCGCGAAGTGTGGGTGGGGCCGGGGTTCCGCTTTGGCCATGCGCGCGGTGGCGACCTGGCGCTGCTGCAAACAATGGGCCGCGAATCCGGATTTTCCGCGCACGCCATCGCGCCGGTGCAGCTGGACGGCGAGCGTGTTTCCAGCACCCGCATCCGCAGCGCGCTGGCCGCCGGCGATTTCGCGCTGGCGGCACGTTTGCTGGGGCGTCCGTACGCCATTGGCGGGCACGTGGTGCGCGGCAAGCAACTGGGCCGCACGCTGGGCTTCCCCACCGCCAACCTGCGCTTCCGCGGCAAGACCCCGGCACTGCGCGGCATTTATGCCACCTGGGTGCATGGCGTGGCCGCGCAGCCTTGGCCTTCGGTTTCCAGTTTCGGCACCCGGCCCACGGTGGATGGCGTCGAGCCGCTGCTGGAGGCGCATCTGTTCGACTATGCCGGCGACCTGTACGGACGCCGGATCGAGGTCGAATTCGTGGCACATTTGCGCGACGAAGAAAAATTTCCCGACCTGCCGGCGCTGGTGGCGCAGATGCGCTGCGATGAGGCCCGGGCCAGGTCGATCCTGCAACTTCACGAACCGCAGCGAGCCAGCGCGTGAGCGACGATACTTCCAGCAAGAGCAGCGACAATCCCTACAAGCACACCATCCTGCTGCCGGAGACCGCGTTCCCGATGCGCGGCGACCTACCCAAGCGCGAGCCCGACACGCTGGCGCGCTGGGAATCCGAAGGCCTGTACGCGCAGATCCGCGCCACCGCCAAGGGGCGTCCGACGTTCGTGCTGCACGACGGCCCGCCGTATGCCAACGGCGCGATTCATTTGGGCCATGCGGTCAACAAGATCCTCAAGGACATCATCGTCAAGTCGAAGACGGTGGCCGGCTTCGATGCGCCCTACATCCCCGGCTGGGACTGCCACGGCCTGCCCATCGAAATCGCGATCGAGAAGAAGTTCGGCAAGGTCGGGGTGAAGCTCGACGCGGTCGCGTTCCGGCAGAAGTGCCGCGAATACGCCAGCGAGCAGATCGAGGTGCAGCGCCGCGACTTCAAGCGCCTGGGCGTGCTGGGTGACTGGGAACATCCGTATCGCACGCTGGATTTCACGTTCGAAGCCAATGAAATCCGCGCGTTGGCCAGGGTGGTGGAAAACGGCCACCTGCTGCGCGGGGTGAAGCCGGTCTACTGGTGCTTCGACTGCGGCAGCGCGCTGGCCGAGGCCGAGATCGAATACCAGGACAAGACTTCGCCCGCTGTCGATGTGGCCTATGCCGCGCGTAACAGCCAGCAGGTCAGCCGCGCGTTCGGCAGCGAGCTGCCGGAGGGCGTGGAGGTGGCAATCCCGATCTGGACCACCACGCCGTGGACGCTGCCGGCGTCGCTGGCGATCTCGCTGGGGCCGGAGCTGGATTACGTGCTGGTGGAAGGCCCGGCCAAGGCTGACGGTTCGCGTCGCTGGCTGGTGCTGGCCGAGGCGCTGGCCGAGAAGGCGCTCAAGCGTTACGGCGTGGACGAGGTCGTCGTGCTTGGTCGCGCGCAGGGCGAAAAGCTGGAAGGCATGCAGTTCGCGCACCCGTTCTATGCCGAGCGCGACATCCCGATCCTGCTCGGCGACCACGTCAGTGCCGAAGACGGCACCGGCGCCGTGCACACCGCCCCCGGCCACGGCCAGGAGGACTTCGTGGTCGGCCAGAAGTACGGCCTGATCGAGAAGTACAGCGCGGCCCAGCTCAACCCGGTCGATGGCCGCGGCGTGTACCTGCCGTCGACGCCGCCGGCGGGCGATGTCGACCTGACCCAGCTGCACGTGTGGAAGGCCAACGACGCCATCGTCGAAGTGCTGCGCGGCAACGGCGCGCTGCTGGCGTTCGCGCCGCTCCGGCACAGCTACCCGCACTGCTGGCGGCACAAGACCCCGATCGCGTTCCGCGCCACCCCGCAGTGGTTCATTTCGATGGATCAAGCCCATCTGCGCCGCGATGCGCTGGCCGCGATCGAAACGGTGAAGTGGTACCCCGAATGGGGGCAGGCGCGCATCGCCGGCATGGTCGAGGGCCGCCCGGACTGGACGATCTCGCGGCAGCGCACCTGGGGCGTGCCGATCGCGCTGTTCGTGCACCGCGAGACCGGCGCCATCCATCCGCGCAGCGTCGCGCTGATGCGGCAGGTGGCCGACCGCGTGCAGCAGGCCGGCATTGACGCCTGGTATGCGCTGGACGCCGCCGAACTGCTGGGTGACGAAGCCCGCGACTACGACAAGATCACCGACATCCTTGATGTCTGGTTCGATTCCGGCGTCACCCACGAATGCGTGTTGCCGGAGCGCGGGCTTGCCAAGCCTGCCGACCTCTACCTGGAGGGTTCCGACCAGCATCGCGGCTGGTTCATGAGTTCGCTGATGACCGGCGTGGCCATCGACAAGGCCGCGCCGTACCGGCAGTGCCTCACCCACGGCTTCACCGTGGACGAGCACGGCCGCAAGATGTCGAAGTCGCTGGGCAATGGCATCGAGCCGCAGGACATCATGAACAAGCTGGGCGCGGACATCCTGCGCCTGTGGATCGCCTCCACCGACTACAGCAACGAGATGTCGCTGTCGCAGGAAATCCTCAAGCGCAATGCCGATGCCTACCGCCGCATCCGCAACACCGCGCGCTTCTTGCTGGGCAATTTGCACGGCTTCGACCCGGCGCGGCATCTGGTGGCAACCGATGCGATGGTGGCGCTGGATCGTTTCATCGTGCACCGCGCCCACGGCGTGCAGGAAGCGATCAAGGCCGCCTACGCGAACTACGACTTCGCCGCGGTGGTGCAGGCGCTGATGAACTTCTGCAGTGTCGACCTGGGCTCGCTGTACCTGGACGTCACCAAGGACCGTCTGTACACGATGCAGGAAGATGCACCGGGCCGGCGCAGTGCGCAGAGCGCGATGTACCACATCGCCGAAGCCTTCGCCCGCTGGATCGCACCGATCCTGAGCTTCACCGCCGACGAGGTGTGGTCCTATCTGCCGGGCGCACATGCGGGCAACGTGTTGTTGGCAACCTGGTACGAAGGGCTGGTGGCCCTGCCGGACGACGCGCCGCTGGCCGCCAAGGATTTCGATGGCCTGCTGGAGCTGCGTGAGCAAGTGACCAAGGCGCTGGAGCCGTTGCGTGCCGAAGGCAAGATCGGCGCGGCGCTGGAAGCGGAAATCGAACTGCGCGTGGGCGTGGCCGACCAGAACTGGCTTTCACCGCTGGTCGATGAGTTGCGCTTCTTGCTGATCAGCGGCGACGTGAAGGTGGTGCCGGATACGGAGGCGAAGGGCGCGATCGGCGTGTTCGCCCAGCCCACCGTCAAGCCCAAGTGCGTGCGCTGCTGGCATCACCGCGAGGACGTCGGCGCGCACGCCGCGCACCCGCTGCTGTGCGGGCGCTGCGTGAGCAACGTGGAAGGGCCGGGCGAAACGAGGCAGTGGTTCTGATGGGGAAGATCAAACCCGACGCGCTGGTCTGGCTGGCTGTTTCGGCCCTCGTCCTCGTCCTCGACCAATGGTCGAAAGCCTGGGTGCTGGCGTCGCTGCCGGAATACACCGCGGTGCCGGTCATCGACGGTTTCTGGAACTGGTACCGCACCTACAACACCGGCGCGGCATTCAGCTTCCTCGCCGATGCCGGCGGTTGGCAGAAGTATTTCTTCATGGTGCTGGCGTTCGCCATCAGCGGGCTGATGGCGTGGATGCTGGCGAAGACCCGGCGCGGCGACTGGAAGCAGGCGCTGCCGCTGGCGCTGGTGATCGGCGGCGCGATCGGCAACGTGGTCGACCGCTTCACGCACGGCCACGTGGTGGATTTCATCCAGTGGCACGTCGGCCAGCATTACTGGCCGGCGTTCAACATCGCCGACTGTGCGGTGGTGGGCGGCGCCATCGGGATTGCCTTGTTCGGCCTGCTGGGCGGCAAGCCGAAGGCCGCAGGGTAGAATCGCCGCATGGATGTCATGCTCGCCAACCCGCGCGGCTTCTGTGCCGGCGTCGACCGCGCCATCGAGATCGTCAAGCGCACGCTTGAGGTTTACGGCGCACCGATCTACGTGCGCCATGAAGTGGTGCACAACAAGTTCGTGGTCGATGACCTGAAAAGCCGCGGCGCGATCTTCGTCGAAGAGCTCGATGAAGTGCCGGACGGCGCCACCGTCATCTTCAGCGCCCACGGCGTGTCGCAGGCGGTGCGCGCGGAGGCCGAGCGGCGCGGGCTGAAGGTGTTCGACGCCACCTGCCCGCTGGTGACCAAGGTGCACCTGGAAGTCAGCCGCACCAGCCGGCGCGGCCGCGACATGGTCCTGATCGGCCATGCCGGCCACCCCGAGGTGGAAGGCACGATGGGGCAGTGGCGCGCGGACGCCGAGGCCGGCCAGATCCATCTGGTCGAAGACATCGACGACGTCGCCGCGCTGGTGCTGAAGCAGCCCGACAACTGCGCCTACACCACCCAGACCACGCTCAGCGTGGACGACACCCGCGACATCATCGCCGCACTGCGGGCCCGCTTCCCGAACATCCAGGGGCCCAAGCACGACGACATCTGCTACGCCACCCAGAATCGTCAGGACGCCGTGCGCGACCTGGTGCGCGACGGCTGCGATGCGGTGCTGGTGGTCGGCTCGCCCAACAGCTCAAACTCCAACCGCCTGCGCGAGCTGGCCGAGCGCGAAGGCGCGGCGGCGTGGCTGATCGACAACGCCAGCCAGATCGACCCGGCCTGGATCGCCAGCCACCAGCGGATCGGCGTGACCGCTGGCGCATCGGCCCCCGAAGTGCTGGTGCAGGGCGTGCTGGAGCGCCTGCATGCGCTGGGCGCCGGCGACGTGCGCGAGCTGCGCGGCGAGCCGGAAAGCATGGTGTTCGCCCTGCCCAAGGAACTGCGCCAGCTGGCGCCGTGACCCGGCAACCGCTACAATCGCCGGCCACGCCGGAGTAGCTCAGTTGGTAGAGCACGTCATTCGTAATGATGGGGTCGTAGGTTCGATTCCTATCTCCGGCACCAATTGCACCACCCGGAACATCCCGCAACACCCCTGAAACCGCGCTACGGCGCGGTTTTTGTTGTCTGGTTCGGTGCGGATCGCATTGCTGGCCGATTATGTCGGCGTTGCCTTGCGCAACTGCAGGCCGGCCACATCCGGGGCTGCCAGGCGTTGCAGCCGGGTGCCGGGCACTTCGCCGAAGCGGTCGCCATGGTTCCAGTCGTGGGTGGCCTGCACCATGTCTTCGGTGGTGCGTCCGACGAAGTTCCACCAGATCAGCACGTCTTCGGCGAACGGCGTGCCGCCGATCAGCAGAAGATGTGCGGCGGCAGCGGTTTCGATGTGCAGCGTGTCGCGGCCCAGGCCGAGGTAGAGCAGCGTATCCGCCACCAGCGCCTCGCCGTCGATGCGGAGCTCGCCATCCAGGCACAGCACCGCGTATTCGAAATCAGCGTGCAGCGGCAGGGTTGTCGCGGCAGAGGTGTCGGTGCGCAGATCCGCGCCGAGCAACGGACTGAACACGGTCGCCGGCGCAGTTGCGCCAAGCCAGTCGCCGACCAGCACGGTGATGGCGAAGCCGCCGCGCGCGATGCGCGGCAGTTCCGGGCAATGCTGGAACATCGGCGCGCATTCGCGCTGGCCATCGGGCAAGGCGATCCAGAGTTGCACCGCATGACTGCGCCCGGCACGATCTTCCGGGGCTTCCTCGGCGTGGCTGATGCCGTGGCCGGCGGTCATCACGTTGACCTGCCCGGGACGGATCCACTGGCGGTTGCCGAGGCTGTCGCTGTGCAGCAGCTCGCCCTCGATCAACCAGGTGAATGTCTGCAGGCCGATGTGCGGATGCGGGCCGACGTGCATGCCGCCGCCGGCCTCGAACGCGACCGGCCCGGCGTGGTCGAGGAAGCACCAGGCACCGACCGTGCGCCGCTCACGCGTGGGCAGCAGACGCCGCACCGGCATGCCACCGACATCGGCGACGCGGGCGGCGATGCGTTGCGGTTTCGCGATGGGTTGCTGCGGCATGACAACCTCCTTGCGCCGGGTTTACGCCAGTGCGGTATCGATGCGGACTTCGCCGACCAGTGCTTTGTGGATCGGGCAGACATTGGCGATCTGCAGCAGGCGTTCACGCTGCGCCGGGTCGAGCTCGCCGAGCAATTCGACCCGGCGGCGGATGTCGGTGCCGGCGGCCGGCTTGCCGTCCGGGTTGAAGGCGAGTGTCACCTTCACGCCTGTGAGCGGCCACTGCTTGCGCTGTGCGTACATGGTCAGGGTCACCGCCGTGCAGGTGCCCAGTGCCGACAGCAGCAGGTGCTCGGGGCTGGGGCCGGCGTTGGCGCCGCCCGCGTCCTCCGGCTCGTCACCAAGCCAGTGGTGACCGAGGTTGTCGGAAAGTTCAACCGTATACGGCGTGGTGCCGATGCTGGCGTGGACAATCGAAACACGCATCTGCTGTTCTCCTGCTTCAGACCATGTGACGGGAGGGCGATCCGAGCCACGGCATCACTGTGCTGACGTGACCGCCAAGGTTGCCTTCGGCGCGATGCCGCGCGCCAGCGATTGCAAGGTGACGTGCAGCTTGCCCAATGTGCGGTCGGTCTGGCCGGTGCCCTGCAGCGGGTTGGTATGCAGCGAGAAAGTGACGGCTTTGCCATTGCCGGCGGGGTTCCAGCGCAGCTCGATTTCGGCGCTGCCGGCCCAGATGCATTGCACGCCCGGTGGGCAGCGGGAATCGTTGACCAAGCGGGTGTAGGTCAGGCGGCTGCCATCGGGCAATTTTTGTTGTTCGCCGAGGCCAAGGGTCAGGGTGTGCATGGGCGTGGCCTCGCCTTGGCGGACAGGGGGCTGGACGGGGGCTGCGGCAGGTGGCGGGGCGGACGCCGTGCCGGGCACTGCGCTGGCGCAGCCGGTCAACAACACGAGCGCGACGAGACTGGTGATGCGCGGCATGGGCAGCTCACGGGTCGGGATGGTTGCGGATATACCACGTTGCTGGCGTGGGCGAGTACTAGCATCCTGCACCAGGCAGCGTTGGTTGGCGTGAAGTCAGTCGCGGCTGACCTGCAGGTGCGGCTGGCTCTTGCCATCGTAGGTCACCGTATAGCGAATACCGTAGACGGCTTCATCCATCTCCTCCACCGCGCACTGGCACAGCATGCGCGCCAGCGCCGGCAGGGTATTGCTGTGGCCGATCACCAGCACGGCATCGTGTGAATGGGTGTGTCGCAGGTAGGCGGCGAATGCAGCGGCGTCGGCAGCGTCGTAGTCGGTGATGGCCAGCCGGTGCAGGTGCGCGGTGGGCGCGGCGGTTTGCCGGGTGCGAGTGGTGGCGGTGCTGTAGATCGCGCGCAAGGGCACTTGGGCCAGGCTGGCGGACAAACGTTCGGCGCGGGCCGTGCCAGCGGCGGTCAACGGTGGGTCGTTACCGGCGTTCGGGGCTTTTTCCGCGTGGCGAACGAGGTAGTACGTGGCGGCGATCTCGGGGCGGGGCGGGGTGCTGCTGCAGGCACACAGCAGCAGACAGGCAAGCCAGGGCAGCAGGCGTGTGGCCATTCTCATGCCGGCCTCGTGGCAAGGGCAATCAGCAATCCGCGCGCGGCGGCAAAACGCGTGGCCGCATCCGGCAGTTCCAGGGTGATGCGCAGCTTGCTCGGGCCGTCCATGCGGTAGTGCTTGGGCTGGCTCTGGATCAGCCGGATCAGTGCCATCGGGTCGACGTCGGGTTTTTCCACGAACTGCATGCGCCCGCCGCTGCCGCCAAGGTCAAGCTTGCGGATGCCGAGTTTCGTCGCATCCAGTTTCAACTCGGCGGTGGCGAACAAATGCTTGGTGGCGTCCGGCAGCAGGCCGAAGCGGTCGATCATCTCCACCTGCAGCTCGCGCAGCGCATCGGCATCGCGTGCGGCGCTGATGCGCTTGTACAGGGTCAACCGCGCGTGCGGATCGGGCAGGTAGTCGTCGGGGATCAGCGCCGGCACGTGCAGGTCGACGTCGGCGCCGAAGCGGTCGGTGTCGTCCACGTCGGGGATCTTGCCCTGCTTGATCGACTTGACCGCGCGCTCCAGCAGCTCGGTGTAGAGGCTGAAGCCGACTTCGGCCATCTGTCCGCTCTGATCCTCGCCCAGCAGCTCGCCGGCGCCGCGGATTTCCAGATCGTGGGTGGCGAGAGTGAAGCCGGCGCCCAGTTCATCCATCGAGCTGATCGCCTCCAGCCGCTTCTTCGCATCCGGGGTGATGCTGCGCCCCTCCGGCACCAGCAGGTAGGCGTAGGCGCGATGGTGGCTGCGGCCCACGCGGCCGCGCAGCTGGTGCAATTGCGCCAGCCCGAACTTGTCGGCGCGGTTGATCAGGATGGTGTTGGCATTGGGGATGTCGATGCCGGATTCGATGATGGTCGAGCACAGCAGCACGTTGGTGCGCTGTTTGTGGAAGTCCAGCATCACCCGCTCCAGCTCGCGCTCGTGCATCTGCCCATGCGCAATCCCGATGCGTGCATCCGGCACCAGCGCCTGCAATTCGTCGTGCATGCGGCCGATGCTTTCCACGTCGTTGTGCAGGAAATACACCTGCCCGCCGCGCGCCAGTTCGCGCTGAAATGCTTCGCGGATCAGCGCATCGTCCCAGACGTGGACGAAGGTCTGCACCGCCAGCCGATTGGCCGGCGGCGTGGCGATGATCGACAGGTCGCGCAGCCCGCTCATCGCCATGTTCAGCGTGCGCGGAATGGGCGTGGCGGTGAGCGTGAGCAGGTGCACGTTGGCGCGCAGCTTCTTCAGCGCCTCTTTCTGGCGCACGCCGAAACGCTGTTCCTCGTCGACGATGACCAGACCCAGGTCGCTGAACTTCACGTCCGGCTGCAGCAGGCGGTGGGTGCCGACGATCACGTCGAGCTTGCCCTCGGCCAGCTTCTGCAATTCCGCCTCGATTTCCTTCTTCGACTTGAAGCGTGACAGCACTTCGACGCGCAGCGGCCAGTCGGCGAAGCGGTCGCGGAAGTTGCGGTAGTGCTGCTCGGCCAGCAGGGTGGTGGGCACCAGCACCGCGACCTGCTTGCCGGCGCTGGCCGACGCGAAGGCGGCGCGCACCGCGACTTCGGTCTTGCCGAAGCCGACGTCGCCGCAGACCACGCGGTCCATCGGCTGCGAGGAGGCAAGGTCGCGCAGCACCGCTTCGATGGCGGCGTGCTGGTCGGGGGTTTCCTCGAACGGGAAGGTGGCGGCGAACGGTTCGTACATCGCCCGATCCACGTCGATCGCCAGGCCCTGCCGCGCCTGCCGCTTGGCCTGGATTTCCAGCAGTTCGGCGGCGACGTCGCGGACCTTGTCGGCGGCCTTCTTCTTCGCTTTCGCCCACTGTTCGCCGCCGAGGTTGTGCAGCGGTGCGGTATCGGGGTTGGCACCGGAGTAGCGGCTGATGCGGTCCAGCTGCGCCACCGGCACATACAGGCGGTCGCCCTTGGCGTATTCGATATCCAGAAACTCGCCGGGCATGCCGCCCAC